>DLRL01000071.1:0-6323 GCA_002501085.1 Gemmatimonadales bacterium UBA7889
GGTGGACCCCGCCATCATTGATGCTCTCGAATACCGAATGATCGGCCCGTTCCGAGGCGGCCGATCTACCGCGGTTACGGGCCACCCCACCGACCCGGACGTCTTCTACACCGGGACCACCGGTGGTGGTGTGTGGAAGACGGATGACGCCGGAAACACCTGGGGCAACATCACGGACGGCTCATTCGACGTGGGAGCCGTGGGGGCACTCGATGTCGCCGATACGGACCCGAACGTCATCTACGTGGGAACCGGCTCGGCGTGCATCCGAGGCAATGTTTCGACGGGAAAGGGCGTTTACAAGTCCACGGACGGGGGCGATAGCTGGTCCTTCTCCGGGCTCGGTCACATCGGACAGGTCGGGGACCTCAAGATCCATCCGAAGAATCCCGACGTGGCGTACATCGCCGCACTGGGCCACGCGTTCGGGCCCAATCCGGAACGGGGCGTTTACCGCACGACAGATGGGGGAGACAGCTGGGAACAGGTGCTTTTCGTCTCCGACTCGACAGGCTTCGTGGATCTCGCGATGAACCCGAGCAATCCTCGAGAGATCTACGCTTCCGCCTGGCGCGGCGAGCGCAAGCCGTGGGTGCTCATCTCCGGAGCTGAGGAAGCGGGCATATGGAAGACCGTGGACGGAGGAGACAGTTGGAAGAAGTTGAACAATGGCTTGCCTGACGGCCTCTTCGGCAAATCCTCAGTGGCGGTGTCGCCGGCGAACCCCCGTCGCGTGTGGGCCCTCATCGAAGCTCCTGAGCCCGACGGCGGTGTCTATCGGTCAGACGATCGAGGCGAGAGTTGGACTCGGGTGAGTGCCGACAGGAAGCTCCGCCAGCGGGCCTACTACTACATGCACTTGGAGCCCGACCCTCAGGACGAGAACACGATCTACGCCATGAATACCGGATTGTACCGGTCGATCGATGGTGGCCAGACCTTCAATCCGATCAATGTTCCTCATGGTGATGTCCACGACCTATGGGTCAATCCGGATAACCCAGCGCGGATGATCGTCGCTGACGATGGAGGCGGACAGGTAAGCGTAAACCATGGCCGAACCTGGAGCGAGTACTACAACCAACCGACCGCCGAGTTCTACTCGGTGACCGTGGACAACGCCTTCCCATACCGCGTGTACGGACCACAGCAGGATAACTCCACCATTACCGTGCCCTCGCGGTTCAGTTCGGATATTTCGCCTGAGGGATTCTGGCATTCCGTGGGCGGTTGCGAAACCGGACCGGTGGCGATGAACCCCGACGATCCGACGCTCATCTATTCGGGATGCTACGGAGGCGTCATCGACCGGTGGAACGCCGAGACCGGCGAGACCCGCAACATGATGGTGTACCCTCAGATGCAACTCGGAAGCCCAGCCCAAGACCTCATGTATCGTTTTCAATGGGTGTCACCGATCGAGGTCGATCCCCATGACGCGAATCGTGTCTACCATGCGTCGAATCGGCTCTTTCGGACCACGAACGCGGGAATGTCATGGGAGTCGATCTCGCCAGACCTGACCACGAACAATGCTGATCACCAGCACTGTGGCGGTAGCCCGATCACGTGCGAAGGCACGGGGGTCGAGGTCTACAATACGATCTTTGCCGTTACCATTTCGCCCCATGAAAGAGGCGTGATTTGGGCCGGTACAGACGACGGCAGGGTCCACCTCACTCGGGACGATGGATCGACGTGGACGGACATTACTCCCGACGGCATCCAGATCGCCTCCACGGTGGACGCCATCGAGGTATCCCCGCACAATCCGGCTACGGCATACCTAGCCGTGCACCGGTACCGAATGGACGACTTCCGACCGTACATCTACAAGACCGAAGACTACGGACGAAACTGGAGAAGCCTCGCCGACGGAACGAACGGGATACCCGCCGACTATCCGGTTCGGGTAGTGCGCGAGGATCCCGACCAACAGGGACTCCTTTACGCCGGGACCGAGTTCGGCCTCTTTGTATCCTTCGATGGCGGGGGGCAGTGGCAACCCCTCCAGCAGAATCTACCCATCGTTCCCGTGACCGACATTGAGGTGCATCAGAAAGACCTCGTGCTCTCGACCCAGGGCCGGTCCTTTTGGATTCTCGACGACATCACGCCTCTGCATCAGGTCGCGGACGCAACCGACGCCGAGACCGCCCACTTTTTCAGGCCACGCGATACGTATCGAGTTGTGTGGGGCGGAAGCGGACGACAAGGCTGGCCTCAAAACCCACCGAATGGAGCAATTTTCACCTACTTCCTAACCGAGAACATCACCGGAGGGTTGACCATGGACATCATGGACTCCTCCGGATCGCTGCTCCGCAGCTACAGGTCCCAGACACCACCAGAAGAGGCCGTAAGCCAGGTTGACGGGGACCGTCCACAGCGCGCCCAAGGGCCTACATTGCCGGTCTCCCCAGGGAGCCATCGCTTCGCCTGGGACCTCCAGACCGAGGCCCTCGAACCGCCAGAAGGAGCTGTAACCAGTTGGGGCTTCACCGGTGGCGTCACCGTACCACCCGGCACGTACACTGTCCGCTTGTCATCCGGTGAATGGACTCAGGAACAGGACTTTCGTGTTCTAAAGGATCCCCGCCTGGAGTCAGTAACTATCGCGGACTTACAGGAGCAGTGGCGACTCGGCAATGAAATTCGTGACTCTTTGACGACCATCTACGACCAAATCCATCGACTCCGTCAGGTGCGTAGCCAAGCAGCCTCCACCGCGACGATCCTTGAACTCGAGGACGTACCCGTTGCAGGCAAGGTTCGCCCGATCGCCGACTCGATCGCTGAAGCTCTCACCGACATCGAAGACGAAATCATCAACACAAACAGTCGGAGTAGTCAGGATCCGATCAACTTCCAGCCTAGGCTAGACCACCAATACGCATACTTGTATGGCTTCGTGACTGAGCCCCAGGGCGGGCCAACCGACGGAGCTCGAGATCGGTTGCGTCACCTGAACACGGATTGGGTCATACTCCGAGAGCGTCTTGAGAACGTGATGACCACGCTCGTGGCGAGATACAACGGCCTGTTGAGAGGCTTGAACGTGTCGCCCATCATCTCGGAGCCCTGAGGCTCTGCGTGGATTAGACGAGGTCGGGGGCATTCTGGGATTGGGACCATGCGCTATGCCCGACTATCAACTGCTCTACTACTTGCGCCCCATATTTACGCTCCCATTCCTGCTATTAACCCCCTTTCCCACTCTTGCCCAAGTCCAGGTCCCTGAAACCAGGACCGATGCTGAGCGTCCTCAGGTCCTAGCTGTCGCCACCGAAGAATCTATACGTATTGACGGTAGGCTGGATGAGGCCGTATGGCGGGCCCCGCCAGCAGCAAATGCTTTTGTCCAGTCCGAGCCTCGAGAGGGTGATGCGTCCACAGAAGATACGGAGGTTTGGGTTGCGTACGACGACAGCCACCTCTACGTCGCAGCTTATCTCCATGACTCCGCTGAGCCCATAGTCACAGACATCCGGAAAGATTTCTCCGAGAGTACCCAAGATGTATTTCAGGTGATCGTCGACCCGTTCCGGGACCGCCGTAATGGGTATGTTTTCATGACTAACCCGGAGGGGGCTTGGGGAGACAGTCAGGTGGCGAACGAGGGTCGTGAGGTCAATACCTCATGGGATGCGGTGTGGCGAGTGGAGACGCAGCGGGTTGCTGACGGGTGGACTCTGGAGATGGAGATCCCATTCAGAGCGCTACGCTTTGATCCTCAAAACAATCGATGGGGGATCAATTTCGGGCGTAGACTCCGACGCAACAATGAGGTTGCATATTGGGCGCCTATCCCGAGAGCGTATAATTTCTATCGCCTTTCTCTGGCGGGTGACCTAGTGGGGTTACCACGGGCTAGCGCAGGAAGGGACCTCCGTGTGAAGCCCTACGCGTTAGGTGGGGGTGTTCGCGAAACGGGGGGTGAAAGCTTCGCTCGAAAAAAGGAGTTGGGCGCAGATCTCAAGGTTCTCTTAACTAGAGGTCTGACACTAGATGCTGCGATCAACCCGGACTTTGCCCAGGTAGAGGCCGATGTACAAAGGGTAAATCTTACGCAGTTCAGCCTATTTTTTCAGGAAAAAAGGGAGTTTTTTCTCGAGAACTCAGGGCTTTTCTATGTAGGTGATGCCGCCCGGAACTTGCGGGTGCGCCTGACGCCCACATCTGATACTGACCTGCTCCCCTTCTTCAGTAGACGCATCGGTATTAGCGATGATCGCCAAGTTGTGCCCATAAAGGGAGGAGTCCGCCTCACAGGACAGGAGGCGGGTTTGATGGTGGGTGGCCTGTGGATGCGTACCAGTGAGATCACTGGTACACCAAGCTACGACTACTCCGTGTTACGCTTGCGAAAGAACTTGCTTCGGGGCTCAGATATCGGAGGCATCTTTCTGATGCGTAATGCTTTGGGCGGCGAGGCCGACTACAATCGGGTCTATGGCTTGGACTCCTACTTCCGTTTCCCGGGAGAGATCGATTGGAGCAGCTATTACCTTAAGTCAGATTCCCCCAGTTTCGACAGCGGACAGTACGCGTGGCGTACGTCTTTGAATCGCGAGGGGAACTTCCACCATATAAAGCTAGGCCTTATGGAACTGGGTGAAGGCTTTACCAATGATCTGGGATTTTTCAACCGAACCGGGGTGAGGAAGTATTTCATCGATTGGGGTATTCGACCCCGACCTGAGTACCTTCGCAGCATTGGCATCCGGGAGGTCCACCCTCACATCACATGGAACTATTACGAAGATTTGGGCGGGGGTATCCGTGCTAAGCGTCTCCACTCGGGGGTCACGCTATTCCTGGAATCCGGCGGCAATATGCAACTCCAGTCAAACAATCTCACAGAGGTTATCGAGCGCCCCTTCAACATTGATAGCCGTACTAACCCGATTCCCGTTGGGCGGCACGACTGGACCACCTACGCCTTCACCGGAAGCACGAACTCCAGTCGTCCGATCTCCTTCACATATCGCGGCACTATTGGAGGACTTTGGAGCGGAACGCAACGAGCTGTGTCCGGCAGTGTGACGCTACGCCCCTCCTACAAGTTTAGTGCGAGCTTCTCACTGAGTCGCACCTCTGCCGACTTGAATAATCCGTATGCCTCCTTCGTGAAGACATTTTGGACGGTCCGCACTAACTACTCGTTTCAGAAGGATATGTTCGTGGATGTGCTTGTTCAGTGGGATCCAACGAAAAGACTCCTGAACTCGAATGTGCGCTTCAACCTGATCCACAAGCCCCTAAGTGATCTATTCATCGTGTGGAACGAACAACGTTTTGAGACGGGCGAGGGGATCATGCCTGGGCGAAGCTTGATACTCAAATTCAGCCAGATGGTGGCATTCTAGGGAGCTAACACCCAGTCTCTCACAAGCTCGGCACCCGATTCGGGCTCGACCCTTCGAGTCGCACAGGTTTAGGGGTCGTAGGTTGGCACAACAAGGTTCACCGCCAATCTGCCACCGCAATCGGAGCGGGCATCGTTACTCTGCTACCATGCCCGAGCTGTCCCGGTTCCCCTTGTCCCCAGCAATACGCCCCACCATCGGTTGATATTCCACATGAGTAATACGCACCTGCAGAAATCGACACGAAAGACAATGCGCCGGAGCGCGCAAAAGCGTAACCGCCTCGTTCCACTCCGATCGCTGTTTCCACACTGATACGCTCCACCAAACCCACAACTGGAGTTGGTGTCCTGACTGAGCGCTCGTCCCATCGGGCGTTGGGGGTAACTATCTCTGGGGCTACCATTTCCAATTTGGCCGCGATCATTGCCGCCCCAACAGTACACCGCACCATCAGTTGCCACTGCGCAGGTATGATCAGTGCCCGCAGAGATCGTCTTGAACGTCAACTCGCTGCTAACAGGAACCGGTTCCCGTCTGGTGGCGTATGTGCTATCACCCAGTTGGTAATCACGGTTAAACCCCCAACAATACGCCGTGCCATTCATCGCTAGCCCGCAGGTGTGCTCACCGCCCGCCGAAATCGATGTAAACCTCAGGTCCTTCGCGACCTCGGTAGGTTCGCTTCGGTGCCGGAAACGCTGTCCCTTCGAAGATCACCCATGCCAACCAACCACAACCAAGTGCCCCGCCGCCTAGCACGTAATCAGTCACATCCATTTTCATGCCCTAATTCTGCCGGTGAGTTTCTCCCGTCTAAGTTGCAGATATTCTCCTACATACCCACTCAGTGGACAGGGGTATTTTCAGGTATGAAGAAACCCCTGCTATTCGCCTTCGCTCTGATAGTGGTTGGCTGCGGACCACCAGACGGACCGCATGAGGAGTATTACC
>DLRL01000071.1:6642-10280 GCA_002501085.1 Gemmatimonadales bacterium UBA7889
ACGGACCGCATGAGGAGTATTACCCCGCCGGTCAATTGAGTTGGAAGGGAACCTGCAAGGACGGGGAGTTGGACGGAGGACAAGAGTGATCGCAACGATTTCTCTCTAGCCCAAGCATATCCAATACAGGGGACAGACTTCGGTGATCGTACAGAACCTATTTTAGGAAGACCATGAAAAGCATGTGGTGGCGCAGTGCGTCAATGATTTGGGCGATGAGCTTGTGCGCAGGTCAGCTTACAGCCCAAAGTGGTCCGGTCGACGAATTGGACAATGCGTCGGACGAGCGAGGATGTTGCTCCTCTACAACTGTACCGGTCATGGACGCACTCCGTGTAGGTTCGGACGAGATCGAGATCGACGGACTTATGTCGGAGGGTGTATGGGCCCGGGCACCCATCGCCACTGATTTCGTGCAAATGCAGCCGGATGAGGGCAAGCCAGCAACCGAACGAACCGAGGCTTGGATCGTCTACGATGAGAGCGCGTTGTACGTCGCGATCAGAGCTCATGAGTCGGAGCCCTCGGAGATCAGGGGTCAACTCACGAGGCGAGATGACAGTAATGAGTTACTGAGCGACCAGTTAGCTGTAGGGATCGATTCGTATTTCGACAAACGGACTGCCTTCTTATTCATGGTCAACCCGGTCGGCGTCCAAACTGATATTTACATGTTCGATGACGTACAACAAGATATCGGATGGGATGCAGTATGGGATGTTGCAACTTCACGCGACGAAGAAGGTTGGACCGCGGAGTTTCGTATCCCCTTCTCTCAACTCCGCTTCAATAAGGCAGAAAGCCAAACATGGGGCATAAATTTCGTGCGTGGGATAGCGCGGAAGGGAGAGATGAACATGTGGGCTCCGGCATCAATGCGAGAAATGGCTTTGGTGTCGCGATTCGGAGAACTAAGGGGGCTGAGAGGAATTCGAACCCCCGGTCGGGTTGAACTCCTAAGTTATTCAATGGCGCGTCTCCGGCGCGCACCTGGCGATGAGGCGAATCCCTTCTATCGAAGAAACGATGTCTTCGGCACCGTCGGTGCCGACCTCAAGTACGGGATCACTTCGGATTTAACGCTCGACGTAACAATCAACCCGGATTTCGGCCAGATCGAAGCGGACCCGGGTGTCATGAACCTAACTGCGCTCGAGTCGTTCTTTCCGGAGAAGAGGCCGTTTTTCACCGAAGGATCAAGCATCTTCAGATTCCCGATTGTGCCTGGTGATGGCGGGGGCCTCAATGAATCAATCTTTTATTCCCGGAGGATCGGACGGGCCCCACAGGGATCTGCCAACCCCAGTGTGGGCTACATCGATGCGAGTGACCGGGCAACGATCCTAGGAGCTGGTAAGCTTTCGGGAAAAACTGAGAATGGATGGTCGGTCGGTGTACTGAACGCCATCACTTCCTCGGAATACGCCCAGGTAGCGCCGCGAGCGGGTGTGCCGTACGAAGAAGCGATTGAACCACTTACGAACTATGGCGTGCTCAGGGTCCAGAAGGATTTCCGTGGTGGTCGCTCCGCCTTCGGGATGATAGGGACGAGCGTAAATCGGAGTGGCTCAATCGCAGACCAACTAGCCTTGCGATCCGCAGCCTATACAGGTGGGATAGACCTACGTCACCGATTCAATGATGACGTGTGGGAGTTGGGTGGATACTTGCTGGGGTCCTACGTGCAAGGCTCGGAAATGGCGATCGCAAGAACGCAGGCTTCGTCCGCACGCTACTACCAGCGGCCCGATGCAGAGCACGTCATCTACGACCCCACACGGAGGTCGCTCGCGGGAAGCAGCGCCGACTTCCACATCATGAAGATTGGTGGTGGTTACTGGAAGGGTGGCACTGGATTCTTCGCACGAACCCCAGGGTTCGAGATCAACGACCTCGGTTTCCAGGGAAGTGCCGACCAGGCAGTTCATTGGGGGTTCCTGGGCTATCAGCATAGTGCACCACAAGGTCCGTTCCGTATGTGGATGATAAACACCAGTATGAACCAGGCCTGGAACTTTGAGGGCAAGAGATTAGGGATGGACGGCAACGTCAGCATGATGTTCCAGACGAATAACTTATGGATGCTCAACCTCGGGATCTCACAGAGTGGAACAGCCTTGTCACCTAGGATGCTTCGCGGCGGGCCGCTCTTCAAGCGAGAAACGCGCACCGATTATATGGTGGGTGTTAGCACAGATCAGCGGAAGAAGGTGCAGTTCAGTATCAACGCGAGGGGAAATAGCCGGGCGGCAAGCGACTCTTGGGCGTTGGGTGTCTCGCCTAGCATCACCTTGCGCCCGTCAGAGTCCGGATCGATTGCCATCGGGGCGTCCGTCAATCACAATGTAGATGACAGCCAATGGGTCACGAGGCTAGATACCAACCAAAGGCACTATCTCTTTGGTCGCATAGACCAAATGACAGTCGGGTTAACGGCTCGAGCTGAATACTCATTCACACCGACGCTGTCTATTCAGGTCTACGCCCAGCCGTTCGTGAGTGCAGGGCAGTATTCTGACTTCAAACGAGTCTCCGATCCGTTGGCCGACTCATATGCGGATCGTCTAGAACTGCTTTCTGTGACTTCTGACGGAGGGCGCTACTACTCCGATGTGGATGGTAACGGAACCCTGGAGCCATTCCGTAATCCTGACTTCAATTTCAAGCAATTCAAATCGAACTTGGTCCTTCGTTGGGAGTACCTGCCGGGATCGAGGCTCTTTCTCGTATGGTCACAGGGTCGAAATCATTTTGCTGGTGACGGGACTTTCGACTATGTGGGGGATATAAGAGAAATGTTCTCAGGGGCCTCAGACAACGTCTTCATGGTGAAGCTATCTTACTGGTTGGGTAGATAGTGAGAAGAATTGGACGGCGTGAGGAATCTGGCCAAGGAGGGTCACGCCTATTATTCGCTGGTTCGAAGAACGCGAACTCGTCGAGCGATTCGATGAGGAGTATGTCCAGTATCGTCGCAGTGTCCCAATGATCATCCCTCGGCTGATCTCAAAGGTGGGAACTAGCTCGTGAAGAAACCCCTGCTGTTCGCTCTGATAGCAGCGCTCACCTTACTTGATCTCCTGGCGTTGGACGACATAACGACCGCAGGAGCGTGGATGCCAGAAATCGGATTTGTGATAGCGAGTGTCCCAGCCCTGATCACTCTCTCCTACTTCGCGTTCCGTGGTCCTACGACCAAGGGCGAGTGACCTTAGTCACGGTTGCGAGTGGTGGCTCATGGCTTTCTATGGTGGCGCCGTTTCCTATTTGACCTCTTTTCTCAAGCTCTGAGAGAGCAGAAAGAACTGATAAATTGAAAGAATACCAAAAACAATCATGACTACCAGATCAATGGTATGTTCATCGTGATAATGTCGATTATGGTTGGCCCAATAGGCAAACATCCCGAATAAGATGGCCAATGCTAGGTGGTTGGTCCTTTTATTTTTTCTCATATTGACATAGCTACTGGAATAGTCGTGGGATTCTCACACGCTAGGAGCAGTAGCAGCGCTGTCAGTCGGATTCGCCACATGCTGCAAAGATGCGTCCTGCCTTGTTAATTACGCCAGCAAAGCAGACCCCCAGTACCCGGGACCCCCCCTATTTGGTCACCAATCACCTCTGACTATAGAACA
>DLRL01000048.1:0-9931 GCA_002501085.1 Gemmatimonadales bacterium UBA7889
CGGTGTGGAGGACGGACCAGTTGAGGAGTACTACGACAACGGTCAGGTGTATGAGAAGGGGACGTACAAGGATGGGGAACCGTGTGGTGAATGGTTCGAGGGTAGGACGGTCACCTACGACCCCTGTTGAGGAGTCTGAAGGAGTAGTGAGATGAAAAGGATTCTGTAGTTACCACCTTCAAGAGATCAATTATCAACCGTTATCAACGAGTTTGAACTACTAAAGTGTTATCAACGAACAACTTACCCGAGAATGAACTACTGAGAGGGTCTTTAAGATGTCCGAGACCCATTGGTATCATTAACTTTCTTAAGGGTTATCAACGGTTATCAACGGGTTCTAAAATATAAAATGTTGTCAGACAACGACTTACCCGATAGTAAACTACTGGCTCGGACTGTGAGGATTCCTATAGGCCCTGCTGTTGTTGGTTGCTATATGACGCATCACGGAGTTTCCACCCATGACCGGAAGCGCCTAGGATGAGAATCAATCCTTGGTGGATGATAGCCGGCTGGGTGATGCTGATTGCTCTCCTCCCAGGTATCTGGAAGCTCATGGTCGGAATCGTAGGAGTCGGTATGGGAGTCAACCATTTTCTAACGCGGGTCATAGGATTGGTGGATACGGGAATTCGCGTTAAAGAGATGGTGGACGACGTAAACGAAAGGAATGAAAACGAAATCATCATTGAGGACTCTGAGTAATTTCACTCAGTTCCATTCCCTCAGTAGTATCTTTGCCAACCGTGCCTAGTTTTCGCCTGAAAACCCGTTTTTCGGCATGTCTGGGATAATGCGCAGAGCATTCTCGTAGTAGATCTTTCGGAGCACGTCATCGGGTAGTCCCATTCCATAGAGTTTCCAGAAGGCGTGGTAATCCCTGTAGTAGTCGAAGTACTCGTCTTCTGTCTCAAATACCCGCCAATAGTAGGGGTATTCATCGGGTTGGAATGAGTCCTTACCAAATAGGATGCGGTCCTGATACTTGATGAAGAAGTCGCGTGCAAAACGGGGTTGTCTCCCTAGGTCATAAAGCACTGCACCGACTTCCGCATAGACATTTGGAAAGCGGTCGAAAAGTTCGCCCAGCCTACCCAGGTCTTGTGTGTACCAACTCATATGAGCCAGCACCCACGTTGTATTTGGATGTCTTTCAAGCATGCGGTCACGTTCCTCCATTAGTTCATTAAATTCTGGGAAACGTGAACGATCATTAAAGCGACGGTTGGGAAAGAGTGCCATCTCAAGCCAACGCTCATTCTCAAAGTCGAGGGGTTCGAAGAACTCTGCTGGGTCACCCGTATGCACGAATACCGGGATCCCTAAGCGGCCAGCGGTTTGCCACACAACGTCGAGTTCCGGGTCATCCATTTGTAACCGGCTACCATCAGCCTTCCGCGTAAGAAGTCCGAACCCCTTGTTTATTTCACCAATACCAACTGCTCCAGCAGTGACGTCTTCTTCCAACTGAGATGCGATCCGAGCGCCAGATCCTGGGCCAACACTTCGGAGGTCAACCGTGGTGAAAAAAACGAATCGGTCTTGCATTCCTGCAGCCCGGACTGCCTGAATTTGCTGTGTTAATGAGGTTCCAGAACTTCCTCGAGCCTGGACCATGACCTGAAGGTTCAGTTCGTCCATTGCTGTGACGACACTCTGGATGGTGCCGGGACTATTGAGTGCAGGAGGGTGGCCGTGGAAATCCACAGCTGGGAACTTGGCTTGGGGGACCTCGTGTTCTGGTACCACTAGGGTTGATTGAGGTTTGTACTCCAGGATTGTCGGTGGCGGAATCTGCGGAGTACGGCTCCGTCTGTTGATCTGGGCCTGGCTTTGTGCATTTGGAATGCAAAGTGAAAGGAAGAAAAAGAGGAAGGCCAGGCGGATCGTCATAGTTCTATTCGCATGAATTTGGAGAAGGCGTGAACGGATACTGTAGGTGAAAAGCTAAGGCAACCTCAGTGGTCTACTGCGATTCCCATTACTTCAAAGCGCGCCTCCCGTAGTAAGGTGCCAGATCCGAGAAAGGCTCGTGCTGGGAATTCAGCTGAGAAGTAAGTCCGGTACACTTCATTAAACGTGTCATAGAAAGCCACGTCTGAGCAATAAACTTGAACTAACACAAGGTCGTCCATGGTCATACCGGCAGCCTGAAGTTGAGCCCGTATGTTATTCAAGACATTTCTGGCTTCCACATCTACTGCTGCAGGCACCTCACCATCTGCATCCAACCCTAACGTGCCTGAGATATAGAGTGTGTTCCCTGCTAGTACCGCACCGCTGAATGGCCCCCCGCTTTCGTTCACAGTGCGAGGATTGATGTAAGTGACCTCTTCTTGTGCAGCGAGCTTAGCTGAGGAGAGTCCAAGAAGCACAGCAACGAATGTGAAGAAATATAGTTGGGTTCTCATGGCGCTAGACCTGAGGAGAGGAAGGTTTTGCTACATTGACAGAGGATGCTAGAAGCTGGAGCCCCTAGATGGCAACGCTACTCGGGACGAGAAACAGTGTTTGCTCATCCTAGGATCTTAAGTGCGAGCTAGGCGGTATCAGTCCAACTCTTGCCCAGGTGCGCGATGCTTGCTAGGCATCCCGACCCTGGTTTCCGTCCAACTAGTCAACATGTACAGATTCTTGGTCTGGCAAGAACAAGGTCCGGGCGATCTACTGACTAAGTGTCTGCTGCTGAACATTCAAAGAATAACTGGAGATTAATAGGGATGTGCCCTCTAATAAGTCATGAGAACCTAGCGTGAGTAGCCGCACCGCTGTGGTACTGCTAGGGTTCGGGGAACCGGAGGGTGTGGACCAAGAGGAAGTCGCCGGTTTCTTGGAACGAATTTTTCTAGCAAACGCAGGCTTAGAGGATGAAAGTCCCGGAGGTGCGGAAGCTAGGGCACGGTTCTTAGCCGATGCACGTGCGCCAGCGCTGACAGAAATATATCGGGCGATAGGTGGCTCCCCTCTAATGCCTCAACTTCAAGCCAAGCGCGAAGGTTTGGAGAAAGAGTTGGCCCGGCGTGATCTGGCAATACCTGTCACGCTGGGCACTCAGTTCCTGACTCCGTCAATCAGTGATGCTGTGTTATGGTGTCAGGAGAATGAGGTTGAACGAATAGTTGGCCTTACCACGTATCCAGTGTGTGGTCGCTCAACGACGGTAGCCTCTCTCGACGAGCTTTCGAGAGAGGTGGAAGTCCGGCAGGGCTTTGCCCAAGTCGTTGCTGTTGGCGGTTGGCATGCACATCCAGATTTTGCTGCGATTTGGGAGATGGCAATCAGAGAGTATGCTCAAAGCGCGGGAGTGGATTTACTCGAACCGGGCTCACTCCTCTACTTCACTGCACATGGCACCCCTCTCAAGTATTTGGAAAGGCTGCCGTACACACACTATGTAGAAGCTCTGTGTTCTGCTATCGCCAATTCCCTTGGGGATGTGAAGTACGTCCTCGGGTACCAAAACCACGGAAACCGGCCTATCCCCTGGGTAGAGCCCGATAATGAGACGCTCATGCCTAGCTTGGATGCGGATCGGGTTGTGGTTGTCCCGATTAGCTTCATACAAGAGCAATCCGAAACACTCTCGGAGCTGGACCATGACCTATCTGATCTCGCAAGATCTCAGGGGTTAGATTTTTATCGGGTTCCAGTACCTCATGATTCACCTGCACTGCTGGAGCTGATGGCAGATCTAGTGGAAGCAGCATTGGCATCACCCGGGGCCGAACTCTTACAGGGTTGCAATTGTAACCCAGGAGCCTGGTGCACAAATGGGAGTGCGAATGAAGCCTGAATCCAAGGGGGTCTTGAAGTGGACGCTCTGGAGTGCTTTACTGTCGTTCGCTGCTTTCGCCGGTGTAACGGCCACACAGGCCGTAGCTGAGGGGGGAAGCCCCATAGAACATTGGGGTGTGATCGTTGCACTGGGCGTTATCGGCGGTACGGTCGGCGGACTCGTCGGCCCCATGATTCGCGGCATAAGCTTGCGCTTCAGGAAGCGTTGAGCGGATCTGTCGCCCAGTCACGGGAATCTTTACCCTACCGACCATGCCAAAACCGACACCAGCCAGCGAAACCAGTGCTACGCTTCTAGTACTGGGTGCGAGTCATCATACATCCAGCGTGGATCGCCTCGGATCTTTCGCACGTGGTGCGGAACGATTACGTCGACGATTTGAAGACTCCTGGGAGGGCGGCTCAGAGCCACCGATCAGGGAAATGACAGTGTTGGCTACGTGCAACAGAGTCGAAATTTACGCAGTTGTGGACCCTGCCCATGAGGATACAGCGGCCCATCTGATCGCCGGTGAGGTTTTCGTCCATGCCGAGTCTGTTTGCTCTGATGTGTCGTACCAACTGAGAGATGCAGATGCCATAAGACATCTTGCCCGGGTGGCTGCTGGCTTGGATTCCGTTGTTGTAGGTGAACATCAAGTCAGTGGCCAGGTCGCGCGTGCATTTGTGAAACCTTCCAGCTGGAATGGCGAGGCGAGTGTCCTGAGAGACGTTGGTCGGATCGCAGCTCGCGCAAGCGGACGTGTCCGGCAGGAAACGGAACTAGGCCGTCATTCTGCAAGTTTGGGTACAGTTGCCTTGGATCTTGCAACAGACGAGTTGGGTGACCTCGAAGGGGGAAGCATTGTAGTTGTTGGTGCGGGCAAGGTAGGTAGTCTGGTATGCTCAGCTCTTGGCCGAGCTCATGCCTCAAAGATTACAGTTGTGAATAGGTCAGCGGACCGTGCTCGTAAAATAGCCGTGAAAATAGGAGCTGAAACAGCTGCACTCGATCAGCTTCCTACGCTTCTAGAGAATGCAAGTGTAGTGATTACCGCAACTACCTCCGATGAGCCAACCATCGATGAAGCTACTGTAAAACAATCTCTTGCAGAACGAGCAAATACAGTGGGTCCGCTCCTGATCATTGACCTCGCAATCCCGAGGGATGTTGACCCGGCCGTCGCAGAACTCGAGGGGATCCGCCTGCTTACGCTCGATGATGTTAAGTCACGCTTGGATCGCCATATGTCTCTCCGGCTAGGGGAAGTAGGTCCCGCGGAAGCTGTGGTCGATAATGTGGTTGATACTCATCTGCACAGTCCGGAATCCACGGAAGTAGAGGCCTTAATAACTCAGCTACGACGTACCACTGAGCAGATCAGAGACCATGAAGTGGGGCGCTGGCTTGGATCAATTGACGGGGCTGCCAACCAAGAGGATGTGGACCGCCTGACTCGGTCTATCGTGAATAAGTTGTTTCACACACCGATGTTGCGGTTGCGCGGAGCCGAAGAACTCAACGGCCGCCACACAGAGCTCTTGGGTGCCGTTAGCGAATTGTTTGATCTGGGTGATCCGGGCGAGCCCACCCCACCAGAGTAAGAACCTTTTGCCCTCCGATAGGGTGCGCGTCGGAACGCGTGGATCGATCCTGGCGATGTGGCAGGCCCGCTGGGTCTCAGAACATCTAACAAGAGTGGCCCCTGAGTGCTCGGTCGAGCTTGTAGAAATCAGGACCCGAGGTGATGAGCATCAAGACCTCGGTAGTCTTCCGGGCATGGGACACTTTACCTCGGAACTCGAAGCCGCTTTAGCTGATGGGCGTATTGATGTCGCGGTGCATTCTCTGAAGGACTTGCCAGTAGAGGATAGCGCGGGAGTAATAGTTGCAGCGGTACCTCTGCGGCACGACTCGAGTGATTCGTTGGTGAGCTCTTCTGGAGCATCCCTGATGTCTTTGGGCCATGGAGCTCGGATAGGAACTGGAAGTCCACGCCGTGCTGCGTTGTTGATGTTCCACCGTCCTGACCTTGATGTAGTCGAAATCAGGGGCAACGTCGATACCCGAATTCGTAAGGTGGATGAGGGGATGTATGATGCCGTTGTGCTGGCAACAGCTGGCCTGTTTCGGCTCGGACTAGAAGATCGAATTAGTGAAAAACTAGGGGTACGGGAATTTCCACCAGCGCCGGGCCAGGGAGCACTCGCAGTGCAGATGCGGGATGAGGATTCTGAATTACACCGAGTAGTAAGAAGTTTAGACGAGCCAGACGCTAGGGCGACGACAGGGGCAGAGAGAGCATTTCTCAGAGGCTTAGGAGGTGGATGCACTCTACCAGTGGGGGCCCATGCCTGGCGAGAGTCCGGTCAACTGAAGCTCCTCGGGTTTGTCGGATCCAATACCGGTGGCCTCTCTTTGAGAGCAGAAGTAACGGGTGATGATCCCGAGGCACTAGGGGAGAAGCTTGCGGAACAAATGCTCAGCGACGGAGCCAGAGAGCTACTGTGATGCGCGATGCGGTGCAGGGCCCGTTGATGGGAAAGAGAATCGTAGTAACCCGCCAGCTCGAACGAGCTGACTCGCTATCTGCCAGACTCGAGGCCCAGGGGGCTCAGGCGATTCTTTGCCCTACGATCAAGGTCATTCCCCCGGCTTCTTGCGCAGAGATAGACCGGGCGATTTCACGGATTAAGGTTTACCGATGGGTTGTTTTTCCTAGCGCAAATAGTGTGCGTAGTGTCTTCCGGAGAATGTTAGAGATCGGCATGTCTACAGATCGGTTGGCGGACGTTTCGTTGGCAGCAGTGGGACCTGCGACAAGGCAAGCACTAGAAGCTGGCGGTGCGACAGTGTCTTTCGTTCCGGACGAATATGTGGCCGAGCGCTTAGGCGAGACTCTCAATCCAGTTGCGGACGAGCGAATTTTGGTCGTGAAGGCTGATATTGGAGAACCAACCTTAAGAGAGGTCCTGGCCAGACGTGGTGCCCAAGTCGATGAGGTTATCGCATATCGGACTGTAACTCAGCCGCCACCAGAAAATGCGGTGATAGAGTTGAAGCGAGGAGTGGATGTGCTGACGTTTACAAGCCCTTCAACTGTTAGGGGATTTCTTGAATTAGGCCCGGACTGGCGAGATGTGACGGTTGGTGTGATGATCGCGACCATTGGCCCACTGACATCCTCCGCGGTTAGGGACATGGGAGTGGAGGTGCAGGTTGAAGCAGAGGAGCACACGATAGACGGGCTCGTGAGTGCACTCGTTACTGAGTTCACAAGTAAGGCTGATAGGTAATGGATACATCATTCGAACAAGACAGGTTGGTCGGGTTAGCGGGGCGGACGGATGACCTTCATCTGGTTCATCGCCTGCGTCGCCTGCGTCGCAGTCCTGGGCTTCGAGCACTCGTTCAAGAAGCTCGAGTGACGACCGATGACCTCATGCTTCCACTATTTGTTCTAGACGGCAGTGGGAAAAGTGAGCCGGTAGAATCGATGCCGGGGGTTTTTAGGGAGTCAGTGGATCGAATGATAGAACGCGCGCGTTCTGCGAGCGATATAGGTATCCGTGCAGTGATTCTATTCGGCATACCGGACTTGAAAGACGCTAGCGGAAGTGGGAGCCATGATTCTGAAGGAGTCGTCCAGCGTGCCGTGATGGCTCTTAAGGAGGAAATACCAGACCTCGTTGTGGTGACGGATACATGTATGTGTGAGTACACGGATCACGGCCACTGTGGGCTCTTAGATGATCGGATGGACGTCGACAATGATGCGACGCTTGCAGCTCTTGCGAAGATCGCGGTCTCGCAGGCAGAGAGCGGAGCGGATTTAGTAGCCCCATCGGGTATGATTGACGGTCAGGTAGGGGTGATCCGGGGCGCGCTAGATGAAGCCGGACACGAACAGGTCGGAATCCTGTCCTACTCTGCCAAATATGCTTCGGCATACTATGGTCCCTTCCGGGACGCTGCCCAAGGAGCCCCGTCTTTTGGGGATAGACGTGGCCAACAGATGGACCCTTCAAATGGTTCCGAAGCTATCAGGGAAGCTGCCCAGGACCTAGCTGAGGGAGCCGATCTTATCATGGTCAAACCAGCGCTTGCGTACCTGGATGTCGTTCAGCGGCTGCGAAGGAAATTTGAGGGCGTTCCGCTAGTTGCCTATAACGTCAGTGGTGAGTACGCGATGGTTAAGGCAGCAGCAGAAATGGGATGGCTAGCTGAGCGCTCAGTAGTGCTCGAGACCCTGACTTCAATGAAGAGGGCTGGAGCAGACATCATAATCACATACCACGCGATGGACGTCGCACAATGGATTCACGAAGCATCTTAAGCCACTTCAGCATTTTCGCGTTCAACTCGTCTTTCTGGGTTCTGCCTGAGGAGAGGCGTGCGGAGATTGCTCACGCTTGGCGTACAGCACTTCCGGAGATGGCTGATTCAGTCCACTTGTATAGGACGGGCGGGACCCGGACCGACGGAGACGTGCTTGTGTGGAGTTCAATTCCCACTGAGGACGATCAAGCTCCAGCTAACTTCTTCGAGAAGTTTCTTGAGGTGCAGAGACCATATCGTAGCTATATCCATGTTGTGGATGTTCTCTGGGGATTCACACGCCCATCACAATATGCTCGGGGTAGTGCTGACAGAGAGATTGATCCAATGGCCAAGCGGTCTCTGCCATACCTGATTGTATATCCGTTCGTTAAAACCCATGAATGGTACCAACACTCTGTCGAAGACCGACGGAGAATGATGACGGGACATATTCGTATCGGGAAACAACATGAGGGTATCGATCAGCTTCTACTTTACTCGACTGGGCTCCAGGATCAGGAGTTCGTTGTGGCGTACGAGTCAGCCGATCTGAGTGCTTTCTCTGCACTTGTCGTTGACCTTAGGATGACTGAGGCACGTTTGTATACAGAGCGCGATACACCGGTATATGTAGGAGTGCACGTGTCTCCAGCTGATAAGGGGATGAATTGGCTTTGACTCCTCGCTTGGTGCGCGCGTGCCGGGGTGAGGAAGTTGACCGAACACCGGCCTGGCTGATGCGTCAGGCTGGACGGTATCTACCCGAGTACCGAAAAGTGCGAGAGGCCCACTCTCTGTTAGATATTTGCGCAGATGCTGAACTCACATCCAAGGTCACACTTCAGCCGCTGGAGCGCTTTGACCTTGATGCTGCGATCATATTCGCAGATATCCTGCTTCCCCTGGTACCGATGGGTATCGACCTGGACTTTGTCCCAGGCAAAGGACCAGTGATCCAAAATCCAATTCAGTCTCCGTCGGACGTGGAAGCCCTCAAGCCTTTTGATCCAAGGGACCACTTGACCCCAACACTTGAGGCGATCACCTCAGTGCGAACACAAGTGAATCAAGATACGGCTGTCATAGGTTTTGCGGGTGCCCCGTTCACTCTTGCGAGCTACCTAATAGAGGGTGCCCCAACCAAGAATTTTGGTCGAGTGAAGTCTTTTATGTCTAATGAGCCGGAAGCATTTCTTGCACTCATGACCAAGCTGAGAGAGGTGTCTGGCAGATGGTTAACAGCGCAGGCAGAGGCGGGGGCAGATGCTCTACAGCTTTTCGACACTTGGGCGGGTTGGCTCAATCCCATCACGTACGAGAAACAGGTTATGGAGCACTCTAGATTTGTCTTTCATAATCTGAAGGGGACCGGTTGCCCCACGATTCATTTTGCGGTTGGTGCCCCCCACCTCATCGAGTTGCTGTCACAAGTCGGAAGTGACGTGCTCGGTGTGGATTGGCGCCTTTCAATCGATGAGGCTTGGAGCCGCTTTAGCATGGACTGTGCTATTCAAGGCAACCTCGATCCCACGGCACTCCTGGGCTCAGAGCAACACATTCGCAGAGCAGTCATAGATGTGATGCAGAGGGTGGATCAGCGTCCGGGCCATATTTTCAACCTGGGACATGGGATGCTTCCTCAAACGCCACCACACTCTGTGACTATAGCGATGGATGCATTGCGTTCCTACGAGGCCACAGCTGCGTGACGCCAAACCCCCGTATTGTTGTGGTGGGTGGCGGATTGGCGGGACTCACAGCTGCGTTTCGGCTCAGTCCAGCTTCGAATAAGGGAGAGAAAACAGCCGCTTCACAGGTCGTTTTAGTAGAAGC
>DLRL01000048.1:10327-46944 GCA_002501085.1 Gemmatimonadales bacterium UBA7889
GCAGACTCTTGGGTCCCACGGACCGGAGAGGTGGAGTCTCTAGCAGAGGAACTTGGACTAGCTCATCAGATTACTCCTGCAGTTGAGTGCTCAGTTCGGGCTTATCGCCGCGATAATCATGGGTTCGTGCCCTTCCTGGCTGAAGGCGGGAGTCCTGTCGGACGGCCCTCTTCACTCCTGTCCAATCCAGCTCTATCACTCTTGGGTCGAGTGAGGGTAAGGCTCGAGCCTCTCATACCCAGGCGGCTTAAGGGTGAAGATGAAAGCGTTAAGAGTTTTATCCAGCGTCGGCTAGGAGCCAGGGCTTATAGGGAGGTTTATGAGCCACTCCTTGGAGGAATATTCGGCGGTGACCCGAGTGAACTAAGCGCTCAAGCGACGCTAGCACCTCTCGTGCAGGTAGAGGCCGATGGTGGTAGCCTGATCCGGGGTGTGGGGGCTCAAGAAAATGATAAAGGTAGTGCGCGTCCGCCGATTCTGACTTTCTCCGAGGGGATGTCATCACTTGCAGAAGCGTTACAGGGTAGTCTGGGGGTAAATCATGTTCAAACTTCTACCCAAGCGAAGAGGATATTCCGTGATTCCGGACAATGGGTAGTGCGGATGGATACTGGTGTGGAGGAGAGATGTGATGCGGTGGTCATGGCCACATCCGCCTCTGCCGTTAGGAACATGCTTTCCGAGCTGACAAATGTTCAACAATTAGTGCCGGAGGTTCCCTCAGCCCGAACTACTGTCGTTAACCTAGCGTACCCCAACTCAGCTATCAGTCGTCCCCTAGATGCACATGGTTACCTCAATGGTCGTGGGACTGGCAATGGTGTATCCGCGTGCGCATGGTCCTCTGCAAAGTTCCAACATAGGGCTCCTCCTAATCAGGTGCTTCTCAGGTGTTTTATCCGTGCGGCACCAGCCGCTGACAAAGAAGGAAGGCCTGAAAACCCAAAAGAAGCTGTGGCGCTCGCCAGAGATGAACTGGCTGAGAGTCTTGCGATCACTAAGGCCCCAATTCAAACCTGGGTCCACAGTTGGTCCGTTCCTGTATATCGGATCGGCCATGCCCAACGCATTAGTGACCTCCGCGCTCGGTTAACGGAGTTACCAGGTCTTCACTTGGCTGGATCTGCCTACGACGGGGCTAGTATTGAGGCCGTGATCCGATCGGGGATGCGTGCTGCAACAGCTATCCACAACTCTGACATTCTACAGGAGACCTTATGAGCCGAGGTGGTGGTACCAGTTCTCAGGTGCTCTATGAACGTGGTCTCAGGGTCATTCCAGGAGGAGTGAATTCACCGGTTAGGGCTTTCAGGGCGGTGGGCGGTGTACCGGTGGCATTCGAAAGAGGTGAGGGTGCGTATCTGATTGATGTGGATGGGCGGCGGTTCCTCGATTTAGTGATGTCCTGGGGAGCCATGATTCTTGGCCATGCCCACCCGGTGATCGTGTCAGAGGTCGAGGAAGCGGTGAGAGGGGGGACAAGCTTCGGGGCCCCCTGCCCTGACGAAGTCAAACTTGCCGAGCATATATGCAAGGTGGTTCCAAGCGTAGAGCGCGTGCGGATGGTGAGTTCGGGAACGGAAGCCGTAATGAGTGCAATCCGACTTTCACGTGCTTATACACACCGCTCAAAGATCCTGAAATTCAAAGGCTGCTATCACGGTCACGTTGACTCGATGCTCGTACGAGCGGGATCCGGGGTGGCGACACTCAGCCTACCAGATTCCCCTGGGGTTCCCCCCGGTGCAGCCGAGGACACGTTGGTAGCACAGTTCAACAACTTGGATGCGGTTGCGGACCTCTTCGACGAGAACCAGGACAACATAGCGGCTGTGATTGTAGAACCAGTCGCGGGAAATATGGGATTGATAAACCCGAATCATGGTTTTCTAGAGGGTCTTCAGTCGCTTACCTCGGAACGGGGAGCCTTACTTATTTTTGATGAAGTGATGACAGGCTTCCGTGTCGGACCATCCGGAGCACAGGGCCTGTACGGGATCACTCCTGATCTTACGACTTTCGGAAAGGTTATTGGTGGTGGTTTCCCGGTGGGTGCCTTTGGTGGTCGGGCAGAAATTATGGACCAGATGGCTCCAACGGGTCCGGTATATCAAGCCGGCACGCTTAGCGGCAACCCAATCGCCATGCGTGCGGGCCTGACCACACTAGAGCATCTCACAGATCCCGCTGTCTACGAGGCTTTAGGATCTAGAAGTCATGCGCTTGTGGACGCGCTCGCGAATGAGGCAAAGAACGCTGGAGTAGCACTTCAGACGTCAGTCGTTGGGGGTATGTTTGGCTTCTACTTTGCCGAGCACACCGTCAATTCCTGGGAGGAAGCTGAGACGTGTGATCGGGAGCGCTTTGCTTCCTTTTTCCATGGCATGCTAGAGGCTGGTGTGTACCTACCCCCTTCACCCTTCGAGGCATGCTTTACTTCGACTGCGCATGGTGACTCGGAGGTTGAATACTTCCAGGCTGCGGCTGGTTCGGTAATGAAAACCCTCTAGGCGCGACAGTTGGGGATCTCGCCAGGAGGAGTCATCTTGTTATGCACCCTACCGCAGTGGTAGGATTTCTGAAGTTGAAAAACCGATCCAACATGGGGTTGGACCGGACTTCCATGGAAGGCAGTCGATACCAACATAGGCTGCTTTCTGATCTCGATTTCTAGGAGGTCGTCGGTGCTCGCTTGGCTTGTTCCAATTGCAGTGTTTTGGTCTCTCGCCGCACTCTATTTGGGTGGGGCTGCAATTAACATTAAGGGAGGAGGGGGTGGTCGTCAGACATTAGGTCTTCTCCTTCTTTTTGCTTCGTATCTGGGCGTTTATACAATCTGTGGTTTGGCTTTAACCGGTGTAGCTGGCGCGGCTTTCGGCGGAATTGTTTTTCCTGTTCTAATTGCCTCGATTTCTATACCGCTACTAACTCGGGTGATGTTTAAGCTTGTGGGAGTGAGTGTTAGCCGAGCTGATTAACGTTGGTGTAACTCACTAATTAGTTCTGGAGTATATCGGAGTGGAGATCTCCCTTGCTGCGGTATGGGTCCTGGGTGGGCTCGTGCTTCTTCGCTGGATCATCATTGGGCTCGGAAGCCTGTTGGTCTTGCGTTCTGCCGATGTTTGCCCAGCCTGCTTTGAACAAACCGTAGCTGTGCAGCGGAAGATCCTAACGGTGCTGGTACGTATAGCCGAATGGCGGTGGTGCCCCCAGTGTGGTTGGGAAGGCCCTTCCCGAAAATCTGAGAGGAGTCCTTGGACATCGAGGAGCGTCAAGTCGCAGGTTTGATGGTCAAGATTGACCGACTTATCTGTGTTGGCTTCGAGACGTGTGTAGATGTGTCACCTGACCTATTCCAAATGGATGAGGAAGGGATCGCTATCTTCACGTCAGATACACATGAAGTTGATAAGGCAACAATCCTGGAAGCCTGTAAGGAATGCCCAGTTGATGCTCTGGTGGTTCTCGATGCTTCGGGCAATCAACTCCACCCGTAAGGTTGATGACTGAACCGACTTCAGATTCTAGCAAGACACCGCGTAAGAGATCTACGACTCGGGCTCATACGGTACGCGGCTACTCTGATCTCACCGGGGAAGTGGAGTCGAGAATTGTAGAACAGATCGGGGAACAGCATGCCCGCTTGGCGAGTCGACTATCTGAAGTAGGAGCAATCATAGTCATTGCAAGCGGGAAAGGGGGAGTTGGAAAGAGCGCAGTAACGGCAAATCTAGCCGTGGCTCTTGCAGCCCGTGGCGCACGAGTTGGCGCGGTTGATGCTGATCTGAATGGACCTTCTTTAGGGAGAATGCTGGGTCTCTTGGGGAGCCCGTTGGAAGATCGTCCGGATGGTATTGTACCTGCGGTTGGAGTTGCTGGGGTTAAGGGGATCTCGACGGACCTGCTTATAGAAGAAGGAGTGCCCCTGAGATGGAAGGGACCGGGTCACGATCAATTTGTTTGGCAGGGAGTTACCGAGGCGGTAGCACTCCGGGAATTTATCTCGGATGTTGTTTGGGGGCCGATAGATTATCTGATCATCGATATACCGCCTGGTACTGATAAGATTGGGCGTTTTCTCGATCTGGTCTCAGAAGTAGGACCCTCGCATCTCCAGCCGGATCAGGTTCTTCTCGTGACCATCCCATCGGAAGTAGCAGGAGCGGTTGTGGCCAGGTCAGCGACACAGTTACTCGAGGGCGGGGTACCCTGTATTGGCCTTATAGGCAACATGGCCGGGTATACGAAGCCAGGCGAAGATGACTTGCTTCCCCTCTTTACCGGCCCGAGTGCTGGAGAGATAGCCGATGCGGTCGGCCTTGAACTATGGTCGGAAATTCCATTTGATCCGGTATTAAGTTCAAGGACTGACCGGGGTGACCCAGTTGGAGGAGAGGGCGATTCGATTGTAGCTCAGGTATTCACAGATCTGGCTGGGCGAGTAGAGCGCGGTCCCGGAGGAAGGGAGGAGAAAAAGTGAAATTTCTCTGCATTCAATGCGATGAGGTTATGAGTTTTTCAGATCGCGATTTGCCTGGAGATGGGTCGATTACTGCGTTATTCAGGTGCGGTGCCTGCGGTCGTGAAATGGCAATGCTCACAAACCCCATGGAAACTCAACTCGTGACATCCTTGGGTGTCGAGATAGGTGGCAGGACTGTCCCAGAGCAGCCACTTCAGCAGACTCGTAGTAGGTTGGACACTCCCCGTGACGACGCTTTTTCGGATGAAGAGGTGTCATCGGATGGGGGTGAAGGAAGTTCAAGTGCGACCTCGGCTCCTGATCATGAGTTTGTCAGGATTCGTGTAACCTGGTCTCCCGAAGCAACTGATCGACTTGGGGGTGTCCCTAGATTTGTTCGTGGCATGGTGAAGAGGATCTACACGGAATACGCTCAGGAAAAGCAGATAGAGGTCATCACGCCTGATGTAATGGATCGTGCTAGATCTGAACTAGGTTTAGAGGGCATGTGAACAGCACTACGGCCGATGAGACAGTGGCCATGGACAGTGGGCTGGTCTCCTTGATCAAGGTCTCTGGATTGCATTACCGCTACGCTTCTAGCCCCCCAGTGCTTATCGACATCGATCTGGAAGTGTCATCGGGCGAGATAGTTGCGCTACTGGGCCCCAACGGTGCCGGTAAGAGCACGCTATTACGCATTCTGCTGAACGAATTAATCCCCGAAAGCGGAACCATCTCGGGCCCGCTCTTGAGTATGAAGTCAAGCCGAGTCTTAATGGGTTATGCAGGAGAAGAAACTGCGCATTTCAATTCTTTGACCGGTATCCAGAATGCACATTTTTTTGCTCGAGCAGCAGGGGTTGAGAAACATGAAGTGTCAGAGATGGTTTCTGGTCTCATGGACTTGGTTGGTCTATCGAATGAGGCTGACAAAGTTGTGTCCTCGTACTCATTTGGGGCTAAACGGAAGCTGCTGCTACTTGAGGCGCTTGTTCACCAGCCCAAGCTGCTTTTACTAGATGAACCGACTGTCGGGCTTGACCCCGTATCCAGAGATGCGCTGGCTGACATTTTGCGCAAGCGTAGCCAGGAGGGGTCAGCGATCATAATGGCCAGTCACGATCTGAATTTCTTAGAACAATTAGCAGACAGAATCCTTGTAATCGATGAGGGCCGAGTAGTCTCATCTGGTTCTCAGATTGAGCTACTTTCTTCCCTCGGAACAGCGACACGTTTTCAGGTGTCGGTAGACACAGCCTCTATCGAATTACCTCAGTACTTCGGGGAGGATGTAGAATTGGTGGACGACTCTGGTCCACTGTTGTTTGAGACAACCAGGGGACAGGCTGCACTGCCAGAGATATGGGCTGCACTCATATCAGCGAGAGTGAAAATCTTAGGAGTAGAGGTAAGAGAGCCAGGCCTGGCCGAGCTCTTCCGAAGAGTTACTGGACAGGAACTGCCTAGATGAAGTTTCTTGTAACAGTGATGGAGTTTCGCATAGCGCTAGCAAGACCTCGTTTGTTAGCGCTGAATGTTATGGTGCCCGTTGTACTTGTGTTGGCGATCTCATTGGGTGGTGCACCAGAATTTCATGCTGCTGCTGTCTATACGGTGCTCTTCACGCTTTTTGGGACCTTTGGATCTGCGATTCCCCTTGTGCGTGATGCCGAAGCCGGGCTTTTCGGCCGCATTATTAGGGCTGGTGTTCCACCATCACATTTTCTTATCGAGCGAGCCGCAGGTGGTAGTGCTATCGATGCACTTCAATTGTTACCAGCTCTCACGATCGCAACACTGGGCTCCATCTCACTGAATGGGTGGATTAGGGCTGTACTCGTCCTTTGGTCCTCCATATGGATTGCGAACCTGTTAGGTAACCTAGTAGCGGCGGCAGCGAGATCTCTCGCTGAGACGGCACTGTTTTCCGCAGTCACAACGCTCTTTCTGCTGCACTTATCAGGTGTATTCAGGACGCCTCTGCCTCAGTCTTCATGGGCAGTGGTAGAAGCTCTCAGCCCATTTCAGGCCCTCCATGAGACCCTCCTTACGGCGCCAGCTGGCAGTAGCACTGAGCTTCCAATGGGGCTCCTTGTTTGGGTGCTGATTCTACCTGTTGTAACTGTACTCTTAGCGAGATCAGTCACTAGGTCCCTGCGGACAGCCAGTGGCGGTTGAGGATACCTGAAACCCCAGTGAAACAGCCCTGTCCACGAAGGACTATTTTGTGCTCCTAGGTGGCACTTTAGGGTCGGTTGCCCGAGTAGAACACTGTAGATATAATTTGTGGCGGCTTTCTTGTGAAAGATGGTGCGAGCACTGGGAATTCCCGTAATACAGGGCTTGTCATGCCTGTAAGGAACATCTGCCTTGAGGCACTTGTCAGTAGTGGTGTTTGTTCAACAAAAGAGTTCTCCACGCTCTATGAAACTTGAAGTCTAACTAGGAAGGCTCGGGGGTTTGGTCCACTGGGCCTGTCACACATATAGCCGTAAGCAGAGCAGATAAAGCAATGGGTCAGAGGTGGCGTGCAGGAGGAAGGAAAAATTCCTTTGTTGTACTGGCACCCGCGTTGGGAGCCAGGTAGAGATTCTATAATCCGAAGGCAAGCATGTATCGAGAGATCCTTGTCCCAGTAGATAACTCAGAGGCTTCACACTGGGCCGTTGACAGAGCAATCGAACTATGTCAGCGCACAGAGGGCCAGATCACCGGAAATCATGTTTATGCAGCCCGGCTCCATGATGTCCGGTTTCGTCAACTCGAGACAGGCCTTCCAGCACAGTTCCAGAGTGCTGAAGAGATTAAGCGTCAGCGTAAGATTCACGACAAATTGATCGAGAAGGGTCTCCAGCTCATCTCGGATTCCTTCCTCGACCAGACGGACAAGCGGTGTAAGGCTGCTGGGGTGCCTCTTACCCGCCAGCTTCTAGAGGGTATTAACTACGAAGAGATCATCCGTGAAACGAACCGTGGCGAGGGGAGATTGCCAAGCCTTATTGGGTTTGACCCCAACATTGCGGACAAGTATGGCGGCGGAGTTCAAGTTCGTGGAGATGTTCAGATCGATGAAGACGGCCGGATTATAGCTGAGGACGAGGATCAGGATGAGAAAATAGCGGGATCAAGTGGCCGAGCTTATGACTTGCTGGTTATGGGAGCACACGGTATAGGGCAGCAGGAGTTCTCCCAACTCGGAGGAGTTACGAGCCGCGTCCTTCGGAAAATCGACAAAGACGCGTTGGTCATTCGTAATGACCGGAAGCTGGAAGGTGGGAAGTGGATGGTCTGCATTGATGGCTCTGCCTATAGCTATAAGGCAATGCGACTCGCGCTAGAAATGGCCCAAGAGTACGGTGCTACTCTGTACGTATGTTCGGCCTTTGACGTGGAATATCACCACGTTGTGTTCGGTAACATTAAGGATGTTCTGTCTGTACAGGCCTCGAAGATCTTCAAGTTCGAGGAACAAGAGGAACTTCATAACAACATTATCGACAAAGGTTTGCTTAAGCTCTGCAAGGCGAACATAAAGCGCGCAGAAGTTATGGCCGAGGAATTTCCAGATGTGGAAGTTGAGACGCAGATCCTCATCGGAAAGCCATTCGACTGTATTCTCAGGTGGTTAGGAGAAGTAGAGCCTTCTATGCTGATTCTAGCTCGCCATGGTAGCCACCGAATTGAAGGAACTGACCTAGGGTCACAAGCGGAAAACCTCGCCCGCTTAGCTGGTACGAGCATGCTTCTTGTTGGGACTGAGAACGTCAACCCAGAAGAGATTCCCTGGATTGAAGAAGATGGAGAGACAGGCTTAGAGTGGGCCCCAGGAGCGGAAGTTCGGATCCTACGAGTGCCCCCCTTCGCACTTGGGATTGCACGTCGGGCTGTCGAGGAATTTGTGCTAGACAACTATGGCTTAGGTGCTAGTGGCACTTATCGGGAGGAGCGGCCTCGCGAGGCAGTAAATGGGAAGCTCGCCTCGAGCGTAGAAGCTGGACTACCGAGTAACGGCAATGGTACAGGGACTCAGTCCTCTAATGGCGAAGTGCGAGCACCTGCTGTTCCACCATTGGGCACCAATGGATTGCCGATGGTGACGAACGAGCGGCTGGACGAAGCCATCAAGAAACTTCTTCCTACGCACATGCAGCTCATTATGGGTATCGGTACGGCGGAAGAACTCGCCCTAGCAGAAGTGAAAGCCGAAGAGGCCATGAAGCGAACCCATGTTGAAGGGAGTGATATTGACCCTGAGCCCAGCACCCCAATGATATCCGTGGCGTGTCCATACACTGGGCACATTCAGACTCGGGAGCGGAATGAGCAGGATCCGATCGTCTGGACAGTCGAAGCTCGTGAACGCCTGCAAAATGTACCGCTAATAGCACGTCCGCTTGCGCGAAACACTGTCGAGCGATTTGCCCGGGACAACAGTTTTTGGCGGATTACCACGTTTGTTATGGATGAGAACAAAGACGCCATGGTTGCTGCTGATGAGTTCGACATGGATACGATGCTGGTCATGTTCCGCGAACTTCAAGCGAAACAGCTTCGGGCTACGGCGGAGGGCGTAGACGGCATGACTCCAGAAATGCACAAATTCATCGAGGAAGCGAAAGCTCAAGGTGTGACGAGATGCCCCGTTCGTGATGTCGCAGAAGCTGCCAACGAATGCCCGGTGGATTTCAAGACCGCGACGCCAGAGCAAGCG
This sequence comes from Gemmatimonadales bacterium UBA7889, assembly GCA_002501085.1. GTDB lineage: Bacteria > Gemmatimonadota > Gemmatimonadetes > Longimicrobiales > Gaopeijiaceae > UBA1142. The sequence goes on from DLRL01000048.1 coordinate 19,504, forward strand.
AAGGCGGCGGTTGAAGCGTTCATGACGGACGAGGACGCTGGTAAGTGAAACTAGGCATTTTCCCCGCTGGCCAAGATTCGGCCATGGAAAGGCCGGAGTCCCTCCCCATTCTGGATTTCCCTGTCGATTCAACTCGTCTTTCTCACAAGCGTGATAGAGAGCTTGAGGCTGTGCGTCCAAACACCGCCATACCACATGTGGTGGCATGGAATATCACCCGACGCTGCAATCTTGAGTGTTCTCACTGCTATATATCTGCTGGCTCATGGCAGAGTACGGAGAGCGAGCTGTCTACAGAAGACTGCCACCGCGTATTGGATGATGTTCTGGCGGTGAACCCCGCTGTGCTCTTGATCCTAAGCGGAGGAGAGCCACTGGTACGTAATGATCTGGAAGAAATAGCAGATCACGCGTCGTCGGCGGGCGCGACAGTAGTGGTCGGTACCAATGGCACTGGCCTGAGCAATGAACGCATTGAATCTCTTAAGGAAGCGGGTGTTCGGGGTGTCGCTGTGAGCATCGACTCATTGAACCCAGCTTATCACGACCGCTTCCGACATGGCGCAGGATCTTTATCCGCAACACGTGATGCGGTAACACGCCTGGGCGAGCAGGGACTCGATTTCATTGTTCAGACGAGCCTTACTAAGGGGAATCGCTCCGAGCTTCCCGATCTCGTAGGGTGGGCTGCTGAAAAAGGTGCGGTGTCCTTCAATCTCTATTTCTTGGTTCCTACCGGGCGAGGGGAACGCATGGAAGGTCTTTCGCCTTCGGAAAACGAGGAGGTTCTGGCTGAACTGGTAGCGCTAGAGCAGGCTAATCGCGGACGAATGATGGTCCGCTCGAAATGCCAACCTCAGCTGATGAGGCATATAGTTGAGGCCGACGAGGAATCCCCTTTACTAAACTACGCTACCCGCTGCCCATGTGGTGTCCAATACTGCAGGATTACTCCCGAGGGCAAACTGACCCCTTGTCCTTATATGCCTGCTGTGGCTGGGGATCTAATGAAGGAGTCATTCGGAGATATCTGGAGGGAGTCGTCTTTATTCGCAGCGTTACGCGGGGGCGAACTCTCAGGGCGTTGTGGACGGTGCGAGTACCGCGGAATCTGTGGTGGTTGCCGAGCGCGAGCGTTTGCTCAATCGGGTGATCCCCTCGGGCCCGACGAATCCTGTGCTTACGATCCGCCCGGTGACCGTCCTGTTGTGGAGCCCCGCCGGCAGGTGACTTATGGAGCAGCAGCAGCTAGGGAAATGGTGTGGACACCAGAGGCGGAAGAACGGATCTCTCAGGCTCCTAGTTTTGTGCGTGGTGTGGTAACTCAGCGAGTAGAAGATTTCGCGCGCAGGCATGGCTACACCGTGGTTGATCTTGAAGTGATGGCTGAGGTGAGGCGTAAGATGCCCGTGGATTTCTCTAAGCGACTGCCTTTTTTCTTAAGGGACCGCGAGAAGGACCCTGAGCACGGAGAGACGACGGATGCTTAAGCGTAGTCGTGGGCGATGGTCCTGGCTGGAGGCTAGCTTGCCAGTAGCAATTGTGGTGGCCATTGGCTTACTAGCGATTGCAATTGAACCCTTGGCAGCACAGGGCTACACACCTCGGGAATATGGTGACTTCCCCATCATCGGTAGTCGGGCCGCCATCTGGATTGCGGCTCAGCTTCATCTCTTTTTCGCAGCGTTCGTGCTTGGTGTACCGATGTTTGCCGTTGTTGCTGAGGCGATCGGGATCTTTAGCTCTGACGATCGATACGACAAGCTAGCGAAGGAGTTCACCCGACTGTTGCTGGTTTCATACTCGGCGACGGCAATTTGGGGTGCGATCCTGGTCTTCGGGCTGATCACACTTTATCCCGGGCTATGGGGCTATCTGTCAGAGATCTTTGCGCCGTCCATGTGGGTGTACGTGGGGATCTTCTTCTTCGAGTCGTTCACGCTTTACCTGTACTACTACGGTTGGGATCGGTGGAAGAAGGGTCGGGCTAAATGGGGCCATTGGGGCCTAGGTATCCTTCTCAACCTCTGGGGTACGGCGGTGATGCTGATCGCCAATTCTTGGCTCACATACATGATGAGTCCGCCCGCAGAGGTCACCCCGGATACGGCTCCAGGAATGGTGCAGTTCTGGAGCGCATTTGCGAATGCGACCTGGATGCCAATCAATATCCATCGATTGATCGCGAATGTCGTATTCGGTGGTGCCATTGTTGGGGCTTATGCTGCCTTCCGCTTCCTTTCAGCGAAAACTGATGAGGAGCGAGCGCACTACGACTGGATGGGCTACATCGGGAATTTCATCGCGATGAGTGCGCTCATCGTACTGCCCTTTGCTGGCTACTGGCTGGGCCGAGAAATCTACGAGTTCAACCAGCAGATGGGCACCACGATGATGGGTGGGTTCATGAGCTGGCTGTGGGTGGTACAAGCCTTCTTGATTGCCGTTCTCTTTCTCGCTGGTAATTACTACCTCTGGATTGGTATGGGCCGCATCCCTGGGGCGGAACGCTTCATGCCGTACACGAAATGGATGCTGCTCGTTCTGCTGATTGGTGCGGCTGTTTGGGCAACCCCCCGCAACATGATTGCGAACCGGGCTGAGATTACTGCCATGGGCGGGCAGTTCCACCCATTCTTGGGCGTACTCGGTGTCATGAGCGCGAAGAACACTGCTGTCAACTTTATGATTCTAACGACGTTTCTGTCATTTCTGCTCTACCGTAGAGCCAACAAGAAGGCGGTTGTGTCCTGGGAGAAAAGGGGCACCACAATCCAGGGAGCTCTTTTTGTCACTGCTGCCGCTGTGGTCCTTTTCTACGGAGTATACGGGTACTTCGTCCCCTCGATTGTGCGCATCGGATTTAGTGTTTATCAGGTGCTTGCAGTGATTACCGCGATCATTCTTGTCGTTGTGATTGATATGTTGATGATGCGTGGGGCCAAATCGCGAGGAGAAATCCGCTGGGGTGAGATGCCAGAACGTTCCCAGTACGCTCTTTTTATCCTCGCGGTGACTTTTACTTGGCTCATGGGCTTGATGGGCTTTGCCAGGAGTGGAATTAGACAACACTGGCATGTGTTTGAGGTTCTGAGAGATACAAGTGTGGATGCGGCTACACCGGCGCTTGGTTATGCGTCAATCGTGATTTCCGTATGTGTACTCATCTTTCTCAGCCTGGTCGCCTTTATCTTTTGGGTTGGTGGCCTAGCTGAAAAACCTGTGATCTCGGGTGTGGGAGGTGGAGCAACGAGTTCAGCTCCAGTGGCCGGGGACGGGGAGACATAGGATGACGAATATCAAAATCCTTGGGGTGATGATCGGTACTATTGCCATCTATACGTGGATCGCGAACGCGATTCCGCAGATAGAATCAGCGGTGCCTGAAGAGCTCAGCTTTTCCTCAGATGTTAGCGAAGCTGAACTCGTAGCGGCCGGAGCGGAACTCTACAGCGGTGGAGCTGGGTGCACGACCTGCCACGGCCTGGAGACTCGAGCCCCAAACCTTCTTACGGGCTTCAACGGCGAGGGTACGATCGGAACACGATGCGGGACCCGGGTCCCGGGCCAGGACTGTAAGACCTATCTCCATGAATCGCTGATGAACCCGCTGGCTTATGTGGTTGAGGGTGGCTTCGATCCCATGGTCTTCCAGGCACGAGTGTTTTCAGGGGCACAAATCTGGGCGCTTGTCGCTTTTCTCCAAGACCAGGGAGGTGTGGTTACGGTCACGGGGGCAGACGTGGCAGCAGCAGAGGAAGCTGATGCAGCAGCCCCTGCAGGTGGGCCAATGGTGGCTTCAAATGATCCGCTCGATATTATGCGCGGCAATCTCTGCCTAGGGTGTCATATGCTCGAAGGCGAAGGAGCTGAGCTTGGGCCAGCGTTCGATGGGATAGGCTCGCGTATCACCACGGATCGCATCCGACGGAGTATCATTGATCCAGCCGCTGAGATTGCGGAAGGATTCGATCATTTGGCTGGCTCTATGCCACCCAACCTCGCTGACATGCTGACCGCGCGGCAGCTTGAAGTGCTCGTGGACTTCTTAGCAGGACAGGGAGGCTAGGACATGGGTGCTCTGAAGTCTGTCTTTCGCCTGCTAGGTGCTCCATTCCGTCCGATAAGCTCAGTGATGGGACGGTTCCTCAATACACCTTTCAGGCAAGCGACCGCTGTTCTCCTCTTCTCCTATGTCTTAATCGAGGTCGGGATCCCGTTCATACCCCCAGTGTTTGGTATGCCCAGCGCACCGATACCGAACACGGTGGTTCTGGAGTACTTGATCATCGCCATCGTCGGTATCCTGCTGTGGGTTAGTGATAATGAGCAGCGATGGTCAGAGTTTAAGCAGCCAATTCATGACATTTTGGTTCAGCCAGATCGGCGGGTCGCTCGTGGTGCTCTTTTTGTCATCGTTCCCGCTCTGGTAGCAGCCCAGACGTACTTCAGTGCCCAGCCTGATATATCGGCTCCACCGAGCTTTCGGGCAATTCACCCGGCTCCTCCCTCAAGCATCACGTTCCAAGGTGAACAGATGGTTCTTGATGGACTCGAGAACCCTTTGAGATCCGCAGGCTCACTCGAAGAACACTATGAGACAGGCAAGCAAGTCTACTACCAAAATTGTTTGGCGTGTCACGGCGATGGTCTGCAAGGCCGGGGGCATTATGCACCGGCGTTCAACCCGGCACCCCTCAGTTTCCAGGATGCTGGGACGATTGCGATGCTTACGGAGAGCTTCGTCTTCTGGAGGATAGCCAAGGGTGGTCCCGGGTTGCCGAATGAAGGAGCACCCTGGAATTCAGCAATGCCGGCATGGGAGAATTTTCTCACTGCTGATGAGATTTGGTCTGTGATCATTTTCCTTTACGAGCAGACGGGTCATGATCCGCGCACGTGGGAAGTAGAAGGGGAGGAGCACTGATGAGTGTGCTTCAGAGTTCTAGCCCTAACGGCTTGAGTAAGAAGCTTCGTTTTTCACCACAGCGTGTGGTGCTGAGAGCTTTGCTGTTAGGAGCGAGCCTATTAGTAGTGCCTGGAGACTTGATTGCCCAGGTAGATGGGCAGGCGGTATACGATCAGTGGTGTGCCGGGTGCCACGGCGAGGATGGTGCTGGGGCAGGGCCCGCCGCCAATACGATGCTTCCTAGGCCGAGGGACTTCACGCTAGCCCTCTACCAGGTCAGGACTACGTCCTCCGGCGAATTACCGACCGATGCGGACATACTCAAGGTGATCAATGAGGGTATGCCTGGCACGGCAATGCCTGGTTGGGAAGAAGTGCTTACGGAAGCCGAGAGACTCGCCTTGGTTGACTACCTCAAGACATTCTCCCGGTTCTTTCAGGGTGACCCGCCTACTCCACTGGATTTCGGTAGAGCTACGAGTGGAGGCGAAGACGCTATCGCTCGGGGCGAAGAGGTATACCAATCGGTTGAGTGCTGGCGCTGTCACGGCCAAGAAGGCCGGGGTGACGGCGAATCTGCGCCAACACTTAACGATGACACGGGCTTCCCGATTTTTGCAGCAGACCTGACTGAGAACTGGAGATTCAACGGAGGCGGCGAGGTAGAAGAGATATACCGAGTCCTAAGAACTGGTTTAGATGGGACGCCCATGGCGACCTTTTCTGACATCGTAGATGCAGGGGTAATCACGAATGAGGATCTTTGGAGTCTCGCGCACTACGTTCGCAGCCTTTCACCTGAGGAAGAACCTAGTGTAGAGGAGGTCGTTACCGCGCAGCTTCTGACCGATACACCTCTTCCTCAAACGGTCGAAGATGTTGTCTGGGAAGAAGCCGAACGTTTCTATGTGCCGTTGTCTGGTCAGATTGTCGTCCAGCCGCGCTGGTTCAACCCACGGGTAGATGCTGTATGGGTGCAGGCAGTTCACGATGGTCAGGAGCTAGCGTTACTCGTGAGTTGGGGTGATCCATCTGAGAGCCCTGATACACTGTGGACCGACTTCGGTGGCCAGGTTGTGACTACGATGGGTTCGGATGATGAGGGCGCGGCGACTGGCTCAGGTACTGCTGACCAACTTGTAGTGCAGTTTCCACAACAATTATCTGAAGGCCAGGAGCGGCCTTATTTCTTGCAAGGGGATACTCGAAACCCTACTTACACTTGGACCTGGCAGAGCGATATAGCAGGAGCCTTTGAGAGCATTGCCCGGGGCATGGGCACCGCGGCCAGACAGCCAGATTCTGAGCAACATGTTCGCGCAACTGCACAACATGCTGATGGTCAGTGGAAAGTTCTTTTCGTGAGACCCCTTGATACTGGGAGTGCAGAGGATTTAGCGTTGACCGCTGGTCAGGCAGTACCAATGGCGTTCCAAGCATGGGATGGTGACAATGGTGAAAGTGGCAGCCAGGGGGCGGTAAGTACTTGGTACTTCTTAGTTCTCGGGCAGCCGACACCGGTTGCTGTTTATGTTGCACCGCCAGTAGCACTAGCGCTCACACTCCTATTCGGCCTTCTTGTCGTGCGCCAAGCGCAAGTGGGAAGCGGAATGTGGCGGGAACCAGACGCTACCGCCCGAGCAAAAAGAGCTGCAAAAAGAAAGCAATTGGCCGGGATGGGCGTGGGCGTTATCTGGCTCGGAATGGCATTTGGATCATATCAAAACAGTAGAGCTGGTTGGGAAGCCGGCCATGCGGACCTGGGCTTTTGGTGGGCGATCATTGGAGGACTTCTGGCGATCGCCGGGCTCGGTGCGCTGATTGGGACCTGGATACACACGAGAACCTCGAAGTAGGTACGGAGGAAGCATGATCGAGAGATTTAGTGGGCTACGGAATACCGTGCTCTTGGTAAGCGTATTCGTCATTGCCGGTTGTGGTGGCGGTGATGGAGGTGGTGGTGATGCTGGGGCTGCTGATGCTGCTCCCGCCGAGTCACCGGTTGACGCGGCGACTGCCGGAAATGTTTCTGGCATGGTGACTTTTTCTGGTACGGCGCCGATGATGGCTGAGATCAACATGGGCTCTGAGGCCACTTGCGCCTCGAAGCATTCGACAACTCCGACAGAAGAAGGCTTTGTCGGTGGTGAGAATGGTGGGCTGGCCAACGTATTCGTGTATGTAAAGGAAGGGTTGGAGTCTTTGAGTTTTCCAACACCAACAGCAGCTGTAGTCCTAAACCAGGATGGCTGCGTGTACCGTCCACATGTACTTGGTGCTCAGGTGGGTCAGGACATCACACTACGTAATAGCGATGGCCTGTTGCATAATATCAATGCTTCACCAACAGAAAACCGGGGCTTCAATGTCAGTCAGCCAGTTAACATGGACACAAACCGGTCATTCCCGGTAGCCGAAGTGATGGTCCCGGTGCGTTGTGACGTACACGGTTGGATGATGTCCTACATTGGTGTACTCGATCACCCGTACTTTGCTGTTTCTGATTCAGATGGCTCCGTGTCTCTCGATGGGCTGCCGCCGGGTGACTACGTGATAGAAGCATGGCACGAACAGCTCGGTACGATGACGAGTAACGTTACGGTTACGACTGGCGGAACGGCAGAAATCTCTTTTGAGTTTACTGAAGCAATGGCTGGTTCACCGGTACCAATGGGTGAGCCGATCGACTTGTTGCACCCAGATGGCCACCAAGCGGTGGATTACTAACATCGAGGACTTGTCCAGAGGGCAGGCCTAAGCTCCCTCGCTGGAGAAATCAATGAATTGGAGTTGGATGCTACCTCCGAGCTTTTCGACCGTCTCGGGTGACATTGATGGGATCTACATGGTGATCCTGTGGATTACAGGGATCATCTTCTTTATCACTGAGGCCTTGCTGTTCTATTTCATCTTCAAGTATAGACATAAGGAAGGGCGTAAGGCCGCGTACGATCACGGAAGCACCAAGATGGAGATTGCTTGGACGATGGTCCCACTCGTGATCGTCCTGTGGATTAGCGTCGTAAGCAAGGGTGTTTGGGACACCGTTAAGGTTGATGTGCCACCTGCGGGACTAGAGATCATTGTGACGGGCAAACAGTTCGAGTGGACTGTGACGTATCCGGGTCCCGACGGTGCATTGGGGACGAGCGATGATTTTGAGACGCTCAATGAATTGCACGCTCCGGAAGATGAGGCCGTAGTAATTACACTTCGTTCGGAGGACGTTCTGCACTCGTTCTTCCTTCCCGAAATGCGCATCAAGCAGGATGCTGTACCTGGGCGGGACATTACAGTCTGGTTTGAAGCCATCCAGCCCGGTGATTATACCATTGGCTGTGCGGAATTGTGTGGAATTGGACATACGACGATGGGTGGCACACTGACTGTGTACACTGCTGCGGATTTCCAAGCCTGGTCTAGTTCCCAGGCCCAACAACAACAGCCATAAATGAATTCGATAACCTCAATTAACAGCTCTGACCGGAAGACGAGATGAGCACGATCGAACAAGAGATGGTACATGCGGCCGAGGGTGGTCATCACGACGACCACGAGTTGCCTTTTATTCGGAAATACATTTTCGCTACCGACCACAAGATGATCGCGAAGCAGTTCCTGTTCGTGAGTCTCTTCTTCCTGGTCATCGGTGGCCTGCTCGCTATGATGATGCGGTGGCAGTTGGGTTACCCGGGCGAGCCGATGCCTGGTGGAATGATGTTACCGGACGCGATGATGGCCCCGACTCCGGACGGGGCGATTATGCTTCCGGAGTTCTACAATTCTTTAGTGACCATGCATGGCACGATCATGATTTTCTTCGCGATCATGCCATTGCTCGTAGGGTTATTCGGGAACCTCCTCATTCCGCTCCAAATTGGCGCCGAAGATATGGCGTTTCCACGGCTCAACATGATCTCCTTCTGGCTCGCGGTGCCTGCGGGTATCCTGATGCTGGCGAGCTTTGCGGTGGAAGGTGGAGCGGCTGGTTCGGGTTGGACATCATACGCACCATTGAGTGCGTCGGGTGAATGGACCGGGGTCTATCTCGGCCAACAGCTATGGTTGGCTAGCCTCACCATCCTTGGGTTCTCATCACTTGTCGGTGCCGTGAACTACATCACCACTGTGATTAATATGCGGGCGCCGGGGATGACTTGGTTCCGGATGCCACTGCCTACGTGGGCACTTTTTGTCACCGCCATCCTCATTTTGTTGGCGATTCCTGTTCTGGCTGGCGCACTGATCATGCTGCTCTTCGATCAGACAATAGGGACCGGGTTCTTCCGCCCTGAAGTCGGTGGTGAACCACTGCTTTGGCAGCATCTGTTTTGGTTCTTCGGTCATCCGGAGGTCTATATCTTAATTCTTCCGGCTATGGGAATTGCATCGGAGGTTCTCTCCAACCGCGCACGGAAGCCCATCTTCGGATATCACTCGATGGTGATGGCGATCATCGGCATCGGGTTCCTAGGGTGGATTGTGTGGGGCCACCACATGTTCATGAGCGGGATGAATCCGCTTTTGGGCACGTCGTTTATGATCTCGACCATGGCGATCGCGGTGCCGTCGGCAATCAAGACGTTCAACTGGTTGGCAACGATCTGGAAAGGGGATCTTCACCTCGATTCCCCAATGTTGTATGCACTTGCGTTCGTGTCGATGTTCATCATCGGAGGTCTTTCAGGGATCTTCATGGCTTCGTCGCCCGTGGATATATACATCCACGACACGTACTTCATTGTCGCACATATCCACTATGTACTTTTCGGTGGTAGCCTATTTGCGATTTTCGCAGGTATCACGTTCTGGTTCCCGAAGATGTTCGGGCGCATGATGAATGAAACCCTAAATAAGGTGCACTTCGGACTCACGATCGTGCTCTACAACATGGTTTTCTGGCCGATGCACAATCTCGGTGTACAGGGCATGATGCGGCGTATTTATGATTTCACACAGTACGAGTACTTGGCTCCGCTGCAGCCAATGAACCAGTTTATTTCGATCAGCGTGTTCCTATTGGTGGCAGCTCAGTCGGTTTATGCCTTTAACTTCTTCTGGAGCATCTTCAGAGGCGAGAAGGCGAGTAACAATCCCTGGGACTCGAACACGCTTGAATGGACGGTTCCTTCACCACCTCCACACGGGAACTTCCCTGAGATGCCTGTCGTTTATCGGGGGCCGTACGAGTACAGTTCGCCCGAGTCTGAGACGGACTTCTACCCACAGACGAAGCCGCCGAGTAAGCCACCCGTTCAGGAATTGATTCCCGAGCCCGTTACCCCGACTCCGGAAGGATTCTGAGGTATGACTACTCAAGCAATGACTGCTGGCCGGGCACCAATGCCCGGAATGAAGGTGTACAACCTCAAACTCGGCATGTGGATCTTCCTCTTGTCCGAGGTGATGTTCTTCACAGGCCTGATCGGATCGTACGTTATTCTTCGCTTTGCACATCCCGAGCAGTTTGCGGAGCCTGGGCAAGTGCTGAACATCAACCTGACAGCGTTCAATACATTCTTACTGATCTGCTCTAGCGTAACGATGGTGAAGGCGTATGCAGCCATCCAGCAGGGTGACCAGCAGGGCCTGAAAAATTGGCTTCTTGCTACGATCGTGATTGGTGCGTCGTTCGTGGGCGTCCAGGTTTATGAATACATAGCGCTCGCGGGAGAAGGCTTTGTGCCTATCGCTGAGGCCTATCATGCGGTCGGTCGGCATATGCCGCATGATGGACCTGCAATTGGAGGACAACTTTACGGGTCCACGTTCTACACGATGACCGGTTTTCACGGCACACACGTATCGATTGGTGTGCTGTGTCTCTGCTTCACCTACTGGCGGGCAGCTAAGGGAGCGTACACGGCTGACAGTCTTGGGGGTGTAGAGATCATGGGTCTGTACTGGCACTTCGTAGATTTGGTCTGGATTATCTTGTTTACCATCGTCTACCTCATTTAGCCTCTAACACTGTGGAGACTGATAACATGTCCACTGGTGAAACCCATAAACCACCACCGTACATGCTTGTTTGGGTCGGGCTATTTGTGCTCACGATCATGGAGGTCTTTTACGCTACCCTGAGCTCAATACCCAAGATATGGCTCGCGATCGGATTGATGGCGATGGCCTTTCTAAAGGCTTACTGGGTTGCGATCTACTACATGCATTTGAAGTGGGAGCCCAAGCGACTCTGGTTGTTGGTTTCTGTTCCGATTCCGTTGATCATGATCCTTATCTTTGTTGTGCACAACGAGATTTTTTAGTCCCATAACGGCTTGACGAAAGATGTCGCTAATCACCTTTCACCGGTTCTTGATTGCTGTAGGGATTCTGTTCTGCCTGGGTTTTGGGTCATGGGAATTTCTGGCAGCACGTGATGGCGGTGGAATGGGCGCGTTAGCACTCGCATTGATTTTCACCCTACTCGGGATCGGACTTATCGTGTACCTCGTGCACCTGGGACGCTTTCTGGGATATGATGAGGGATCCGCTCCGCACGAGTAACTGTGAGAGGGATTGATTCTGGGTTTGAGGGTGCTTTGGGTACGGATTGTCTGCTATGAGTCGCTTCTCCTTTCTTTTACACGACCGGGTTGCCACAACCGTAATCGTGCTAATTGTGCTTGTCGCAGTCCTGTTTATCTGGACTTCACTAGAAAGGCCGGAGGTTCCAACGTTCATGCCCACGGTATCAGCGCCGGCCGAAGTAGGAACAGAACAGGATACGCGCACTGTGACGGTAGACGCGTCTGATCCCGGAATATGGCGTTTCTTTGATTTCTCAAGAGGATCGGTCGTGGAAGCTCCAGGAGCGGAAGAGTGGGACCTCGCGTTTCGCCGCTTCCAAATCATTGCGAACGGCGGCCGCGGTCTGGAGGGACAGGGCGGTGCTGCCTCACTTGAGGACATGACCTTCGAGTCAGTGTCGAGTGTTCCGGAAACAGGCTATGTAGTGGCCGAGAGGAGCGATTCGGTGAATGCTATTCTCGAAGATTGGTACGATTACAGTTTCACGAGCCATGTGCTTGAACCGAAACCGATCGTCTACGCTATACGGACTGCAGATGGTCGCTACGCCAAGCTAGAGATGCTCGGCTACTATTGCGTGGGTGCGCTTCCCGGTTGCACAACATTCAGGTATGTCTACCAGGGAGGGGGTGGCACTGATGTCGTATCAAATTAAGCCGCTACTAAAGCTTCATTCTCTCGCCTGTGCATCCGTACTCATCAGTTCATTGTCATCATGTGGTATCCCAGCAGACGGCGGTTCTGTCGGGGAATTAAGAGGCACGGTGATGGAGGTGCCAATCCTAAAGCCTGATCTGGTACTTACTGACACGGAGGGGAATTTCTACGACTTGCGAGCGGAGACGGATGGCTATCTGTCACTTGTCTTTTTCGGTTACACGAATTGTCCGGATGTATGCCCAGTCCATATGGCTACCCTTGCCGGTGTCTTCGATGAGCTTGCTCCGGAGGTCCGGGATGCGATGAAGGTGATTTTTGTGTCCACGGATCCTGAGCGTGACACCCCAGATCGTCTTCGCCAGTGGCTTCGTGCTTACCATCCATCTTTTCTGGGTTTGAGAGGTGAGATAGAGGCCATCAATGCTGCCCTCGCTGAGATGAAGCTACCTGGGATCGCCGTGGTTCCTGGGGAACATGGTTCGGAACCAATCATCGGCCACCCTTCAGCTGTTTTGGCATTCGGGCGCGATGGACTCGCTCGTGTGCGCTACCCCTTTGGGGTACGACGAGCTGATTGGATCAACGACCTGCCGCTACTGCTGGGTGAAAGCTCTTAGTGCCCCTTCTCTATGCCCTGTACCAGGGGGTTACTCGCAATATAGGTAAGAATCACGAATGAATTGGTGGTGTTTCGCGCAACCGGGGACTGCATGGACCTGGCAGTGGCGGCCGCTCATCGGTGTGTGGCTGCTGCTGCTGCTGCTGATCTGGGTATACCAGCGTGTCTTGAGCCGAATAGATGATTCGTATGAATCCTCTCGACTGCGGAAGAGTCGGCGTGCCACCTTCGCGTTAGCCATTTTTCTTTTGTGGGCCTCACTAGATTGGCCTTTGGGACCACTCGGGGCGAGTTACCTAGCGAGTGTGCACATGCTGCAATTTCTGGCTGTTGGTATCGCTGTTCCCGCATTGCTCTTGCTGGCTCTTCCAGGTGCAGCTTATGAACCGCTCCGCCGCTACCCTAGACTGATCAAAGCTCTCTCTGACCTTACGCACCCTGTCTCCGCGTTCTTCATCTTCAATATTATGATGACAGCCACGCACTGGCCGGGCGTCGTAGATCTACTCATGCCGACCCAACTGGGATCTTTTGTGCTTGATGCTGCCTGGATGTTAGGCGGGTTGATTTTTTGGTGGCCATTGATTGTTCCTGTGCCGGAACGTCCAGGTTTTCACTCACTCGGCAAGATCGCGTACCTGGCACTCAATGCGTTCCTTATACGCCCACCTTTCGCAATGATGATCTTCAGTGCATCTCCAATCTACGCGATCTATGAACTTGCCCCCCCGCCTGCCCAGGATGCGCTAAACGACCAACAGCTAGCAGGAGCCGTTATGAAGATTGGGATGGCTTGGATAATGTTTGCTGGTGTCTTGGTCATATTCAGAAACTGGATGTTCTTGGAATCTGACCGGCCGGAATCGGCCTAAAAGGCAGGAGCATGGACTCAGCAGCAGCACTCACTTGCCAGAGAGGTCAGTTCAACATCCCAGCCGGACTGCATTACCTGAATTGTGCCTATATGGGGCCACTTCCACGTGTGGCTGAAGAGGCAGGGGTATTGGGACTTCGCATGAAGCGTGACCCTTCTGCGATCCTGCCCCACCACTTCTTCGATACCAGCCTTGAGCTTCGGAAGCTCTTCTCGCGCCTTATAGGCGACGCTGATCCTACACGAATCAGTATTGGTCCGGGCGTTTCCTACTCTGTAGCTATAGCAGCGAAGAATCTACCCCTGTCATCTGACCAGAATGTAGTACTCACGTACGAGCAATTTCCTTCCAACATGCATGCTTGGGCCAGGAAGGCCCAAGATATAAACGCCGACTTAAGAGTCATTGGCCCACCTGATACGATCCACAGGGGTGCCAGCTGGAATACAGAGATTCTCACTGCGATCGATTCAGCTACCGCAGTAGTCTCCTTGCCGACAGTCCACTGGACCGATGGAACGATATTCGATTTGGTCGAAATTGGTCGCAGGTGTCGAGAGGTTGGTGCGGCTCTGGTGGTGGATGGGACCCAGTCAGTTGGAGCATTGCCATTCGATGTGAACGTAGTGCGACCAGATGTTCTGATGTGTTCTGGGTATAAGTGGTTGCTGGGACCCTACTCGGTTGGGCTTACGTATTTTGGTCCGAGTTTCGACGATGGCGAGCCATTGGAAGAGACTTGGATCGGGAGAGAGGGGAGTGAGGATTTTGAGCACCTTGTCGATTACAAGGCAGGTTACCAGCCAGGAGCGATACGCTATGATGTAGCGCAGCGATCTAATTTCGCACTCTTGCCGGTTGCAGTTGCTTCACTGCGCTTGATCAGCGAGTGGCAACCAGCCCGCATTCAAGCATACTGCAAGGGTCTTACTGGTAATTTCTTCGAAGAGGTGGAAGAGCTGGGTTTCACAGTCGAAGATGCTCACTGGCGTAGCGCGCATCTATTCGGACTTAGGATGCCGAAGGGTTTAGAATTGGTCGAGCTTCAGCAAGCTCTGAAGGCACGTGGAGTTTCAGCATCACTCCGCGGTAGCGCACTCCGTGTATCACCAAATGTGTACAATGATGCCGAGGATGTATCAGCCCTACTAGAAGGGTTGAGGCAAGCAGTGGCGGTTTAGCGTCCCGTGCGAACCCCAAAAGCAATTTCCGCTTTGTCACCGATACGAATAGAATGTTCCTGGAACCAGCCTTGCCGTACCTCGAGACCAAACATTGCTGGAGCTGCACTCGGGTAGGAATCTGTGACTAGAGGCTCCATTGCAATGATGTCGACGATGACGTAGGAAGGATCCATATATGCGATATCCAATGCGACGTAGGTATTCGCCATCCAAAATGAGCGAACCTGGTTATCCGTGAACACGAAAAGCATGCCGGTACCATCAGGTACCTCGTCCCGATACATAAGGCCCTGAGAACGCTCTTCCGCAGTGGCGGCCACTTCCGCGACGACTGTATCATTACCGAATATCACCCAGGCATGGTCTGCTGGAGGTTGAGACTCAGAGTCTGTTGTCACTCGAGCCGACCTGACCTCAATCCGACCAAATGCCTCACCTTCAGCATTGCTGCAGCTTGATGCGATCGGCAGCACAGCCAGCACTAAGAATGAAAGCTGATACAAACATCGGGTTGTGTGCGGACTGAAGTTGTTGGATTCCCTCACGAGCAGGCTCCCGTTTGTGTACTTACCCTCTTAGTTTAACCAGCTATCGTCGGTTTTCAGAAGGGTCCAGCCACCCGGACGCCGGAGGGTCAAGTATGTTAGATCCAGAGTTACTCGAGATTCTTGTCTGTCCTGAAACCAAACAGCCGATTCGGTTGGCTGATTCCACAGTGCTCCAGAAGCTCAATGCAGCGATCGCCGAGGGTTCCGTAAACAACAAAGGCGGCGAGCCCGTCTCAGAAAGAATTGAGGAAGGCTTGATCCGGGAGGATAACAGTTACTTGTATCCTGTACGCGACGACATTCCCATCATGTTGATCGACTCAGCGATTCCTCTCAGCATGGATACGGCGTCGGACTGATGTCATCAGGGTCGAGGAAGGCGTGCTACGCGCTGCCTCTTCTGATCTGGAGCCTTACCGGATGTTGGACACCCTCGCCAAGCCTGAGCCGTGGCGAAGCACTATTTGATACGTGTAGACTCTGTCACGGATCTGACGGTTTAGGCAATCCGGGTCTTCAAGCACCAGCGATCGCTGGCCTTCCACAGTGGTATATCGAGGGGCAGCTGGAAAAATTCCAAATGGGTATAAGAGGGGCTCATTCAGAGGATGCCCCAGGCATGCTCATGCGTCCATCCGCAGTAGCACTACGTCAGGATGGTGATATTGAAGCAGTGGCTGAACACGTGGCCTCACTGTCTCCGGATAGAGAAGTAACCATGGTTCTAGAAGGGCAGGCAAAAGCAGGCGCTGTAACCTATACCGGCGTCTGTAGCGCCTGTCACGGCCCAGATGCTACCGGTAACGAAGTTTTAGGCGCACCCCCGCTTGTGCTTGTAGACGCTTGGTATATGCTTGCGCAGTTGCGGAACTTTAAGACGGGAATTCGTGGTAGTCACCCGAGGGACACTTGGGGTATGACCATGAGAATCAATGCCGAGGCGCTGTCGGATGATGATATGAAGGACGTTATCACCTACATCAGTACGCTACGCTGGTAGGGTCCGGATTTCTTGACGTAAGATCTCAGGAGATATTGCGCCGCTTATTCTGTAAAAAATCCATCATGATGTACTGACCCAAGGTCATTGTGTTTGTGAAGTATGCCTTCCCTCGTGCGATTTCGGAGACTTTCTGGACGAACTGGATCAAGTAGGAGTCATTTGCAAGCATAAACGTATTGATCAGAATGCCAGCCTTTCTGCATGCGGTTACTTCTTGGAATGTCCTCTTCAATATGTTCGGGTCGAGCGCTCCGGAGTTGGTATAAACTCTTCCGTCGGGCAAAGTCATCGCACTTGGTTTGCCGTCAGTGATCATGATGATTTGACGCATATCTTTCTTTTGGCCCAAGAGCAGGCGGCGCGACATCTCGAAGCCCTCCGCTGTATTCGTGTGGAAAGGGCCAACTTGGGCTTTGGAAAGTTGGGAGAGTGGGATTTCTTGTGCTCTATCCCCGAATGTGATTACACGTAGTGAATCTCCTGGGAACTGAGCACGGATCATATGGGACATAGCTAGGGCGACCCGCTTCGCAGGAGTGAAGCGGTCTTCGCCGTACAGGATCATCGAATGCGAGACGTCGAGCATCAAAACCGTGGCGCATGATGAGCGATACTCAGCTTGGTGGACCATTAAGTCCCCATACTTGAGCTCCAGGGGGATAGAGAGGCCTTCACGTTCAATTGCTTTCTTGAGAGTTGCTGGAATATCCAGGTTGAGTGTATCTCCGAACTCGTATGGCCTTGAGGCCGCTTCCGCTTCTATGCCTGTCGCAAGATGCGCCGTGTCGTGGGCACCCGCGCTCGCTTTACCAATCGCTGACATCAAGCCCTTTAGTGCACTGTGCCCGAGAAAGTCCATCCCTTTTTGTGTGAGATTGAACTGCATCTGCTGAGCGGCCTGCTTCGCTTCGTCAATCTTACCATGTCCAGTGACATCGTAGGTCGCACCTGGTAACTGAGTGTTACCCGTCTCGAGGTTGATGTAACCTGCTTCGACCATCCTCTGGATGAGGTCGTCTAATACTTGGGCGATCTGCTGCTGTACACTTTGATCACCCTCCCCCTCACCACGGAGTTCTTCGATCATATCCTGCGTGAGTTGCCCACTTTCTATCAGCGCTTTCAGGAGGGCATGCTTGAGCGAGTCTGTACTATTGGGATCCTCTGTGCCGGACCAACCCCAATAGGGATGATAGTTTGCTCCGCCCGCGAAC
Source organism: Gemmatimonadales bacterium UBA7889 (assembly GCA_002501085.1). Lineage (GTDB taxonomy): Bacteria > Gemmatimonadota > Gemmatimonadetes > Longimicrobiales > Gaopeijiaceae > UBA1142. The sequence goes on from DLRL01000048.1 coordinate 37,047, forward strand.
CCGCCATCCATTAAGAAGTCGGAGAGCATTTCCAGAAGAGATTCTAGGTTCAGGGCATCGAGCCATCGGCCCTTGTACTTAGAGTAGGTTGTGAAACGCATGACACCATGCTAGGGCTAGAGATACTTTGCCGCCATGAAGCAGCCTGCAAACACCAACTCATCTGGACCAGCACCTGACCAACTGGGTGATTTTCGTAGCTCTCTCCTTCAATACTATGATCGTTTCTGCCGAGACCTTCCCTGGCGCGGAGAGACGGATCCGTACCGTATTCTGGTCTCGGAAATCATGCTGCAACAGACGAGAGTGGAAACGGTACTCCAGTATTACGGATCTTGGCTGAAGCGGTTCCCAACCCTAGGAGCACTTGCTTCAGCTGACTCTAGGGAGGTGCTCAAGGCGTGGGAAGGGTTGGGCTACTATAGGCGGGCGAGGAATTTGCACAGCGCGGCGCGGCGTATTCGAGAGCTACCGGGTGAGCACTTCCCCACTTCTTATAGGGATCTCAGGAAACTTCCAGGAGTCGGGCAGTACACAGCAGGAGCCGTTGCCAGTATTGGGTTTGGGGAGATTGTTCCAGCAGTGGATGGCAATGTGCGACGTGTTCTCGCCCGACTCTTTGATAAGCGTGAGCCTAGGGCTCGCTGGCTGAATCGCATTGCCGCCGAGTTGGTCGACAAGGATCGTCCAGGGGACTGGAACCAGGCTTTGATGGAACTGGGCGCAATGATTTGTTCACCAAAGAATCCTCGATGCGACGACTGCCCGGTACAACTGTGGTGCACTGCGCACGAACAGGGTACACAGGCCCTGTCTCCTGCTGGAATCCGGAGAGTGCCTGCACGGGAGATCTCTTTCTTACTAGTCATACTCCAGACAGAAGAAGGTGAAGTCATGCTTGTACAGCGGCCCCGCCAAGGACTTCTCGCTGGTATGTGGGCTTTCCCTGAACAGGAACTGGCCGAGCCTTTGGACTGTGCGGCCACATCTAGAGATAGGGCGATCGAGCTCGCGATGTCGCTTGGGGCTGAGGTGGTAGGAGGAGCTTCAGTTTTGGCAGAAATTCAACACCGCTTCACACATCTCCAGGCCAGATATCGACCTTGGGTTGTGCCCGTGGAAAAGCTGCTCACCGGAGAGGGAAATGTGTGGATGACACCTGGTGAGCCAGTAGATTTTCCGATCCCCGTTGCTCAGCACAAAGTTCTGGATGCATTGGCCGAATGTAGAGAAACTCCAGGCAACTCAGAGTCACACGCAAGCAATCCCAGTTGAATTAGATAGTTACGTCGCCTGGCTCGTCGAAGCCTTGATAGTCCTCTTCGGTCTTCGGGCTCTGGTATGGTGCGCGAGTATATCCGGCTGAGCTTCGAGCGATACGCTTCTGTGACACAAGCGCCTCGAGCACGAGTTCACAGGCAGCTGATCTAACACCATTCCCTGCTGATACCTTAGCCAATCCTACATTCTGGATTAATTCAATAAGGCCAGGAACGGTTTCATACCCTTGAACGCAGGCCGATGCAGAGGCGTCTTCACCCACCTGCAGGGCACCTCCTGTCTCGAAATACTCTATGATGTCTTCGACATCGGCACCGCCTGCCCTGATGTCAAAAGTGAGGGAGGAACTTTGTTGAATCAGTTCACGGGCAATCTTGTCAGCGCCATGGAGTTCGCCCTCGTACTCGAGTTCCATCTTTCCAGTGATTGCGGGGAGAGCAGCGTATAGGTCAGCGATGCGAGGAACCGTGATATCCTCACCGTGGCGCAGTGCGCGGCGCTCTGCATTCGATACGATTGTCTCCATAATTGTTATGGGCATGCGTTGGCTGACACCAGAGCGCTGATCAATCCGTCGGTCATCACGAGCCAGAAACGCGATCCGTTCGACAGTTTCTTCAACGAAATCCGGGATTTCGACGCACATGCCGTCACGGGCTACCCAAGCTTCTTGGCGGGTAATATTGATTCCAGTCTCGATCTCGTCTGGGTAATGCGTAAGGATCTCCGCACCGATCCGATCTTTCAGTGGAGTGATGATTTTACCGCGGGCTGTGTAATCCTCTGGGTTCGCAGTAAAGACCATGAGTACATCTAGAGGCATCCGAATTGGGTATCCTTTAACTTGCACATCCCCCTCTTCCAGTAGATTAAAGAGGCCCACCTGGATCTTTCCCGCGAGATCAGGAAGTTCGTTAATCGCAAAAATGCCCCGGTTGGCTCGCGGGAGTAAACCGTAGTGGATCGTCATCTCATCTGCGAGAATGTGTCCGCCGCGGGCGGCTTTGATTGGATCAACATCGCCTAGCATGTCAGCGATTGTCACGTCTGGTGTTGCGAGTTTCTCCACATATCTACTGCCCCGCTGGATCCATGCCACTGGTGATGTGTCACCATCTTCCTCGATAAGTTGGCGACCATACTTTGAAATTGGAGCGAGTGGATCATCGTTTGTCTCGCTTCCAGCCAAGACGGGCACTTCTTCATCCAAAAGCGCCACGAGCTGACGTAGAATACGGCTTTTTGCCTGGCCACGGAGTCCGAGAAGAATAAAGTCGTGTTGTGCGAGGATCGCATTCACGATTCTGGGGATGACAGTATCCGCGTAACCTCTTATTTCTGGGAAAAGCGTTTCGTTCTTATCTAATTTCTTAAGTAGATTCTCACGCATTTCCTGCTTAACTGAGCGTGTCTCGTAGCCTTGTGACCTTAGCTCACCAAGCGTGGACGGGCGTTGCTCGCTCATCCTTTTAAAACTCCTGACCTTTGCGGTCTGTAATTGATGATTTGGTTAGCGATCTGCAGATAGGGTAGAGCACGGTGCGCAAGTTGGCGATCTTATGAGGTTGACATGGTACACGCATCTGGACACCCAGGTCCGGGTGGTTCGTTTTTATTCACTGTACCCTGTAATACTGGAGTGAAGATGCCGACAGCCCCTCACCATGTAAGCACTCCTGTCAAATTACTTAATGTACAGCCTGCTCTCCCGGGTGAGCGCTTTCTGGTCGCTGAGCCACCGGACTCGGAGGCGGTGCCGATGGATGTGGTCTTTGTGGGTGGAGGACCAGCTGGTCTTGCAGGGGCTATAGAGCTGGCTCGGCTCGTTCAGCGTGATCGTGAAACTGGTGGCACCCTCGGTGAACTCGAGATAGGTGTCCTGGAGAAGGCAAGTCAACTTGGCGAGCACAATCTCTCCGGCGCAGTTGTGAATCCGAGTGCTTTTCATGAACTATTTCCTGAGCTCTCGATTGATGATTTTCCGCTGCGTCGGCCTGTTGGTAAAGAGTCTGTATATCTGCTTAAGCAATCAGCCTCTATCCCGGTTCCAGTACCGCCCACCATGAAGAACCACGGGAACTATCTAGCCTCCATTTGTGAGATTGTCCGTTGGCTTGGAGCTAAGGCTGAGGAGTATGGTGTCAATGTATTCCCAGGGTTTCCGGTTGATTCGCTGCTCACCGATGGGGGCAGGGTCGTTGGGGTTCGTACGACTCCTGCTGGATTGGGACGAGATGGGAAACCTGGTGGTCCTGAAGCAATGCCAGCTATGGATCTAAGTGCAAAGGTTACTGTTCTGGCAGAGGGGACACGGGGCCCGCTTTCGCAGGCCTGGCTCAGGTGGCAGGGTATTACATCGGAGAACCCACAGATTTTTGCACTTGGCGTGAAGGAACTGTGGAAGGTCAAAACCCCACTCGATCGTGTGGTGCATACGATGGGATGGCCGCTATCTACCAAGACGTTTGGGGGCAGCTTCATGTATCCCCTGGCGGATGATCTCATCGCTCTTGGACTTGTTGTAGGTCTGGATTATCCGGATGCGCGCTTTGATGTGCATGAGGCGCTTCAGCGAATGAAGATGCACCCTCTTTTTCAGCGATATCTTGTGGGTGGTGAAATGATGGAATGGGGTGCCAAGACAATTCCGGAGGGAGGGTATTACTCAGTGCCTTCCAGGCGTCATGGAGATGGCTTGTGTATTGTGGGAGACTCTGCCGGGTACGTTGAGGTGTCCTCGCTCAAGGGCATCCACTATGCCATGCACTCAGGGATCCTGGCTGCTCGGCAAATCTTCGAGGCCCTTAAGCTGGGTGACACATCAGAAGCAGCTCTCTCTGGTTACTCATCCGCAGTCGATTCTAGCGTAATCATGAGAGATTTGAGGAAGCGTCGTAATATGAGACTTGCGTTCAAGGATGGGCTGTTTACTGGAGGATTGAGGGCCACCCTGATGACGCTGACAGGAGGGGCCATTCCGAGTGGCAAGATTACGATTGAGGAAGACGCAGCGAAGATCCGTCAGCTTGGAGAGGTACAGGGGCAATTCAGGCCTGATGGGGATCTGACATTTTCAAAGGCTGATGCGGTCTACAAGTCTGGGAATCAAACCCGTGACGACATTCCGCAACATCTCATTGTTGGGGAGGATATTCCTCCTGAGGTGGCAGAGATGCTCGTGCATATGTGTCCGGCAGGAGTATACGAGCGTGATGGGACAGAGCTAATTGTTAACGCTCCAAACTGTATTGACTGTAAGGCAACGGATGTAGTCGGCCCGCGGTGGACGCCCCGAGAAGGTGGCAGCGGTCCAGCTTATCGACAGATGTAACTAACTGGGCTGACTTATCGGTCAGCGTCCAACATTTTCCGGTTCGATGACCCCGTCAGTTGGAAAACTAATGCTTCCTCCGAGCTGCAGGGTTAGGGGAGCGGTATCTACATAGTCAGCTGCCCGCATGATGCGCCCACCCTCTAACTCGATGATGGTTGCACCATTGAGTACGACCTCGCGACTAGTCACGAATGGAACTTGATCACCCATGGGTCTATTCTGGACAGCGGAAAAAACCCATTCCCCTACAGCCATGGTAGGGCCAGTGTTTATACGACCCATGTTCATATAGATATCGTCGCCCCACTCATGTGCGCTGGTTAAGTATCCAACAATCTCAACGATTCCCTGGTAGGTAAGCTGATTAGCGAAGTCATCGTATGTTGCTTCCGGCCAAAAAAGATCAGCAATCAGGGCGGTGTCCGCGCGTTCAACTGCAGTTGCCAACATCAAAATCTTGAGTTCAGACTCAGGTGCAGTGGTCGAGCTAGTGGAGGTTCCGGACGGCCCGCACGCCATGATCACCACCACTGATAGCGACACTATGCGCATGATTATTTGTTTCCCGATACTAGTTGTTTGGAGCACGTCGGGTGATGCCCTGATCACACTTCCTGTTACAAGCCACTTGGGTGACCAAGAACTCTTCAAGATTCCTCCTCACCAACCTGTAAGCGGATACCCTGCTCAGTAAGAACTAACTTGGGCATCAACGTTGGAATAGATGCACCTCCTATTCCTCGAAGGGCATCTCCGACAGTTGTATAATCGGCAAGCCGTTGGAGTGTGTCTATCGTAGGAAAGATCATAGGCAGGGTCCCTCCCTGGTTGCGTGACAAGGCTTCTTTCGGGCTGAGCCAGAGTGCTTCCGTCATCTCTCGTGAATCAAAGATCGGTTCTGCATTTGCTTGAACACGTGCCGCAAAGAAACGTGTATCGAAGCGGCGGGGTTCTCGCTCTGGTGTAATCCAATGCGCGAGGTATTCAATAGAGGATCCGTCGATACGACAGGACAGGTTTTCCAGAGCCTGATTGAAAGATACTGATCCCTCCATTAGACCATTTCTTAGAACTTCAACCTCGACATTTTCCGCTGCGGTAGGTGGAGCCTGAGCATTAGGCCCAACACCCACAAGAATCCCGGTCTCCTCAAACGCCTCACGCAACGCAGCGATATAATACGCAATAGCTGGGGGGCTAGTACCTACAAGGCCGAGACGGGTTGCGGCAGTTTCAGTTGTCAGCCCGTCGACGCTTGCGAGTATCTGTTTTGTCCAGTCGGCTGGATCAACCCGCCCGCCTGGGAATACATAAGCGCCGGGCACAAAACTGGCGTTACGGTCTCGCTTCAACAGCAGAACTTCCATCTGGGACGGCGAGTCCCTTAATAGAGCAATTGTTGCCGCTGGCTTTGCCGGCACGGGCGGATGGGAAGGGTGTTTGAGACTCTTCATGAATCTTTCGGGTAGATTCTCGAAAGGGATTAGGAAGCCTGAGTCGGTCATTGGTATTCCAACTGAGCTAGCTCAATGTCGAATATAAAAAATCTCTCAACTACTCCACTTATTCTTAGGATAACGCAGAGCTGGTGGCGCGATAAGGAAGAATATGTCAAGCTAATCGCCGCTACTTCCGTGAAAAAGTGGCACGGTGAAAATGAGTACGGCTGTCACAATGGCAGGTTTTCCTGCGTTCTGGGCACAGAAATGACTCTGATTTCTGGCAAGAAACATGCAATGACGTAGATAGGCCACTGAGAACAGCGACCCACCATCGATTCCGGAGATAATTAGGTGACTGAGAAACAGCCGTCCGCATCAACAGATGAGAACGGAAACAGAGAGGACGTCATGAGCGAGCGATTCACACTCCCAGTACTTCCACTGCGAGATACAGTAGTGTATCCCGGTGTGGCAGTGCCTATCTCAGCTGGTCGACCTGGAACTGTTGAAGCGGTTCAGGAGGCGTTGGATGGTGATCGTCGCATGTTTGCTGTAGCGCAGAGAGACAACGTCGATGACCCACTTCCGGAATATCTCTATAGCGTAGGAACTGTGGTCCGGATCATCCAAACACACAGGATGCGCGGAGGTATGCAGCTTCTGGTGCAAGGTGAGGGTAGAGCCCAGGCTTTGTCATATCATGATGAGGGACAGGCAATGCTGCACGCCGTATTGCTCGAGATGGACAGACAGGAGCCTCAAAACCCGAGTGACCCAGCATTTCAGGCTCTAGACCGGGAGTTACGAGACCGGGCAGCAGAACTAGGTACTCGTAGAGGAGTGCCTGCCGAAGCACTAAACCAACTCATTCAGGGTGTCGATGAATCCGGGCCCTTTGCGGACCTCGTTGCTTTCTACCTTGAACTTGATACTCCTGATAAACAAAAACTCCTGGAGACTCTAGCAGACGAAGAGCGAATGCGTGCCTGTCTCGTCGCGGTGGAGCGCGAGCTTGCACGGATTTCTGCGCAGGAGGAGATCCAGGCGCAGGTCCAGACTGAGTTAGGTGCACGGCAGAGAGAGATGCTGCTCAGGGAGCAGCTTAAGGCAATTCAAAAAGAGCTTGGAGACGAAGAGGAACGCGACGATATCGAAGAGATGCGGGACCGAATTGAGGAACTGGAACTCACTGAGGATCAGAGGCTAGAGATCAATCGGGAGCTACGCAGACTGGAGCGAACAAGCCCGCAATCAGCAGAATATCAAGTGATCCGAACATTCCTTGAATGGATCACAGAACTACCTTGGAACGAGCGAACGGAAGAGAAGATTGATCTAGAAAAAGCCGAAACGATACTAGAAGAAGACCACTATGGGCTCGAAGACATCAAAGACCGAATCTTAGAGTTCTTGGCAGTTCGCAAACTTCAGCTTGATCGAATGAGCGAAGAAGAGGCAGCACAAGAGACTGAAACTGATGAGGAGATGTCTGGGTCTGAGTCAGAAAATGAGGAAAGTGAATTAGCACCCGAAGAGGCTTTGTCCGGTCGTGGTCCGATTCTTCTCTTCGTTGGACCTCCAGGTGTCGGTAAGACATCAATTGCGCAATCGATCGCCAGGTCTCTGGGGCGAAACTACGTTCGGATTTCTTTGGGTGGTGCACGTGATGAAGCCGATATCAGAGGTCATCGACGGACCTACGTTGGGGCGATGCCGGGGCGAATCGTCCAAGGCATGCGCCAGGCTAAAACGAAAAATCCGGTCTTCCTGCTTGATGAAGTTGATAAACTAGGCGTCTCATTTCAGGGGGATCCGAGTTCGGCGCTTCTAGAAGTACTCGACCCAGCACAGAATTCGACGTTTGTGGACCACTACCTTGGCATACCGTTTGACTTATCTGAAGTGCTGTTCATCGCTACCGCGAACTATCTAGATCGGATACCCGGCCCGCTTCTCGATAGGATGGAAAGGGTGGATTTCTCCGGATATACAGAGGCGGAGAAGCTTGAGATCGGGAAACGTTATCTCCTTCCGCGACAGTTGAAGGAGAATGGGCTTCACGAGCAAGAGCTTAAGATGGGGGATGATGCTCTTCTCGCCATTATTCAGAAATACACGCGTGAGGCAGGGGTTCGGCAGCTTGAACGTGAGGTTGGGAAGTTTGCTCGCAAGGTCGCTAGAAGAATTGCAGCCGATAAGATCGAGGAACTCCAAGCCACAGAGGTGGACGTTCGCGAGTTGCTCGGTCGCCCAAGGGTACATCCGGAGCAAATGGCTGCAGAAGACACCGTTGGTGTAGCGACGGGAATGTTTTACACCCCTATGGGTGGTGACATCATGTTTGTCGAAGCGAGCGTCATGCCCGGCGAAAGCAGCTTAGTGCTCACTGGGCAACTCGGCGATGTGATGAAGGAGTCCGGTCGTGCAGCCCTTTCTTACGCAAAAGCACATTGGAAAGAATTAGGAATAGCAGAAGACTCGCTGCAAGGGAAAGAGGTCCACATTCATGTGCCCGCTGGAGCGGTACCTAAGGATGGCCCCTCCGCTGGTATCACAATGGCGACGGCGCTGATTTCAGCGGTATCCGGGAAGAAGATTCGGAGTGATCTGGCGATGACGGGTGAATTGACTCTAACTGGTCGCGTTCTTCCGATCGGGGGAGTGAAGGAAAAGGTATTGGGCGCGGTGCGCGCTGGAATCAACCAAATCATCGTGCCGATAGAGAATGAAGCTGATCTTGAGGATATCCCAGAGGATCTGCGCAGTTCACTAACCTTCCATTTTGCATCAACCTTGGATGATGTTGTGAAGATTGCCCTTACCGAACGGAAGAAGCGGAAGAGAAAAAGGGCACCAGCCAAGAGGAGGCGGTCAGTAAAAGCTTCAACCGCTACGGCTTAGACATGGAGTTTTTGACAAGCCACTCCGAATTACTCGATGCGGATTGTCCCAGGTTGTCCTGGAACGACCTTCCCGATCACGAATGCTGAAGGGATCTCACCTTTCAAGCCTTTGAGAAGCGCAGTCAAACGATCTGGCGGTACGCACATTAGTAGGCCGCCAGAGGTTTGGGCGTCGACCATAAGGGTACGACTGACCTCATCAATGGAGTCAGCAAAGTCGAGGTCTGGGGCCAGGTCTTCAAGATTTCTGCGTGTACCTCCGGGGATATGACCAGCTTCAGCGAGTTCCCGCGCACCGGGGAGGATGGGTATGCTGGCGGCCTGCAGGGTGGCTGAGGTAGCTGATGCGCTCATCATCCCTCTGAGATGGCCGAGCAATCCGAAACCTGTGATATCTGTAGCTGCTTTGACTCCAACAGAGACCATCGTTTCTGCTGCACTCTGGTTTAATGTGGTCATCACCTGAACGGCTGTGGCGATCACGTCCTCGTCAGCCTCACCCTTTTTTAGAGCGGTAGCGATCACACCTGACCCAAGTGGTTTCGTGAGGACTAACACATCCCCTACCTGAGCTCCCGAGTTTGTTACCATCCTGTCTGGATGGACTTCACCGATAGCGACAAGTCCGTATTTGGGTTCTTTATCGTCAATCGAATGACCACCTAATGTTGGTATGCCTATTGCTCGGGTCACGTCGCTTCCACCCCTCAGGATCTCGTCGAGAATCCCGTCCCCTAAAAGTGTGCGGGGGAACCCTACCAGATTCAGCACAAATAAGGGGCGTGCCCCCATCGCGTATATATCTGAGAGCGCGTTAGTCGCGCTTATGCGGCCGAAGTCGTAGGGGTCGTCAACAATGGGTGTGAAGAAATCCGCGGTTACAACCAGTGCCCGGTCGTCGGCGATACGGTACACGGCCGCATCATCCCCCGTCGTAT
>DLRL01000088.1:0-9270 GCA_002501085.1 Gemmatimonadales bacterium UBA7889
ATAGCAGTTGGATAAATACCCATGTCGACAGATTCCGGGACCAAAGTCCGCACCCCACTCATCTCATCTACACAACCAGCACATGGACATAAGAGTCTTAAGTAGCGCGGCACGTACTCTGAGATGACATCATCCTTCCATTCGATCTCTAGTCTCTCACGATCTTCGGTCGGCTCAATCCGAAGTGGGTCCACGTGAGGCTCAGGCACGCCTAGATCTCCATTCTCTCAAGGATAATCACGAGAGCCCGGAATGCTTTGCCTCGGTGACTCAGTTCGTTCTTCTGGTCAGGATGGAGTTCGGCAAAAGTCATATCTAAGTCGGGCTCGAAGAAATAAGGATCGTACCCGAAGCCTCCATCTCCACGGGGTTCAGTCAGGATCAATCCCCTGGCTTCTCCTCGCGTAACAATCATCTGAGATGTGAATCCCAGAAGAGCAGCCACACAAATATACTGACCTGTTCGTTTCTCCGGTTCGAGGGCACCCAAACGCTCCACCAGATAATTGTTATTTGCGTGATCAAGCTTATAACCTGTGAGCCCTTCCACAGGTGCAAAACGTTTTGAACGAACACCCGGTGCGCCTCCGAGCGCGTCTACCTCTAAGCCAGAATCGTCAGCTACGGTCGGCAACCCAGTTCTCGCGTGAAAGTACTCGGCCTTAGAGCGTGCATTCTCTTCAAACGTATCGAAGGGTTCAAGTGCTTCCTCCTCATCGCGCCACTCCAAGCCTATATCATCGAGATCTAGCACTGTCAGACGAGGGATAGCGCTAAGGATCGTTCTTATTTCTTGAACTTTATGAGCACTGCGAGTTGCTAGCAGCAGTTCCACTCAATCAATCCGAAGCGCGTTGGCCTGAGCCGAAAACAGAGTCTCCAGTGCAGCCGTAGCCAGGTCGAGCATCGCATCCAGGTCATCCCGCGGGAATGGGTCGCCTTCAGCTGTTCCTTGGACCTCAACAAGGCCACCTCCTTGGGTACCGACTACGTTCATATCGACCTGAGCGCTTGAATCTTCTTCATAATCTAGGTCGAGTCTAGCCTCCCCTTTTACTAGCCCCACACTGATTGCCGCCACACGTTCTCTCATCGGGTTACGCACGATGAGACCTTCGCTGACAAGGTGTTCGAAGGCTAATGACACCGCGACGCATGCACCTGTAATTGATGCTGTTCGCGTGCCACCATCTGCATGTAGTACATCACAGTCTACGGTCACAGTATGTAAGCCCAGAATTTTCATGTCAGTGACTGAGCGTAGTGAGCGACCTATGAGCCGCTGGATCTCTTGGGTCCTCCCCTTTGCACCCGAACGTTCACGACGAGTACGTGTGTGTGTCGCCCTAGGTAACATCGCGTATTCCGCGGTGACCCATCCAGCACCACTCGCTTCGCGCCAAGGTGGCACCTTTGTGCTAACTGAAGCGGTGCAAAGTACACGAGTGGCTCCAGTAGATATGATACATGAGCCCTCTGCATAGGGAGCCACATCAGTTTCAATCATTATTGACCGAATCTGATCTGACCTCCGGCCTCCAGTACGTCCATTCATTCCAAGTGACTCCTTATACGAGCGACCAAGTCAGTCGTTGAACACCCTTCCAGTAACGGAACAAGAGTGGCTCTCCTCCCTATCAGGGAGAGTTCGCTAGAGGTAAAACAGCAGATAGGCCACAAGCAGTATCGCGACCCAAAGTACCATACTCCCCGTTGGCCAACTCTTAGCTAGTGGCCCAACCGGACCGTGTGTGCGTTTCGCCGCATGCATGATTAATCCTACGAACTCAAGGACAGAGGAACGCACATATACATCCACACGAGTGACGGCTCTCCCAACACTTCCTACCAACCAGGGACCGGCCTTCCGATAGAACCACTCCGCGTCGACATGTATCGCTCTTTTTTCGTCTGGATAGACGCCTGTCTTGACTAGGGTGATAAATCCTAGGGCCCCAAAAGCCAGCAATTGAAGCTGTGTGACCACGTGTCGCAGGTCATATGGGTGATAATCCATTTCGTATGGCAGCAGTGTATAGAACTGTGTTGGGAAGACCCCAATCAGTACACATAGGACTGCTCCAATCGACATGGCGATCAGCATGTTACGGGGCGGTTCCTTGGCACGAATTCCAGAGTCGTGTGCAAAGAACGAGAAGAACGGAATCTTAATGCCGGCATGCTCAAGCACCCCTGCAGAAGCAAAGAGCATGAAAAGCCAAACGACGTAATGATGCTCTTCGATCGCCGCTACCATGATCATCGACTTCGTTACAAAAGCACTGAACAGAGGGAATGCTGAAATCGCCGATGCACCGACTATACAGAGGCCTGCCGTGAACGGCATTGTCTTATAGATACCTCCGAGGTCGGTTCCCTTTGTCCGACCGGTCATCGTCATGACTGCTCCCATCGACATGAAGAGCAGGCCCTTGAAGATGACGTCAGCAAAAGCGTGCGCGACGGCACCGTTTACTGCCATGCTCGTCCCAATCCCGATTCCCGCAACCATGAAGCCGATCTGGTTGATCATCGAGTAACCGAGTACACGACGGAGGTCATTCTCCAGGACGGCATAGAAGATCGGGAAGAATGTCATCGCAGTACCGATGTAGATCAGTACATCGGTACCAACGAAACTCCGGGCCAACGCGTAAACGGCTACTTTCGTTGTGAATGCACTCAGAAAAACCGTTCCGGTGGGCGTGCTCTCGGGATAGGCTTCTGTGATCCAATTATGGAGCAGCGGAAAACCGGCTTTGATACCAAAGGAGAGCAATAAAATCCATCCGGCCGCCCCAGTACCAGCCAACCCAATGTGACCAAATTCAATCGAGCCAGTCTCATGAGCGAGCATGAGTGCCCCTGAAAGAAGCAGGACACCCGAGATCACATGAATGATCAGGTACCGGAACCCAGTCGCATATGATCGTTCAGACTGCCGAGCCCATACGAGAAAGGCCGATGAGATCGCGAGGAGTTCCCAAAAGATGAAGAGAGTGATGAAATCACCGGCGAATACCGCACCTAGTGCACTGCCCGCATAGACCATAGCCGCAACGTGCTGCAGTCCTGCTGAGGCATTACCAACAATGTCGTCCTCACCAACCTCTCCAGCGACTGACCCTTCAGGTGTACCATCTCCGAGGTGCAGCGCATAGACAAACCCTAGGAAAGCGGCGAGGTGGAACAGGTAACCAAATAGCAGACTGAGCTTGTCTGCACGGTATGGCGTTAGGGTGTAGCCAAGCAGATCAAATTGAAGATGCAGGCCTGGCTCAACCCCGAACAAAAGGTTGAGTCCACCTATGAGTGGAATAGCGAGGATGAGCAACTTTCGAACCGTGCCACGTGTGAACGCGATAACAATCGCGCCAACGAAGAAGAGTACAAATGGAGGCAGGCTACTCAGCATCGTCTGAGCCTCCCTCGTAGTAATCCTCTGAGCGGATCAACAGCTTTCTCATGGGCCTGGCAACGAGCACCAGGAACCAAAACGAGATGAATCCGTAGATCGGATACACAAGAAACCGCATGCTCTCCTCAAGCGGATGCGGATGAACATTCTCTGTACCGAACAGCAGAAATTCGGCCGCGAGCAGCGCGCCACAAATCAGGTAAATAGCAAAGAAGAAACGTTTTACCGAGTTCGGCTTATCCAGCCAGCCTATCGGCTCCTTGATCTCGTGACCGTGGTAGTCCTGGCTCACTGGGTAACTCCAGAGACGACCATAGACATCAGTTCATGCCAGAGATCTGGCCAAAAGAAGAAGCCTACTGTCGCGGACGCTGTGATGCCGATTGCTATCAACGAAGGCAGTGGCGCCTCCTTAATGCCTTTGCCGCGTTGAGCATCATCGGGTGGCCTGAAGAAGAACGCCTTCACTGGCACCTCAAGCAGGTAGTAGAGACCTAACAAAGAGCTGAGCATGAGTACTGCGAGCAGACCAACCTGTCCCGCTTCAAGCGTACCCATACCAAGAAACCATTTGCTCCATGAACCCCCGGCAGGTGGCAGCCCAATGATGCTCAAGGAGCCAATAAAAAATGCGCCGAAGGTAATCGGCATTCTTCTCCCAAGTCCGTGCATACGACTGATGTCTTTCTCATGGGCTGCAACTAGTACTGCACCTGCCGCGAAGAACAGCGTGATCTTACCAAATGCATGCATAGCTATATGCATGCCCCCACCAATCACGCCCCATTCGTTTGCCAACAATGCCCCCAGCACGATATAGGACAGTTGGCTTATCGTGGAGTATGCAAGCCTTGCTTTCAGGTTGTCTTTCTGAAAAGCGACCAGAGAACCCAGAATGATCGTGGCGGCTGCGATCCATGCAAGCCAGGTCGTCGCAGCAAGTGTACCGAGCAAATCAATACCGAATATGTAGACAGCCACTTTTAGTACCGTAAAAACACCAGCCTTAACAACAGCAACCGCATGCAAGAGTGCTGAAACTGGTGTCGGAGCCACCATGGCAGCTGGTAACCAGCGGTGGAATGGCATAACCGCAGCCTTCCCAACGCCGAACACGAACAGCACTAGGATTGCGCTCAATACACCGTTAGATGCCGTACCGGATAGAATCCCACCCTCTGTGAAGTCTACGGTGTCAGCAAGCTGCCAGGTCCAGATGATCGCTAATAACTGAAATGCTACTGATGTGGTGAGAAGAATTCCCAGATATACCCGTCCTGCTTTTCGGGCCTCATCAGTCTGGTGATGTGTTACAAGTGGGAAAGTGCAGAGTGTCAGGACCTCATAGAACGCAAAGAGCGTGAAGAGGTTTGCACTGAATGCGACACCCAATGCCCCAGCGATCGCGATCGCGAAGAAGAAAAAGAACCTCGTCTGGTTCTTCTCATGGTGTCCACGCATGTATCCGATCGCGTAGAGCGTAGTGACGATCCAAAGGAAGGAAGCTACTAGTGCAAAGAGTAACCCAAGCGGCTCGACTTCGAATGCAAGCTGCACACCAGGGACGATCTCGAGTAGCTCTAACCTTGGACGTGCACCCTCCCGAACGTGATGGAGCAGTCCCCAAACGTGCCAAAAGGTCAAACCACCGGTAAGGAGTGTAGCTGCCTCTCGAACGTTAGGTCGGCTACCAAAGACTAGAACAAGAAAGGCCCCTAACACAGGGAGAAGTAGACAGACACCCACTACGAGGTTGGTGTCAATCACGACAAGACTCCCAGTAGCATTTCTGCAGCACGTGTAGCTACACCCACACTGTCGCTGGCATTGATGCCAAAGTAGAGATTACCGAGGACTAATAACCAGGTCGGCGCCAGCAAGCTGAGAGGTGCTTCAGAGATACCGAGTTCAGGATCAGCCTCACGGAAGTACGCGACTTCGACGACCTTCCAGACATACATCAGGGCAAGTAGCGAGCCAAGGAGCACCACTCCTGCTACCGGCCACATTCCTTGCTCAAGCGCAGCTTGAACCAGATACCACTTACTGACAAAACCGACAGTGAGCGGGACACCTATCAAGCTCAGTCCTCCCACTACAAACGCTGCCATAGTCCAAGGCATGGCACGACCGAGTCCATTCATCCGTTCCAATCGAACCGATCCGACTCGATACATTACACAGCCCATCGACATGAACAGTGCTCCCTTCATGAGAGCGTGGTTGAATAGATGCAGGATCCCTGCGGTCAACCCCAGCACAGACGCAAAGCTTATCCCAAGCACCATATATCCAATCTGTGCAACGCTCGAGTACGCCAATAGGCGTTTGACATTCTCCTGGTAAATAGCAACCAGGGACATAGCTACGATCGCAATCAAGGCCAGTGGCATCAGGATTCGATCTAACTGCATGACGTCGAACGAGAATGTCGCACCGAAAATTGTGAAGAAGAATCTAAGTAAGAGATATACCGCCACTTTGGTAGCAGTAGATGCAATGAATGCTGTTACAGCTGAGGGCGCGTACGTATACGCATTCGGTAGCCACAGGTGAAGCGGAAATAGTGCTAACTTCAGCGTAATCCCGACGGTTAGGAATGTGAATGCAACTGGGATCGTCCTCGAGCTGGCAACCTCAGGGAGGCGATCCGCTAGATCGGCCATATTGAGCGTACCAGTCATGACGTACATGAGGCCGATGCCGATGACTATAAACGTCGCTCCTACACTACCCATGATCAGGTACTGGAAAGACGCTGTAAGTGCCCGGCGATCGCTGCCAAGTGCAATCAAGGCATACGCTGAGAGAGAAGAGATCTCTAGGAAGACGAAGACGTTGAACACATCACCCGTCACAGCGATTCCAAGCAGACCGGTAAGACAAAGAATGAAGGCCGCGTAAAAGAGTGGGATCCTGTCCTCAGTAATTTCTCTTTCAACACTTACGCGAGCGTAAGGCGCAATCAACGCACCAATCAAAGTAACAATAACAACGACCCAGGCGTTTAGCGGATCCACTACATACTCGATCCCATAGGGTGCCGCCCAACCTCCTAGTTCATAGTGAATCACTCCGGAAGCCATGGTCTGTGAAAGCAACTCGAGGCCGGCATAGAGAGTCCACAGCGTGGCCGCAACCGCAACAGCCCAGGAAAGACGTGGGTGATTCAGTAGCGCAGCGATCGGGGCTGCAACCAGAGGGACGACGACAAGCAAGACGGGAAGATGGTCGGTCATAGGCTCTCGTCCTGGATCTCATCCTCTTCTATAGTGCCGAATGCTTCCTTGATCCGGATCACAAGGCTAAGACCGACTGCGCTCGTCGCGACGCCTACCACAATCGCGGTAAGTATCAATACGTGAGGAATCGGATTTGAATAGATGACATCCTCCCCACCTTCAACGAAGATCGGAGCAGTGCCTCCCGTAATCTTCCCCATCGTGATGTAGAGAATGAAGACTGACGTCTGGAAGATATTCAGCCCAATGATCTTCTTAACCAGGTTACCACGGGCAATAAGCGTGTAAAACCCTACCATCATCAAGAAGATGACAGCCCAATAATTGAACAGTCCTAGAGCCGTCAAGTGTCGGCTCTCCTGCGTCCAGCAAACGCATAGAATACCGCAACCATCACACCAAATACGGTGATCAGAACACCAAGCTCCACAAGCAAGATGCCATAGTGTTGCCCGTGTTCAGGGTCGTGCGCGAGAACCCCATAATCTAGAAAGTTCCCACCCAAAGCCATCGTCACATAACCGACTCCCGCGTATAACAGTACTCCGAGAGCAGAGCAGATATAGACTGCTTGGGGAGGAAGGACTTTCTTAACATTTTCCAGACCATAGATAAGCGCGTATAGCACGAAACCCGCAGCGAAAATCACACCCGCTTGGAAACCACCACCCGGACCATAGTCTCCATGGAATTGGACATAGAGCGCGAACACTAGGATGAAGGGGATAAGTATTTTCGCACCCACCCTTAGGATCACACGATCATCCATTGGTGTCCCCCAAGGTCTTTTCTTCAGGCGAAATCTGAAGAGTATCCTCTTGAGCTTCTTCCACCCCTCCCTCGGACACAGGTTTTCCGCTGTCTGTGTCGGAAATCCGTTGACCATTCGAGACTACCCGACGGGGTCGAGGCCCAAGAGATAGAAGGAGCAGCACACCGACCAAGGCGGCGAAAATCACCGTTGTTTCGCCCATCGTGTCGTAGCCCCGATATGATGCTAAGACAGAGGTGACAACGTTCGGTATTCCGATTTCGTGTTCAGATTCTTCGAGGTAATGAGGAGCCACGTGGTGGTGTGCTGGGTTTGAAGCATCCCCGAACTGAGGAATATCCAGAGTGCCATAGACAAGAACTGCACCGGTTAGGATAACGACGAAAAGAGGTAGAATTGGCCTGTGCTGTGGTTGGTGCTCACTGTGCCCAACCAGAGCGAGTGTTCCAAGCATAAGAATCGTGGAAATTCCTGCACCCACAGCCGCTTCAGTGAACGCAACATCAACAGCATCCATGACCACGAACAACCCAGCTGACAAAAGACTATATATGCCCGCCATCATTACGGCAGCAAAAAGATTCTTCTGGCGAAGTATGCTAAATGCAGTGATCCCGAGCAGTACCAGCAACGCGATATCTACAAATTCAACCATCAGGAATGCTGTCCGCCATTCAGAGAATTAAACTCTCTAGCACGATCTGCTGGTACTGTGTAGGGTTTGACTCCACCCGACAGTGCAGCACTTGCCAGAGCGTGGGTACTGATTGGGCTCGTGAAGAGAAGAAAGACATAAATCAGTATCAAACGAACCAGAACGAGCGTGAGGCCAGCCTGGAAGCACATCCCTAGAAGTAGTAATCCAGCACCCATCGTGTCCGTCATACCCGCAGCGTGGAGGCGCGTATAGACATCCGGCATCCGCACGACTCCAATCGTCCCAACGATCATAAAAAAGAGCCCACTGAGAATCGATATCCAGCTGAGTACTTCGAGAATGAGATCAATCATTCTGAACCTGCTTCAGGAGGTCGTGTCCATCCCAGGTCCCGGTACTCAAAAAACTTCAGTACAGCGATCGTTCCTATGAAATTGATAAGAGCATACACGATCGCGAGATCGAGAAATTCTGGACGCTCAGTCAAGAAACCCAGAGCTGAAATCAGCAGTACAGTCTTTGTCCCAAAAGTATTCACAGCGAGTACCCGATCATAAACCGTGGGTCCCATGAGTGCGCGTGTCATCGCGAGGGACATACTCGCTAGTACACCGACCGTCGCTGCAACGAACACTACAGGTTTCCCCTCGAGCCACTTTCGACCCAACTCACTCGATGATTCATTTGATCCTCTTCACGACCATCTATGTCCTTAAGCGTGAGAGCATGAATCTCAAGGTCCTGGCCCTGAATACTAGTCGTGATCGTCCCAGGCGTCAGCGTGATCGAATTGGCATAAATCGTCTTGCCTAAGTCTGACTCTTGACTTGCCCTGAAATGAGTTACAACCGGGCTAATCGGGAGTTTTGGATTGAGGATAACACGAGCCACATTCACGTTCGCGATGAAGATTTCCTTCATTAACCACGGGAAGTACACCCAAAAACGACCACCAAGCTGTAGTGGAACACCTTCATGGTCGACTAAATCCATTCGCATTGCCAAGCCGACTACGAGCCCACATGAACCTAAGCCAAGTCCAATCAGCAGCGTGTCGGTATAATGGCCCGACAGCAGTAGCCAGAAGATGAAGAGAATCGCGCCTAGTCCGAGGGCTCGGAGCACGGTCACTCCCTGGCAAGTTTAGGTGGCTGTCGAAGAAGTCTATGGACCTTCCCCG
>DLRL01000088.1:9583-19518 GCA_002501085.1 Gemmatimonadales bacterium UBA7889
GGGCCTTCCCCGGCAAAAATGATCGCCGAATCTACCAGTTAGACTGAGCGCCGTCCACAATTTTCTGAACTAGCAATTCAATGGCTTCTACACGTCCGATTTCTTCCGTTTCACTAGCCTCCAAGAACTCTCCCTGAGCAACAACGCTGGAGGACTCCCACAAGATCACATTTTCTATAAGATCAACGATCTCGACTGAAACCACGATGTTTACTTGGCGCTGTAAAACTTCGGCTGGCTGTCCTTGGGTAGCCGCACGATAGTTAGGTGCCCGAACTTCATAACTCCTTATGGATCCTCGCACGACAGCATCGGCGAGCTCTTCCCCTGCGGTTCTGATCCCGAGAGCTCCTGGGAGATTCCTCACCAGCTGATCATAGAGCTCTCCAGACAATTCAAAGCGATTGGTTTCATTGTCGAACGGCAGGACAGCAATCGTCCGTACATGGGGGGGCGGGAAGGAACCTGCCTGGAACGAATAATTGCACGCCAATATCGTGACCACTAAGAATAGAAAGCTGAGTGCCTTCAGTTGATGCTTCATGGTGCCCTCGGATCCCATATGTCCGCTGGGTAGGCATCAACCTGATCCAGTTGCTGTCTGGTGATCTTTAGTTCACGAAAATCTGTGAGGTTCCGATACGTGGCCCGTGCAGGATATCGAGTCTCCTCATCTCGATCGACTTCAACCCATTGGACCACGTCCCCATCCGCTAACATCTCAAGCTTTCTAAGAACTCCACCTTCCATAGAGTAATGAAGTTCCCTCTCATCCAGGTAGCGATATCGCAGCCGAACCAGACCGTTGTCCAACCGATCTCCTCCAACCAATTCAGTACCCGATTCCGGCCGGAATACTCCGAGTGTGCCCCACATGAGGTCTGGAGGTGGTAGGATGTCGTTTGGGGCTCCCGCAGGAAGCCTGAGTTCTCCCTCGACAAGGGCAGCCCTAATTACTAACTCGCCGTTATCTAGGAATAGATCAAGGCGTGCCCTATAGGGCGGTGCCACACGGGCGACACCTCTGCCCTTTACCCCTACACCCGCGTCGTTCAGTTCCCAGACGAAAAGAATCCGGATCGGACTTTCTAGTTCTGTTTGATCTTGCAGGACTAACGCCGTACCGAGAGCATCTGGCACTGGAGCAATCACTGCTGCTTGCTTGGGCATACACCCCGTAACAACCACAACTCCGGCAACGATAATCGTCCGGAAAAAGGATGATGGTTGCTTAAGCTGTAGGGTGACCATGGGCTAAGCTAGCTTCGGGTGGATTATGCTCCTACCCCTTCCAGGTTCTAGCTGTTCAAGAGTAAGTTCGCTGGTGTCCCGAATACATCCCACCCAAACAGTTCTCGTCACCTCTGACGTTCATCTTGGTGCCATTTCGTTCGAACAAGAAGAGGCCTTCAGAACCTGGCTCGGGCAAGCGGCAGGGATCGCATCAAGAATCGTACTCAATGGGGACCTGTTCGATTTCTGGTTTGAGTACCAATGGGGTAACACGCGAGGGCATGAACTCACCCTCCTGCAGCTTCGCGAGATTGTGGATGCCGGTGTGCCAATAACACTGATGGGAGGCAACCACGATTGGTGGGGAGGCAAGTATCTACGAGACGAAATTGGACTTGATTTTCATCAAGACCCCGTCATTACCGAACTCGCCGGGCTCAAAACCCTCTTGGCTCATGGAGACGGCCTCGGTACCGGGGATCTTGGATATAGAGTCGCGAGACTGCTCCTACGTGGATCAGTTACGCGCTGGGCATTCGGCATGCTGCCACCTTCCTTAGGTGACCGTATCGCCAAAGGAGTCTCTCATACTGAAGATCGAAAGCAAGCTCCAGGTGGTACAGAACTCGAACGCACGGCTGCATTAGAGGCCTGGGCTGTTAAAGAACTCAAGCATCAACCAGACCTCAATTTGCTTCTTCTCGGACATACGCACGTCCCCAAGATCATCGACGTCGGCAATCAGCAGTGGTACATAAATACCGGTGACTGGGTATATCACCGTTCGTTCGCACTACTCCGTGAAGGTGAGACCCCGAGACTTATCGAGTGGACAGGTTCAATACCATGAGGAAAGGCCTCCTCAACAACCGATGCAACACCTTGTTGCCCTTTATTATGCTAGCCGGAATCATGACGGCTTGGGGAGCTGGCCGACTTGAGGCACAACAAGTCACTTTAAGCGATGAGAATACCGCACTAGACTCAACTGCTTCTGCTCTCTTACCCATTGCTGCTTCTGTAACTCCCGGTGACGCATTTCTCCGGGCCATTCTCGTTCCTGGCTGGGGCCACGTATCGATTGGGGCAAATGCACGAGCAGGGGTTTATTTCGCTATAGAGAGTGCTGTGGCTTATGGGATTATCCGAACTCGGAGACGAATATCCGAGGCAGTGTCTCGCGCGAACTTCAGGGAAATTCTATTACGCGAAAACCTCAACACCCAGGGTGTCACTGACCCGAATCAGATCAAGGGCGCACTCGAATCTGATGCCACGCTTGCTGACCTGAAAAGGCTTCGTGAGTCCAGGGGTGACCAGCAAGAGGATCTCGTTGCTTTCGGCCTTTTTCTCTTATTCCTAAGCGGAGCTGATGCGTTTGTCTCAGCGCATCTCAAAGACTTCCCTGACCCCATAGCAATAGAGGGTGGCGCCACCAATGACGGCCGCCTTGAGATCGGGTTGAGGCTTCGATTACCTAACTAAAGCGATGTACTAATCGCCGAAGCCGTGGCGGGGACGTGTGGGAATCGAACCCACCTACCCGGGTTCTAGCCGGGCCGCACGGTGTTGAAGACCGCCGGAGACACCAGTCCCCCTCCGCCCCCTCTGCTCTCCTCGAATCTTTTAGCTACGAGTTCTAACGGGCCCAGACGATAGGAGGACGAGACCTGCTCGCCAAGTAGGCACAGACACTGAGAAAAGACTCTGGGCTAGAGATTCCCTTTCCAGGCTTCCATTAGCTGGTCGAACTCCCGCACAAGTTCACGACGGTATTCCGCAAGTCGGTCTTGCCCACGCGGATAGCGGAGTGTTCTTAGAAACACAAGGACGTCCTGGCGTACCTGCATCTGCCGGTCATGCCATGCGACTAGTGCAAGACCGGACACAGGAACTATGGCAGCCACTAGCAGCGATAATTGCAACCCGGAGAATACGTAAACCACTAGGCATGAAATTATCCACCAGATTGGAAAAGCCATCATAGCGATCACGAACTTATACGTTGCAATTTGGTCTTTTTTCAAGCTAAAACGAGGAGATACATACCGAGTGAGAATGAATGGGATCAACCAAGCAACAATACCCAGAAAAGCTAATGGAAACACGATAAGCAGCATGAACAGCTGCCGCAAAGAATAGCGGACAACCATCCAAAATTTATATCTAGGAGGTACATCTCCCTCGCTCGCACCAAAAAGCGTCAGGAGACGAAGATACCGACGCACTAATTCTTTGAGGTTCTCTAAGCGCTCGGGGTCCACGGTCCTTAGCCAGCGAACACCTTCAGCGAACACTTGCATCCTGGGCAAACGATCCCCGATCCCATCTCGTTCTCGATAACCAACAAGTCTCTTCCCTCTAGAGTAGAGTCTGTCTGCCACCTCTACGAGTTCGAGGTCTTCATGCTCTTCAACATTTAATGTGACTGCCTCAAGATGCCTTTGGATCCTATCTGTAAGAATCCTACTGGCTGTTCGTTCATCCTTCTCATATTTCTCGCGAAGATCGTCAATCGGAAACGCTGGCCCAAACGTTGCCACGACCCGACCACGGAAGAGATCCTTCTGCACATAGGTCAGGCCGACAGGTTGAACGTAGAGTCCGAGCTCCCAATCTCGTAGGGCCTCAGCTAGTAGGGCAATTCTTGCAGCTCCGGTCCGAATGGGTGTTAAGGACGGCTCTGAATGGCTTTGCCCTTCCGGATAGATTTGGACCGCAGAACCCGCATGGAGTGCATCTATGGCCGCGTCGAAAGTTCGATCATTCAGATGCATCAACTTCGGATCATCTTGCCTTCTATAGACTGGTAGACCTCCGAGTGCCCGCAGGGCAGTGCCGACAATGAGTTGATCAAAAAGCGGGGCCTTAGCAAGTGGCCTCGATGGCCGACCAGCCGTCTGGAAAACAACGAGTGGATCAATGAGTGCATTAGGGTGATTCGCTGTGATCAGCACTGGACCTTCGGGCAATCCAGGGCCTCGTCTCTCTACAGCATAAAAGATTGATACAGCCCACCCAACGAGCTTTGTAATGATTCTGGCCACCACGGTGGAACGTTCCCCCTCCCGATTGAGCCCACGGGTACGTCGCCCTGCTAAGATGTCGCTTATAGCTCAAATGGGGAAACCCCTAGAGTGACGGTCTCTATCGTTCAACCATCAATCCTAGGCCTTCCTAAGAAACCTGCGGACCTGGATAGTCGATAACTCGAGTATCGAGTTATCGAATCTTCACTACCAGTGGATAAGTCCCCAGATGGTGCGCACGATGGGTGACAGGAGAAAACTCGGCTGTGGTCCGTCTGGACCTGGTGTTGGATTACTACCTCCACCCTCAAGACCCAATGCAGTCAGCGCAAACGCTGTTGCTGCACCACCGATTGCTAGTCCCAAAACTACGCTTCGACCTGTAGAAAAAGCACGCTCATCTAAGCCTATGATCCCGCTGGTCGCGATTCTCAGAGTATCAACCCGCGTAACTTCCCTAAATGCTCCATACTCCTGGCGATCTGTGACCTCAACCTCAACCGTGTCCCCGAACTCTATAAGGGTTCCTTCAATGGATACAGTTTCAGGAGCCTGATTCGGCCCTTGAGCCGCACTCGTCAACGGGACCTGAACTCGCACCGTTGTGCCCGGCACTGGTTGCTGTACAGGCATATAGGTGTGGCAACCCATGAGTAGCAGTGTACTGGCTGCCAGTATGCCTCCGCGGAATCGATCGGACACGTTCCTCATATGATGATCTCAACTGACCGGGTTACGGGTTGATTAAACACATAGACATATCGCCAGGGATTTATACGGAAGATGTCCCCGGATTCATCCAGTTGTTTTCTGGTATCGACATCAATTCTCACTGAAACATTCATCGTATCCGCAGAAAGCGGCGTGGCTTCAAGCAGGAACTGGTTATGCCGGGAGATGGAGATCACAGTATCCACTGGTAACGCGATAACGATCGTATCAGATCGGAAGACCTTCACCTCCGTCATTCCAACCTCGTTGACACCGGCGATGAATTCCGTCGACATCATCAGCTGAACGGAAGCTCCAGGATCACCACTCATCTTGAGGAAAAGATTCTCAGGCGATCGGTTTTCAAAAATTTCGCAAGCGGTGCTAGTAGCCAATACTAGCAACAGCATCGGAATCAGATGTGTTTTTCGCATGATGCGAAAGATGGAGGATTAGGGTGAAAAAAGGGAGGCGCACCCACACATAATGTGCGGGTGCGCCCCATGACGCTTCGTTCTCTCTTAGTAGAGAGTGCTCAGCCGCCGCAGCCCTGGCCGTTCAAGTGACAGTTGGCCCGGATTTCGATAATCGTGATCGGTAGCATCTCGCCCGGCGTAGAAATCGCGTCAGACTGAGCTTCCCATTTCGGATCTGTGAGGGCAAACCGGTACATATCGGCAAGCCTTAGACCCATGATCATCGTGTTCGCGCGGCGTGTGTGCTGCAACATGTCGTTGTTTGAAATCTGACCAGAAAACGCGGTCAGACCATCCATTGCACGAATATGGTTAATGTGCGTCGTGAACGTGGCGGCATCACCACTCGCTAAACCATTCTCAGCGAGGATGAGATGCATGAGCCGTGTGGATGAGATCGTAAGAGGCGAATAGTAACCACAGTTACCTGCAGCCGATCCACATCCCCAGTTTGTCATCCTCTTCGTCACGGCAGGATCGACGATATTATCGATCGGATCCATCATCGCGACACCAGTTCTGTTGTTATTGGCATCGAGCGTGACCAACTCGGTGGTATACTGGTTTTCCTTACGGTCGTTAATCCACCCCGCCATGCTATTTTGCTGAGAGCCTGACGAGTAAACCAAGTCGTAGTTATCGTCCGCGCTGTTGCCACCGGCGGCCGTAATCACGGCTTGCGCGTCAGCTGCTGCCGCGGAGGCATTCACTGTCGTAAACGTACCTGACGCTGTTGGATTGATCACGTCCCAGATCGCCCGGGACTGATATGCACGGGCGCGCATGGCCTTCGCTGCCAACGCCTTATCTGCGTTCCCGAGGGTTTCAAAGCTACTGATGGCCGTACTCAGATACGCTATTCCCTGGTCGAGTACCGTAGACATGCTCCCTGGCCCGACAGGAGGGCCGGACTCGGTCTTATCCGAGAACGCGAAGTCTTCCATAACCTCACCGATGACCGTGTACATGATCCCGGCAAAGTGGTTAGCCCGAGCTAGGTCGTATCCGAAGCTTGGATCGTCGGCAACATGGCCCTGAAGAATCTTGATGGCCTGGTCAGCCATCCAGCGACCACGTCCAACACTCGGGAACGCTCCATCACTAAACTCGTTCTCCGGGTTACCGATGAATCCCTGATCCAATGCTAGCCACGCATCACGTGATCCAATCCAATAGACCTCGTCTGATGTGACGAGATACGGCTGCCAGATTTGTGAAATCGCTGACGACACAAGCGACAGCGAGCCGTTGACGACAGCCGAAGCCGCCGCCGCATTGGAAATGGATTCCTCAACCAGGTTATTTGGGTTATTCACGTCTAGTAGGTCACCGCAGCCCGATAGTGTGAGCGCGGTTACCAGTGTTAAGACGGAAGCCTTTATTCTCTTTGTCATTTCTCTAGCCTCCCGTTAGAACGTGACCCGAGTGGACAAGGTAAACCGCCGTGGAATCGGCAGTCCCCAGCCCTCGGTCGCGTCAAGGAAGTTACAGTTTAAGCCACCGTTACAGCGGCCAGTTACGTTACCCTCAGGGTCCATACCCGGATAGTTACCAGGCATGTACAGGTATGAGTTCCTAGCCCCAAGGTTGATTGTCGCAGTTGACAGACCCCAACCACTGACGACGTCAGCCGGTACGCGATACGAGAGCGAGAGCTCACGTAGGCGGATGAAGCTGGCCTCATAGATTGCGTTCATCCCACTCATCGGAGCCAGTGACTCTACTTGCGTCGCCCACTCGATGGCAGCATCCAACCGGTCCTGCGCCGATGTTGCCGGATTGAGCATAGTAGACCATAAGCGAGCCGACTGTGGTGTGTTACGACCGATGAAGGAATTCGAGCGCCTGAACTGGCCAGACAGGTCTTGGGCGTGGTAACCAAGTTTGTACTCCGCTAGTGCTGCGAGCTCGAAGTTCCCTGCGAACGCTAGATTGAAACCAAACGAACCAGCCCAATCTGGTGCTGGCTTACCAAGATAGGTCTCAAGTAGTCCCGCCCCACAGTTGTGAGACACGAACTGACCATTCGGTGAATCAAAATCAGAGTTACCGATCGCGAGCGGCTTGAAGCTGCTCGGATCAACTGGGCCGGCGAAGTACTCCAGCGCCGCGGCCTGAGTCGGTTCTGTGCATGTACCGTCAATGTTCAACGGGATCGCTACATCGGCAGTCTTCGCTCCGAAGAACGATGCAGGAGCATAGCCCTGCAAGATGTAGTTCCTGTAACGAGGATAGGTGTTACCGGTCTTGAGCGGCGGTGCGCCACCCATGTCGGATACCTTCTCCGTAAGGTAGGCCCCATTGGCGAATACGTTCAAACTTATCGACTCAGTCTGGATGAGCGAGCCACGCAGATTTAACTCCATACCCCAGGCGTCCAATGACCCGATGTTTGAAAGCTGTGTTTGCGTGAACCCACCTGTAACCGGATAACGGCGAGCCACTAGGGCATCGGCCACATTCCGCGTCCAGTAGGTCGCATCGAGCGACCATGTATCGTCAAATAGTCCGATCTCAGTACCGAACTCCCATTCAGTAGAGACCTCAGGCTTGAGACCTGCATTACCGAGGTTTGCCGGCTGGACACCTGGTCCTTCCTCAGAAGGCTGAGGTGAGAACGTAGTGAATTTGTCGAACGCGCCAGGCTGTAAGCCAGACTGTCCGATTGCACCACGAAGCCGGAACGTGGAGATGAGATCACTGTTCCATTCCAGCCCTTGGCTCGGAATCACTGAGAGTGAAGCCTTAGGATAGAAAGCTGTACTGAACTCTGACCCGAAAGCCGAGTTCGCATCCCAGCGGCCACCCACTGTGGCAAAGACCCAGTCATTCCAACCGAGCTGGTCCTGGATATATCCACCAATCTGTGTCACCCGCACCCAAGACTCGAATGAGCCTTCGTTCGCGAGCGCAGATAGTGTTTCAAGTCCCGGACCTGGGAAATCACGGCCGCTACCACCAGCGTACTGATTCTGGCGCAAGAAGCCCTGGCCACCAAACAGAAGGGTGTTCTCGAACGTCATGTCACCCACATCCATGTTATTGATGTAGGAACCCTTCATGTCCGCCGTAATCTCACGGCTACGGTGCTCCTGGACGTTACGAGATCCGTCCGGCGTTGAGCCACTGAATCCGTCCACATTCCACTTATAAGGACGGAAGTTGAACGTGTCATCGGAAGTGAAGTCCACACCGAACGTACCGTCTAGGCGGAATCCGTCCATCGGTGTGTAGCCCATATTCATGGAACCAGCAAAGTGACTCGAATTCGCAACGTTCAACTGGTACATGTTCTCGCGCGTAGTCGCGAAGGCCGGATTACCGTAAAGGTTGCTAGCCGAGGCCTTATGCAACTGCGACATCAGAGCTGAGCTGAACACGCCGTAAATGTTGTTCGAGTTATCAGGCGTGTGATGCTCCATGTCCGAGTACAGGGTCGAGATACCAATGCGGATCTTATCACTCGGGATGATCGTGAAGTTCGAATTGAGCGATACTCGGCGGTTCGTGTCGACTTCAGGATCGAGGCCCTCGACCGGCTCAAAATTCTGAGCCGCGTCGTAACCGCCATCCTCGTCAGCAAAGCGCCCTGAGACATAATACTGGAACGCTTCAGAACCACCTGACGCTGACGCCGAATAGGTCTGGTTGAACCCAGTCTCAAGCATTGTTGGGACCAAAGGCTCTTCGATTACTTCATAGAGCCCAACGCTTTTACCCCAACGAGAAGAAATCATCGCCTGCTCATCGGCAGTACGAGCGAACCCAGCAATGTTGTTAATCCGGTTTGTGGGCACCTGGATACCGGTGAAATCCGCCTGAGCAGTGAAGCGCGGTGCTCCTGCGCGTCCTTTTTTAGTGAAGATCTGGATCACACCGTTGGATGCCTCGGTGCCATACAGCGTGGCCGCTGCCGCACCCTTCAGTATCTCTATCCGCTCAATTGATTCGGGGGGGATGTCGTCGAGCCGAGAAGGATTACCCTGTCCATTAAAATTCTGAACGGCAGAGCGATCCACCCGGATTCCATCCACGTACACGATTGGCTCGTTCAGCTGAGATAGCGACGAAGATCCGCGAATCCGGATGCGCGCGCCTTCACCAGTGAAGCCGGATGAAGGTAGAGCAACCACACCGGGTTCTCGTCCCGCAATCAACTGTGAGAAGTCCGAGATCGGAGCATTCTCAAGTGTCGCAACATCAAGCGTCGCGATCGTGTTGCCGAGTTTACGTTTCTCAGTGGCGATTCCAGCACCGGTGACCACGATCTCGTCCAGAGTGATCGCGGTTTGTGCCAGACCGATATCAACCTGAACCGACTGACCGGCCCCTACCGTGACTGTTTGTTCGCCAGACCGATAGCCGACCAGTTCAGCGGTCAGCGTATACTCGCCTGCTGGTACGTTTAGAAGTAAGAAACGGCCGGCTGCATTTGTTAAGGCACCGATACCGGTACCCGGAATGTAGACCTGGGCCGCCTCAAGTG
>DLRL01000015.1:0-18637 GCA_002501085.1 Gemmatimonadales bacterium UBA7889
CTGGCCATCAAAATCAGCATTGATCGTTATACCGTAGACGCCGACGGGATCAACGTTTTGGGCTACGAGTGCGGTTCCTAGGGACATAAACCCCAGGGCGCTAAGGGCTAGAAGCTTTCCGAGTCGGTTCATCTTGGTATTCTCCTTCTTTGTGTAACTCACGGTGTGAAGTTCCCTTTCTTGGGAATCATAACTTCAAACGTTGTGTCCTCATCGAACACGATCTGCTTTATATAGTCAAATGTTTCAGCGTCGTAGACGTCAATCGTATTACCTGCGTTATAAATGAAAAGGCGCTCCCCATCAGCACTCACCCCCAAAGTCATGCGGGGTCGACCCGCGAAAGGCGCCCTTTTGGATACTCGCTGATTGACCAGATCAAACTCCCAAAATTCGTACTCTGCAATATTGCCTCGCTCAAGTAGTCCATAGGCTTTCTTGCCATCCGGCGCGAGCGTGAAATTCCTAATTGGTCTGGATTCTCCAAGTGTGAAGAAGTCCACTTTTTTCTCTGAAAGTTGAACTTTGGCAATACCCATCATGCGCCGGTTCTGCACTGGATCTGTCATCCTAAAGAGGCTGGTGGCCACACCCTCTTCATCATAAGGCTGAGGGGTTGTTCCGAACCTGCTTCGTCCAACCCCAGACTCAATCGGAGTGGATATCTGCCATCGATCAACTTCCTCGTAACTGTTTGCATCAAGTGCGATAATGTCTTCAGCGAACATGTAGAGTATTTCGCCATCGGGAGAGTACTGAAAGCGAATCGATTCGCGCTCTTGATCATTTGGCCATGGAATTGTGTCAGTGACGGCCTTATTCATCAGATCATATTCAAGCAGGAATGGCCCTTCGACCACATACCTGTCGCTCAGTTTGGTATATCGTTTCGCGAAGATCACAGCTTTTTCATCCGCTGGATGCGGTGCGAAACCGTTAATACGCACGGTTACGTTGCCCTGGGACAAAGTGAACTCATCCACGACCTCGTTTGTCTTCAGGTCCACAAGTTCCATGTACAGCGCGGTTCCATCGCGCACGTAAATCCGGTCTTTCCTTTCATTTACGACGATATCAGCTGGGATGTCATGCCCCATCTCTATCCGGCCAACGATCTGTTCGCTGGCTTCATCCCACACGAGTATATCTCTGGTATATGTCCCGAGATACCAGAGTGCAGTCTCTTGGGCCTCGAGTGTTATAGATGTCCCTGCCATCAGGATAATGAGCGCCCATACGCCGCTATCAAGCATCCGCATCATGTTAGTTGAGCCTCTAAGCCTACGGGAAAATTAGGTCCAGCTTACGCCAGTCTTTTTGAGCAGAGGCGCACTTGCTCGTCCAATCAGGAGAATGGTTGAGCTGGTCGGGCACATGTGCTGGCCAGAAGCATGACAGGTGACAGTCGAAGATATCTCTTTCCACAGGCTGACAGAGTCCTGCTGTACCTCCAGCAGAGTCTGCTTCCCACCCAGGGGCGAAGACCAAGGAACAACCCAACGGGAAATGGGGACCGTTCTGTTCGTGGGGAGGGCGACTTTCGAGACCTACAACGTCGAGATCGCCAGGCTGTGTTTGCTCAGCTTCATGGGCTACCCAAGCTTCGATCCGAGCAGCTTTCTGATTGACTGCTTTAATGTGCTTCACCGGCTTCTCCTATATTCGTACTTATGCATCGAAGCGATTAAGGAACTCAGGATTCTTTTCTGCAAGTGCACCATAAATTTCCAGGCACGTGTGTGTCCAACTTCTTACCCATGTACAGTAGTGCAAATTGGCATGTGAAGAAGTTCCGTATTGAACATGAGCTTCATGATAACACCCACCCGAGCAGATCGGTCGCGCCCAGCACGTGTGGCAGTCAGTCTTACTCGCGATGTGGTGGTCCACTAGGAATTCCTCTTGCTTGTCCCGATCGATACCCTCTTTGATGGATCCGATTATGTGTTCGGGAGACCCAGCGAAGCGATGACAGAGCGATACATTGCCATCCGTGGCAACACCCATAAGCCCAAGTCCTGCACCACAACCATAAGCCTTGCTTACACCCTTATGGATCTCTTCAAGTGTGTCTTTGACGTTTGAAAACCCATGATGCTTGTCGTTCAGTGCACACTCGAGCCACTCTTGAGCGAGTATCTCAAATTGTTCGAGCATGTTGTCCTTACCCTGGCTCGTGATCGCGTAATCTCGCTGGTCCTGTGTGGTCACAGGTGCAAGACCAACCTCCCAAAACCCCATCTCCTCTGTCAGGTGTCGGAAGATTCTTAGGACATCCATGTTCTTCTGAGTCAGTGTGACACGTGCACCAATGGGCCGGGTCTTATGACGTTTGAGGAGTTCCTTGATCTTAGGTTCGACCACATCGTAGGAACCCTTTCCGTTGTGGAAAACCCGCAGTCCATCTTGGACCTCTTTCGGCCCATCGATTGAGATTGTGACTCCAATCTGATTATCAGCGAGCCACTCGATGATCTCTGGGCGTAAGAGCGTCGCGTTGGTCGTTAGGCTGAACTCAATACGCTTACCTTCTTCGGCAGCGCGACGACGTGCATATGCTACTGTATCTTGCAGCACTGGAAAGTTGAGTAGTGTCTCACCCCCGAAGAAGGTGATGTGCGCTACATCCTGCCCTTGGCATTCCTCAAGCAAGAATTCAACGCTTTCCTTAGCCGTTTCTTCTGCCATAAATCTTGGTTGGTCCCCGTACTGGGTATCGACGATTTTGTCCTCGCCATACTCGTAGCAATAAGTACATGCCAGGTTACACTTGTTAGTCACATTTAGGACCATTGTTGTAAGTGGAAATCCGGCAGGAGGTAGATCATTCGGCACCAAATCTTTTGGGGCATCGATATCTCCTATCGCACGTATCTCTATGAGTTCGTCGATCGTTTCCAGCAATAGGTCGATATCAAACTGACTTAAGAGTTCATCAATCAATTCAGTTTTGACTTTCGGACTCTTACTGAGTGTTTCTAGGATCGCGTCTGATGGCCCATCCATTCTGAATATTCCAGCAGAAGGAACCATGTAGAGGTAGGTAACCCCATTTGCCTTGAAAGGGTGAAATTCTCGGAGGGCCAGGGTCTCAGAGTCTATAATGACTGAGGCATTCATCCAATTAGCCTTCGGTTAGCAGGCCCAATCGGTCTCCATGGTTCGAAGCGCATGTACAGTGGAACAGTCACTAGTAGATGGGCACGGGCCCGCAGTTCTTTGCCCTCTGGGGTAAGGTATGTGGCTAAGACCCAAACATCGCCAACATTGTTCCGATCTCCAGCCCGATCCGGATTCACCCCGTCCAGGGCAGGGGTAAAGGTCCCACTTGAGCTAATGGAGCCGACAAAATCTATGTCATCGTCACCAAATGTTGCCGCGAACTCTTCTAGGCTCCATGAGACATCAATACGACCTAATTTGAGATCATCATCCGTCCCGTTTTCATTATCGGGGCCGTTGTTATAGCCGATCGCTTCGAAAGTCTGATAGCCTTTTGGGAAGTTTGCTCCACCAACCCGTGCCATGCCCGACTCTGGTGTGACAATAATTCGATCGATTCCGTCATGGACTATAATCGCATTCTCTAGGGTCGATTCGAATGCGAAAAAGTCACGTGCTCCTACCGCTGCATCGGCATCAATGGTGAGTTGGACCACAAGCTCATCAGTCTGAGATTGTTCGATCGCCCCAATCGAGACTCCAGAACCGAAGTTCAACTCGGCACCATTCCGGATGTCGCTAAGGGCGCCTCCGTAAATTGTGACCTGTGTAGTTTCTCCACGCCTCAACGCCTGAGGGTAAATTCCCGTGACGATGGGTGCCGCACCGATTCGTTGCAGCGTGACATCTGGCCCTATCTCATCGTACGCCCCTGAAAACCATCTCCCAGACATCACTCGCTGGTCCCTTTCAACGAACATCACCTCCCGAAGTTCGTTGGCTGTTCCAGGGTTCGAGCGGCCACGCCATTGATAGCCGGTGTAAACGAGTGCCTGTCCTGAGCGCTCTACGGTGAGTCCACTTTCTGCATACACATATCGTGAAGAAGATGTAAACGCATCCGCGTCGCTATCATCCGTAGCTCTGATCGTAAGAGTTCCATAGATCGGTCCTTCTCCGGGCTCGTATCCGGAGATTACCCATTCGCCTTCTAACTGAGGAGGGCGCTTATTGGCAGACCAAGCTGACCACTCCGGAGTTAGTAATGGGAAGACCTCCCCCAGGTGATTTATCGCCCTATCCATTGGGTGCCTCGACTGGCCCTCAAGGTCTTCTTCGCAACCTGGCTGACCTGTACACGCGTTTCCTCGGAAAGCTTGGCGGTCAACCAACGGGTATAAACCCCGATGGGTTGCTATCAGGAGTGCCCATTCATCTTGGGTACGTCTCTGAGTGATAACTCGACCCATGGAGTGACATTGAATGCATGTGAATTCAACGGCCGAATCACCTTCATAGTCATGGTCGATAAGTCTCCGTTCAACCTCAAACAATCCTGGCCGGAGTTCTTCAGGGGCCAAGCCCTGCTCATTAGCCAGATAGCGAACGATCTCGCGTGCTTGTTCTGGACTTAGATTCACATTATGCAGCGCGGCCATCCTACGTACCGAGGTTTGCCATCCCTCAGGCGTTTTTCTCAAATATGAGATCCGACTCATACGGCCTTGGTCATCGACGGTATGGCAGCGCGAGCAGGCTTCGACAGTTGTACTATGAGTTATCGCATATCCCTCATCTATTTGTTGGTCTTGACTCTGGCTATACAGAGCAGGTGTCCACGTGATAAACATGCTGAGTCCGACCATTCCGAGCGCAGACAAGCGGGCACGAAGAGAAGTTGGCATTCGGTATAGGGTTTGAGGAGATAACATCCTAGGGGTCGGAAGTGCCGGACCGCTAGGGCATACCATGCTAGAAAAATATGATATCTTGGCGATTAGCACTATTGATCAGGATGCACGAGTAGACCCGTAGCAAAGGCAGTTGAGAGACCGACAAGAAAGTCATGAAGGCTGACTGGTGCTTCTTTCTCGTTGTATCCATTCCAGATATCTGGTACCTGATCGAATTGTGGTGCGAGTTCGACGAGCCTTAAGAGGTCTACACCCCTTACATAACGGATACCTATTGGGTGGGTATCGCTCATGAGGTGGCGTTTCATAACAATCCGTTGGGATCGGATCGCAGGGCGTTTGATTACGCGAAGCTCAGGATTAGCTCGAGAGTCGAGTAACTCTGCTGATCGGATCCTCTCATGAGCCGACTGCACTAGGTCAACACTGATGTGAGTGCCATCGAGATCCTCGAGCCAGTCGCTGTCATCAGGGCCGCTCACTGCTCCAACTGTAGCACGGGCAGCCTCAGCTCGCGTTGTCCAATAGGGGTGGCCGTATACCGATGCAGCCTCCTCAAAAAACTCTGCTGAACGATGTCTGTAGCTCTGATAGACTGATCTTTCTCGGTTATCGAAGAAATCCAGCGCTACGTCAGTCATTGGCTTATCAATTAGCGCGGTATGCACCACGATCCCTGCTAGCCATCCGGAAGCGAGGGCTTTCTTCACGCCATATGAGGAGAGAGGATCTAGGCATGAGCCCGCATCCCCAACGAGTAAAGCGCCTGGGCGGCTATACTTACGGGAGTGATAGAGAGACGCAGGACACACCCACGAGCCACCTGCAGTGTTAGTATGGTCGAACATCGACGCCAGATGGGTTGTCTTGGCGAGCTCATCCCGGAGTATCCCACTGACTTCACGCCCCTCTAGTTCGGTATGGTGCTGATCTACCATTGCGGTAAAACACCGCAGCGTCGGGGAAAGTGGTATCGAGCATGCCCAGCCGTCTTGATAGCTTTCAACTAGGGTGTGATTCGCGGTTGCCTCATCCCATCCCGCTGGCTTCTCAAAGCGCTGGTTGATTGCGATTGTTGTGGTCGAACGGTCAGGTTTTCGAACATCTCGAGCAAGAAAGCCGTGTCGGCCTGTCGCATCGAGGACCCAAGGAGCTTCGATTTCAACCATCCCGCCATCTTCTGTTTCACAGGTAATCTTCCAGCCTGTCTCAGATTTGATTGCTTTGCGTGCTGACACGCCGATCAACACGCTACAGCCGACTGCTTCAGTTGCGGTAATGAATACGCGCTCAAGTCCAGTTCGGTCGACATGGTAACCGGCTCCATCTCCACCAAAATTCTCGTCTCGTCTCTCGTTGTTTGCCCACCAAACGCTGTTCCCGTTGTTTCGAAAAAAACCGGCTGTGTCAACTGCATTGAGCACACCAAGTTCTGAAAAAAGGCGGCGTGTTGAGGGTGGGATCGATTCAGCAAGTGCTCCAGCAGGCGTATTAGTGGGTCGAACCAGGGCGACTCTATGGCTCCGTTGAGCAAGGAGCATTGCGGCTGCTGCCCCAGCTGGCCCCCCACCCAGAATGAGAGCGTCGAATTCTCGTGTGTTCATCGGTCCGTGCCTCCGATCCCCAGAGAAGCTACTGAGGTTCTGCTCTATGCTTGCGGCACGCAGCCGCAACCGGATCCGCAGCCCCCAAAGTCCTTCGTCCCATCCGAACCCGTTATGGGAACTGGTGCGCTAATTAGCTTTGTTACAGGCGTATCGGAAGGTGTCTCACCTATCCCCACTCCGGCGCGCTCCACCAGGTCACCCCAGGTTTCGATCTGCTCACTCATCCTGTGGCGGATCTCAAGCGTACAGCCGTTTGTCTCGCAATGGTATTCGTAGTAGGGCATGCTCTAATGTAATAAGATGTCTCTGTTCTATCGCTACATATCAGGGCTCAGGGAGCAGACACTGTCTGTCTCCATCCCCTGAACCCTGGTTTGTCATTTCAATGTGTAAGTACGAATTAGCTTTAGATGAATAGTGGCCTAGAAAATCGAAGATCTTATGTAGATGTCGGCTCGGGCCCAGGAGACCTCATATTCCGCATGGATCTCATCTGCTTCCGTGTCCATCCCCTGCCCCCGAAGAGCGCGCTCCAGCCCGAATAGTGACCAGCCGTTATGTGGGTGGTCTTTGAGTTCAGCACGATAAACTTCAGCGGCCTCCGCGTGCTCACCAGACTCTAACAAAGCATCGCCGAGCCAGTGGCGTACCGAGAAATTCAGTGGCTCAGGTTCGTCATACATGAGTCCGTCTTCGAGTTCAACACCCTTCTCGAGAAGATCGATTGCTTCCCGAATATTGCTATTTGCACGCAAGATCTCGCCTTCAAGTATAGAGGCGACTATACCGAGGATCGATGCCGCAGAATGTCCTCGGATTACGCCAGCACCTTCCTCAGCTCCCTGTTTCACCCGGTTCAGGTACCATCGGGCGGTTCCCTCGTCTCCGGTACGGAGAGAAGCGTATCCTTTCGAGAAATCCCACAGGCCTCTGGGGATTGCTCCTTGAGGTGCATTGTCTAGTTCGAGGATTTCTTCGAAATATCCAAAGCGGAAGAGAGTTAGGGCTTGATAATAACTGCCACCATCCATTATTGCCGCGTAATTTCTGGCCGCTTGAATTGCCGCTGCGCCCTGCCCGTCATTCGAAGCTGCAAAGAGCAGCATGTGGAGATTGTGCGAAGGATAGATGGCAAAGCCCTCCCCGTGCTCAGCCTTTAAGTCGGAATGCCAGGCCTCCGTGTTGCCCCGCACCGCATCACCCCAGCGTCCAATTCGGTTAAACGTGTGGGACGGCATGTGCTGAATGTGGCTTGCACCTGGTATTGAGTTTCCGAGGTATTCTGCGCATGCCTCTGCCTTACCTGGAACATCAGTGCGTTCAGTTGCATGGATATAGAGATGACAGGCACCGGGGTGTGTGATGTCCTGTTCAAGGACTGTCTCAAGGACCCGGTGGATTTCCTGGATTTCTGGGTTTGAGATCTCCCACCACTCACGACGCGGCTGCAGAAGCATTAATGCTTCTCCCGCGAGATAGCCAAGGTCTAGGTCTCGAGGATTTTCGGCATAGAGCTCGTTAATCTGTTCCGCCCACTCCTCATCGAGTTCACGCCTTCGGCCTTGGTCATGTTCGTATTCATACCGTTCGGCCATGGCGTTGATCAGTGCTCGTTCTACGGGGGTCGCTTTTCCTCCTTCTGCGAGCTCGCGAGCCTTCTGGACAGCCGTGTATGCTAGAGGTGCATCACTGGCTATCATGGGCCCATTGAGGTAGGGGCCCCAGGCCCAGGCTTCCCCTAGGTAGCACATGGCACAGTTCGGGTCTTTCTTCCAGCCTTCGCGGAAAGATCTCGCTGCTAGGTTGGGATCGAAGGCATAGAGCAATTGGATGCCCTGGTCGAAGTAAAGCTGTGCATCAGCCGAACTCGTCGTGATTGGACGAGATAATGGCCCCAGTCCCTTGCCGTCATGATGAAGTGGCATCACTTCATCAAAGTCAGCTGGAAGGTCTGGACTATTTTCTTGAGCGACCATGGGAGAAGTACAGAACAGCAGGACAAAAGCGGTGAGTGAGATGCGTCGATACATTACGAATACACTCCAAATCTGACGTGAACTCATGGTCAGAGAATCTGGCTGAGGGTGATGAATCCGTCCAGCATGGGAGCTCAAGGACTACTCAGTCCTAGCCTAGAATGGACACATATTGCAGGTTGGATCGCGGTAGTGACTACTTGAGGAATCCCGGAATCCCATTCAAATACCGCGCAGGAGAACCGATGGACAAGAAGGCTAGCCCCCCTCTCTCTCGTCGTGCTTGGATCACTACGACGTCCGGAGTGATTGCTGCCGGCTTGATCAAGACCCAGGCCGACGCTGTAGAGGTCGTCGCTCAAGAGGTGCCAACTCCAGCGCAGGACCCTACAAAGGTTCCGGGGAGGTTGACGTCAGAACTTGGTCAGCGGGCGCCAGCGGAACAGCCTCGCCGGTTGGTACGGTCTCCGAACTTATCAAGTTCCTCAAGGACTCCGTTGCAGGATCTCTACGGAATCATCACCCCTGCTGACCTGCACTTTGAACGACATCATGCGGGGATCCCAAACATTGTTCAGGAGGAGCACGAACTACTGGTCCACGGTATGGTAGAGCGCCCGATGGTGTTTAAGATGGCTGATCTCAAGCGTTATCCGCAGACGTCACGTATTCGGTTTGTAGAGTGCTCCGGAAATGGCGGGGGTGCCTACAACCGAGACCGGATGCCGACGGAAGCCACTCCACAGTCGCTTGACGGTCTCCTGAGCACTAGTGAGTGGACCGGAGTATTACTCTCAACAATTCTTCGTGAAGTGGGTATCCGCAATGGAGCAAGTTGGATACTGGCTGAGGGCAGCGACGCAGCCGTAATGTCCCGAAGTGTGCCACTCGAAAAGGCTATGGATGATGCGATGCTGGCATACGGGCAGAATGGCGAGGCAATCCGTCCGGAACAGGGCTATCCGGTAAGGCTGCTTTTGCCGGGCTGGGAAGGCAATGCACAGGTCAAGTGGCTGAGACGTATTGAGGTCACTGATCGCCCTACGATGACTCGAGAAGAGACTTCCAAGTATACCGATCCGCTTAAAGGCGGTAGGGCTCGCCAGTTCAGCTTCGTTATGGATGCCAAGTCTCTCATCACGTTCCCGGCTTTCCCGTACCAACTTCCGGATCGTGGTTGGTGGGAGATCAAAGGGCTTGCGTGGTCCGGTCGCGGAAAAATCACCCGTGTCGATGTTAGCACGGATGGTGGTAGTAGCTGGATACCCGCGGAGCTCCAGGGGCCAATTCTGTCGAAGTCAACAGTCCGCTTCCGGCATCTCTGGGATTGGGATGGTCGAGAAACCCATATTCTTAGTCGTGCAGTTGATGAGACAGGATATGTACAACCCACTGTTCACCAGCTTTGGGACGCACGTGGCGAGAGAACGTCTTACCATCAAAACCATCAGCGGGCATGGAAAGTAGCTTCTGATGGTGCGGTGACTTTTGGTCTCGGAGATCTGGTATGAAAAGGCTCAGTGTACTGATGGTCTCCGTACTGTTCTCTGGATGTGGTCAGGCTGATCTTCCTGTCACCACTAGTGACGTACTACCGACCGAAGTAGCTGACCGGCTTCCCCCCTCATCACCTCAAACATTTGGGTTTGGGGGAGAGGCAACTGATGAACGCATTGCGATGTGGGACATAGATGTCAAACCTGATGGTGAAGGGCTCCCT
This sequence comes from Gemmatimonadales bacterium UBA7889, assembly GCA_002501085.1. Taxonomy (GTDB): domain Bacteria; phylum Gemmatimonadota; class Gemmatimonadetes; order Longimicrobiales; family Gaopeijiaceae; genus UBA1142. The sequence goes on from DLRL01000015.1 coordinate 10,160, forward strand.
TCCGGTAGCGGCACAGTCGCACAAGGCAAGCTCGTTTATGAAACTCAATGTATTGCTTGCCATGGAGCTACAGGGACTGAGGGTCCGTTCGATCGCCTTGTAGGGACGGGGCCATGGGAAGAATGGCCAAGCGCAAGGGTCGTGGGTGCGTATTGGCCTTATGCGACCACCTTATTCGGCTACATTGTGAAGGCGATGCCCCAGTTGACTCCAGGCACCTTGACTGCCGATCAGACTTATGCGGTCATCGCATACATCCTGAATATGAATGGCTTAGTAGCCGATGATGCCGTGATGGATGCGGCGACCCTGCCCGCTGTAGAGATGCCAGGTCGTGATAGGTTCGTACCCGATGATCGGAAGGGTGGCCCTGAAGTACGTTAGCGCCATCGATCCAGCTTTCTCTCTTAGGGGACTAATAATCTCTCGGTGGTACTAAAAGATTAAGGTCCTGAGACATCTGCGTGGCCATATAGGCGAGGAGTGCCTGGGTTGCAGAAACTTGGTTAACTGGGGTCAGTCCCAGGCTGAATAGGGCTTCAGTACTGCCATCATCCAGACTGCGAAGCGCAGTCAGTTCAAGCGGTTCTCCCTGCGTGAGTGCCACGATATGGATGGGCGTTAAAAGGATTGAGATTTCTATAGGGGCTCCAGTCCCGGAAGCTCCACCCCAGATGATATCTCCAGTCTCAATAGCTCCGAAGTGGATGGCGTAGCGGTCCTCCCCGGCGAGTGGCTCTGGGAGTGTTGCCCGGATTTCAAGTGCTGGGGCATAAATGAGTTCGGGGTGATCGAACTCAAATCCAATAGAATCTAAGAGTGTTTGGAAGGTCTGGATGCCTTCGGGAGTCATATCTGTCCGAAAACGAATATCCGGATGGAACGTGACTGAGAATAAGACATTGCCCTGTCTCGCAAAGGCGAGTGTATTTGCTCCGCCTATTTGTCCCTCCGGTCCCAATTGCAGCGGCCCCGGTGAAGTCCAGGGGCGAAATTCCTGCACGTCCCAAAGATCTTCAGGAGAATCTACAAAGCGATACGCACCGTCCGAATTAGCGGGCTTTGCGGCGTCACAGATCAAGTTTTGCTCCGATCCACAAACTTCTATAACAGCACCTCGAATCAGGATTGCTCCTTCGCAAGAGTTGGCCTCAGGTCCAAAGTCACCAGCTTCCTCAATTATGCCTTGAGCTTCGGACTGAATCCTTTCCAGCGTTGCCTGGACCGTACCCTTGATTAGCTCCCGGCCGACCACTCTCTGCTGTTGGATTGCTTGCTGGTTTGTATCCACGAAACTTTGGGCTAGCCGTCCATCTGATAGAAACCAATCTCGCACTGCAGCTTCGGTAGGATCGTTAACGTTGAGGGAATCCATCACAGTGCGGTCCTCGATTGCAATTGCAGCAGAGATCTGACGCAATCTTTCAGTACGAATGCCCAGAGGCTGAAGTCGGAGATTCAACGCATCCAGTTGGGTCAACACTGGTACGCACAACCTTGAGCGCTCTAACTCAATCTCAGCGATGCCAGCTGGAGGTGCATCCTGTGCGACTCCGATCAGCGGCTTCGACAGCACTGCGAATAGTAATGTCACCATCATTAGCAGAGATTGTTCAGACAGCTTCTGCTTGCTCAGGATCTTTCCGAGTCTATCAAAGAGTTTATGCACAGCTTTCTTAGGCTGCTGCCATTGGCAGGTAGTCAACTTTAGCGTCTCAGCTGTGGTTATGCTCTGTTTCATTACTACCCCTAATCTTCACTGATAAGTGGGTTCAGGCCGCGCTCTGCTAGTATCCGGTTGAAGTTGGCTAAATCATCTTCAACCAAATCGTCGAGTCGAACTCTCGCATTCATGAGGATCTCACGCAGTACCAGGTGAACTTCACCATGCTGATCGGTCGGTGAGAAATCTGCCGAGTTAACACTATTTGATAAATGGCGGAGCTTACCTAATACCTTGGCCGGATAACGAACACCATCTTGTCCCGTGCCAGTAGTGCGCAGCTGCATCAGGTCTTCTTCGATTGTGATGAGGGCACTATCTAGATTACCGGCACTCTCTATGAGGTCGACCGCACTTCCTTGGTCTTGGAGTACATCCACCAGATCGTACAACTGACGCCGGAGCCACTCAATCCGGTTGATTGCATCTGCAGCAGCATCGTAATCGTTTCGGATCTCTTCATGCAAAGAAAGTTGAGCACGGATGTCTTCCATAGTCCCGTCGGAGTTGGGGTCCTGTAGAACATTGAGTTCTTGGGTGAACGCCTCACCCCCCACTTCAAGGGTTACGGTGTACGTGCCTGGAGGGTGGCGGACTGCCAGCCCATCTTGGATTCGTACACGTTCCGGTCCGTAGTCGACCCAGTCGGCGTAAAGAGGAGGTACACGCCGACGGATGGGCGTACTCTGCTCCCCCTGAAAATCCCAGAATATACGATTGATTCCTGCAACGCTCGTTCCTGTGAGGGTCCGAACGAGTGCTCCAGTTGCATCGTTTACTCGAATAGTGACCGGACTGCCTGCTGTCTCAGTATCCAGCCAGTAGTTGATGTATGCCGCATTAGGAGGATTCTCTCCGATGCTCATATCAGCGGTATGAGCTGCGGGTGCAGTGCGACTATTGAACCGGTATGCGTCTCTTGGATCGAGCAAGTACGCTGAAGATGCCCGCACATCATCGGTCAGTTGCTGCAAAGGTGTGAGGTCATCCATGATCCAGAAACCTCGACCGTAAGTTCCAATGACGAGGTCGTTAAAGTGTTCCTGGACGACGATTCCATACATAGGGGAGGGCGGTAAGTTATTGACTAGGGCTTGCCAGTGGTCTCCGTCATCGAAGCTGACGTATACACGGTTCTCGGTACCCAAAAAGAGCAATCCCTCTCGCACTGGGTCTTCCTGGATACTGCGTGTGAAGCTCAGCACATGGTCGGCGAGTCCTTCGGTAATTTTCGTCCAGGACTGTCCGTAATCTTCTGTCCGATACGCATAGGGGGTGAAGTCACCCACTTGGTGTGCTTCAACTGCCAAATAGGCCTTACCCGGGTCCCATTTGGACGCATCAATCCCTCGAACAACACCGTCGATCGGCCAATCCGGTAAGTTTGCGGTGACATCCGTCCACGTGCCTCCGTCATCACGACTAACATGGACCTTGCCGTCGTTTGATCCGGCATAGAAGACCCCTTGTTGAGCAGGTGATTCATCGAATGCATAGATCACGCAGCAATATTCAACTCCGATATTATCAGGGGTCAGGCCACCACTAATTCCTTGGCGATTCTTGTCATTCGTGGTTAGATCTGGGCTTATAACATCCCAGCTTTGTCCTCCGTTCCTGGTACGGTGAACATGTTGGCTGGTCACAAAAATGGTGTTGTTGTCATGAGGTGAGACGAGGAGTGGGAAGGTCCACTGGAACCGGTAGCGCAACTCCTCGGCTGGCCATCCACCTGTGCTTTCCGGCCAGACTTCAACACTACGGAACTGCCGATTACGCTCATCGTGCCGAACCACAATTCCACCCCGGGCCCCCGACCCAGATGCACTTGACCAGACGATATTCGAGTCTATGGGGTCGGGAGTGGCAAACCCGCTTTCACCTCCGCCAACTTGATGCCAGTCACCCCTTGGAATTGGCCCTGGCCCACCGCCTCTCGCAGCGTAAAGCGTATTGCTGGGACCTCTATAAGACGGCCCGTCCTGGCGGTTTCCGAGCACGTTATATGGGACTGCGTTATCGACAGTCACATGATACATCTGTGATATGGGAGGTTCGGTTGTCAGATATGTTTTGCCTCGATTAACAGAAACATGGATTCCCTGATCGTTACCGATGATTAATCGATCGGGGTTCTCTGGATCGATCCAAAGATCATGATAGTCGCCTCCCGGACGCTCGAGACCTTGATGCTGTATATAGGTGAGTCCACCGTCGTACGAACGTGATAACGCGGCGGTTAGGAAGAAGACTTCGTTTTCATCATCTGGAAAGACTCGACAGTTATTGTAGTACGCCGTCCTCCCTCCAAGGTCGCGACTGTGGTTCACCAAATCCCAGTCGTAGCCACCGTTATCAGAGCGCCAGAGTTCTCCGTCCTCTGTCTCTTGGCCATGCCAGGGTACTCCGTCTCCGGTCTCGATGAGTGCGTATATCCTTCGAGAATCAGCCTGAGACATGCAGACATCGATCTTGCCAACCGGGAGCGAGGGAAGCCCGTGACCTCTGAGTTTGGTCCATGTGTCGCCACCGTCGCGTGACATGAAGATACCAGAGCCTGGACCTCCGCTCTCTCTACCCCAAGTGTTCACAAGAACTGTCCACATACCGGCGAAGAGTACGCGCGGGTTGTTGGGATCTATAATCAAGCTGGAAGCCCCCGTGTCTTCATCTACGAAGAGCACATGTTCCCAAGTATCACCACCGTCGAGCGTGCGATAAATTCCACGTTCTTCCTGGGGTGCGTGTGCGTGCCCCAGGGCCGCTACGTAGACAATGTCAGAGTTCCTAGGGTGGATTACGATGCGGCTCACCCGGCCAGTCGCATCAAGACCCATATGCTCCCAGTGCTCTCCTCCATCTGTCGACTTGTAGACGCCATCTCCTACTGTGACGTTTGAGCGGATATGGGGTTCCCCCGTGCCTGCCCATACGATTTCGGGATCAGAGGTAGAAACCGCTAATGCTCCCACCGAGTGGCTATCTTGGTCATCGAATACCGCACGCCAGTTTATCCCCCCATCCTCAGTTTTCCAGAGACCTCCCGAAGCCGCCCCTGCATAGTAAACGAGGGGGTTGCCTACCACTCCTGCCACCGAAGCAACCCGATTACCAACAACCCCGATATGCCGGAACTGCAGCGCTGTTAGTTGCTCGGAGGGGAGGGTTTGGGCAGAGAGTCCAGCAGTAGCGGCGATGGCCATACTGCCAAGTATTGCTATGAAGCGCTGAGGCAAGGACTCGAGCATCTTTGGGCCTCCTACTTTAAGGTTTATATGTGCAGGCCAGAGCCACTACCCCATCTGGACATTTACTGGCCTCCGTACTGTCTTTTTATCTCCATCCCAAGTGACAACGATTACTCACCACCGGGTCCAGCTGGCTTCCGGTAATCAAGAGGAGGATCGCGATCACCAAGCAGTGGTTCGTATACCCACCCCTCCGGGATGCTTGCAGCGTGCTCAACTTTTGCGGCAGTGACTAGATCCGGGCGAGTGAAGAGGTCCACTGCTGTCATCGCGAGTGTTTTTGCTGCTACGAGCATGCCTTTCTCACCAATTGTCGTTCCTCCCGCAGCGATCGCTTGCCATGAGTGTGCCGATGTACCGGGCACCCACGTCGCTGTCCTGACTCCTCCGGTCGGCACCATCCAGCTGACATCTGCAACGTCTGTCGAACCTCCGCCGCTTCCTCCAACTGCAAGTGGTTGAATCTCCATTGCAGATTCTAGGGGTGGGGCATCATCCCCAAGCGTGCGGTGGAGTATGTCAGCGAAACCATACTCTTCGTCATCATAGATTACTCCGCCCACTCTTGTCAGGTTTGCATGTACTGCTTCTTGAAGAGCGAGATTCGGCAGAAGATTGTAGAGGCCATGGATTACTTCATACTCCATGGTTGTGCCTGTTCCAAGTGCGGCGCCTTCAGCGGTGGCAGCGACGCGCTCGAAGATCGATTTCACATTCGCGGGATCGGGATGTCGCACGTAATAAAAGACTTCGGCGAAGTCTGGGACTACATTCGGTGCAGCTCCGCCATATGTGATCACATAATGAATTCTCGTCTCTTGCGGAACGTGCTCACGGAGCATGTTAACCATGTGGTTCATCGCTTCAACACCATCGAGTGCCGAGCGACCCCGCTCAGGAGCACCAGCAGCGTGCGCTGATATTCCTGTGAACCTGAACTTAGCCGATTTGTTTGAGAGAGAGCTTGATGCGTCAGCTGAGTTTACATCACCAGCATGCCAGTGGAGCATGATATCGACGTCTTCAAAGAGGCCAGCTCGGACCATATAGACCTTGCCAGCGCCCCCTTCCTCCGCTGGAGTTCCGTACAGGCGGATCTCTCCTTGTTGGCCAGTTTGTTCCATCCATCTTTTGGTCGCGATCGCTGCTGCGGTTGACCCTGCCGCAAAAAGGTGGTGCCCACATGCGTGGCCTTGTGGTTTGCCTTCGATTGGTGCCCTGATGGGCTGTCTGTCCTGAGTGATGCCTGGCAGAGCGTCATACTCCGCCATGATTCCAATAATTGGGCCATCACCATTTTTCCAGCTTGCCACAAATGCTGTCGGGATGCCCGCAACTCCAGCTTCGATCTCAAAGCCTTCCCTATCTAATGCTGACTGGAGGAGGGCTGAGCTTTTCGTCTCCATGTATCCGAGTTCAGCAAATTCCCAGATTTCTTGGGCAATATCGCCATAAGAGTTTGCGTTCTCGTCGATGTGAGCCGCCACCATTGTCTTTGCGTCTTGGGCACCTGCAAAACTGGGCAGTGCAATGGTTACGGCTATCAGTAGGGCCGAGACTCGGCATCTTATCATCACTGTTACTCCGTTATCAGGTTCTGTTTAACAAAAAAACCACCTTACTTATCTGCCTCGCGTTCGGATCATAGCCGGTCCACGAGCAGTGCCTTCCCAGTCCGGATCGGCGGCACCGGTCCAAGTTCTGGTCGCTGGGTCAAACTGTATGCCATGTACGCGCCCGAAGGCCCCGGTACGAGCTGTTTCAGCGACCTCGATACCAAGGTCCCGCATCTCTTCCAACTCCGGGGTTGTCCAGCCTATACCCGGACTAGTCTCAGCGCTATAACCGCCGCCGCGTGCAGCTACAACACGTGGCTCTACCAGAGCCTGTGGTAAGGACATACCGAAGTCGATGACACGTGTGATTGCGTGCACGACTGCAGGCGGAATCATCCCACCACCCGCTGCACCGAGGACCAGGATAACTTCGCCGTCTTTAAGGACCATGAATGGGCAAATATTCGACCGCACCCGTTCCCCAGGCTCCATCCGACCTAGATATCCGCCTAGAGTAGATGCATATAGAAAACCAAGGCCTGGTGTCACGACTTTCGAACCCATATTAGGGCCAAGCGTTTGTGTAAGAGAAACGAACATGCCGTTCTCGTCCGCAGTCGACAGGTGTGTGGTATGCCCCCCGAATAGGTCACCTCGATCTTCTAAGGTCGGAAGCGAGTTGCTGTCTGCAGTTGGAGCGGTGTTGTTGGGAGACGCTACCTCTCTCGCAAGCTGATTCGCCCAGTCTTTTGAAGTGGCGCGAGCAGCTGCTGTATCTGTGCCGAGCACACGCAACTCCCTTGATGCGAGACTCAGTGCCTGCCCGGTGACTGCGAACCACTCTGCTTCGCTCATTGAGGATGGTTCAAATTCCTCCATGATCTGAAGGGCTTGGATGCTCAGGACTCCGGCTGCTGGTATGCCCATTCCAACAAGCTCATACCCTCTATAACTCCCGCGGACAATACGGCTGTCTTCAGCTACGTAATCATTGAAGGCTTCGAGAGTGACAGCACTGCCATTTGCAGCGAGGTCAGCTGCCATTTTTGTAGCAATTTCGCCTTCGTAAAAAACCTCACGCCCCTCGCTTGCGATCAAGCTTAGCGTTTTCGCGTAGTCAGGCTGCACAAGCAACTCCCCTGCGCGGTATCCATTTTCGCCTCCCCTATAATAGGCGTCGATAGTCCCGGGGAACTCTTTGGCCTGAGCCAAGCCTGAGGCCTGCCTATTTGCGTCTTGCGGTAGTACACGGAACCCGTTTTGTGCCAAATCGATGGCTGACGCCATCAAGGTGCTGAGTGGAAGCGATCCATGTTCTTCATGAAGCTTGAGTAATCCAGCCAAAGCACCAGGTACACCGATGACCGGATATCCGTATGAAGCTTGGGGCGCCGTATCGTAGTCGTAATCCCAAGGTGCCTGAGTAGTCCCGTCTATCCCATGAAATTCACCGTCAGGTGTCCTAACAAGAATTTGGTTACGTCCTCCTATACTGTTCATGGTCGGTTCAACGACTGCGACTGCGAACCCAGCCGCGACTGCTGCATCTGCTGCATTACCGCCTAATTCTAGAATTGCCACTCCAGCGTCAGTTGCTAAGGGGTGTGCAGCTGAGACCATGCCGGCATTGGATTGGCCACTTTGGCGCAGACTCTGAGAAGCAGCTGTGACCGCCGATAAGGCGATCAGGATTGGCAGGACCACAAGGATCAGATAATAACGGTAGGGATGCATACGACATCTCAATATATGAGGGGTTAAAACTCTACCAGAGAATACGTTTGTGCCTGGTCGTGCACTACCCGGTACGGGAAGTGATCCTTTTTGAGTGTACAGTAATGAGCCTTAGGTTTGCTCCTTTCTGGTCACTAGAAGTTATAGATCAATAGTGATAGCTCGCCGCCCTTCTGATTGGGTGACATCTTTCGCTACCACAAAACTGCTTTGCCCA
>DLRL01000015.1:18953-25570 GCA_002501085.1 Gemmatimonadales bacterium UBA7889
CAAAACTGCTTTGCCCACCCGGAGGTCGATGCAACTCTTCTTGGCGTTCCAGGATCCGTCTTTTCTAGCCGCGGGTCCCGCTCGACTCCGTGCCGCAATGGGAGCGGTGCTTATCGTAACGGTTGCGTGGACTCTATCGACGGAGCGGTCGAAGATTTCTTGGCGTCTGGTTGCTTGGGGGCTCGTCCTGCAATTCGCTTTCGCAGGCCTGGTTCTCCAGACCCCTCTCGGTGTGGCATTCTTTGACTGGGTAAATGGCCTCGTAAGTGCGTTGCTAACTTATGCGGAAGAGGGGGGTCGTTTCATTTTTGGCAACCTCGTCTCGAATAATGTTCCTGTTGGGGTTGTCGAGGGAGGTCAGGGATTTACGGAGACACCCGGAGTCGTGGCTCGCACTGGAGCTTTCTTCGCGTTCCGGATTTTTCCGAATATCATTTTCGTGTCATGCCTGATGACGGTCCTCTACCATCTAGGCATCATGCAGAGGGTTGTGCAGTTACTAGCATGGATCATGCAGCGCACCCTTCGGACTTCAGGTGCAGAGACTCTTTGTGCTGCATCGAATATTTTTGTTGGACTCATGGAGTCACCACTTGCTGTAAAGCCTTTCATCCGTGGCATGACGGAGTCAGAGTTGATGGCGGTCATGACCGTGGGTATGGCAACCATCAGCGGTGGCGTCCTCGCTGCATATGCTGGCATGATGGCGCCCTTTCATCCTGCTGCTGCCGGTCACCTTATCGCTGCGTCAGTTATGTCAGCTCCAGCAGCTTTCGTGATTGCAAAATTACTTGTACCTGAGACGGGGAAACCCGAGACCCTGGGGGTGCTGGGCGTCGAAGTTCAGGTTGAGAAACCGGATGTTAATGTCATAGATGCTGCTGCCCGTGGTGCAGCCGAAGGGTTGAAACTGGCACTGGTTGTTGGCGCTATGCTGATTGCGTTCATTGCCCTGGTTGCTCTTGCGAACGGTGTGGTGGGTTGGGCTGGTAGCCTTGCAGGATTCGACGGTCTTTCGATCGAGGGTATGCTAGGATGGGTGCTTGCTCCAGTTGCCTGGCTACTTGGTGTAACCTGGATGGATGCGGGTGTTATAGGACAACTGATAGGGGTGGATTTTGTCCTCAACGAGTTCGTGGCGTTCGGACAACTCCAGGGACTGCTCCAGGGAGGTGCTGAGCTGCAAGAGAGATCTGTCGTGATTGGGATTTATGCGCTAGCGACTTTTGCAAACTTCGGGTCGGTTGCAATGACAATCGCTGGTCTCGGAGAGATTGCTCCTAGCAGACGCCAGGACCTAGCAAGGTTAGGCATGAAGGCGATGTTAGCAGGACTACTCGCCGCTCTCCTGACGGCGACTTTTGCCGGCATGCTCACTTGATTGGATATCGGCCTAAGGTTATTGGGCTTGGGACTATATCACTCGACACCATTGAGATTGGCGGCCACGCTGAGAAAGATGTTTTAGGTGGCTCGGCTCTCTATTTTGGAGCTGCTGCCAGGCTCTTCTCCGATGTCACATTACTAGGGGTCGTAGGAACAGACTTTCCCAACTCAAAGCTTGATCGATTCAATGAAATCAACATCGATACTTCGGGTATCTCGACCCAGGATGGAGAGACATTTCGTTGGCATGTTCGGTACGAATCAAACGGGGAAAGGAATACGCTTTCAACCAACAGGCCAAGTGCACTCCGCCAACCTTCGATACCTGAGTTGAGGTACAGACCGGACGCACTCTTTCTCGGTAGCACAGATCCATCCATTCAGGCTTCGGTGTTATCTGATTTAGGACAACCGTCCCTTGTCGTTCTTGATACAATGAGTCACTGGATCAGAGATCGGCGCGAAGACTTAGATATGGTTGCATGCTGTGCGGATGTTGTTCTTCTGAACTCAAAGGAGGCGGGCCTTTTAGGTGATGGAGACCATCGCTCCGCAGTTGCCCAAATCCTAGAGGGTGGATCCTCTTGGGTGGTCATAAAACAAGGAGGCCAGGGGGCGGTCGCCTTCAGTCAAGAGAAGTCGGTTAGCGTGTCGAGTGTACTGCCTCGCTACGTGACTGATCCAACCGGAGCAGGAGATGCTTTTGCCGGAGGCCTCGTATCAGCGCTTGCTGGCGGTAGCACGCGGTTAGTTGATATGCAGATTGCGATGCGTAGAGCTGCGGTGATGGGCTCCCTCGCGGTTGAGTCGTTTTCGATCAACAGCCTATTGGAAATAACTACCGATGAGGCTGACTCAAGGGCTAACGAAGTTGCAGTGCACGTGGCATGAAATCTGTATAGCTCTTGAGTTTTAGCCCTGTTGGAACCGACTATTCAGTCTGGGTGACACAAAGGGAGAGCGCATGTCGGAGAAAAAGAAGCGATTAATTGTCGTAGGTGACCGTGTCTTGATCCAACCCGAGGAAGGCGAGGACCGGACCAAGGTTGGTCTGTATCTTCCGGCAACTGCGATGGATAGTCAGGCTGTACAAGGCGGGACAGTGGTTGCGACAGGTCCTGGAAACGCGGTTTCTGCACCTACTGAACTGAGTGATGAACCCTGGAAGATAGGGAGCCCTGAGCCTCGTTACGTTCCACTGCAGGCGGAACTTGGTGATTACGCGGTCTTTTTCCGGAAAGCAGCGGTTGAGATCACTTTTGAGGGAGAACACTACTTAGTGGTTCCGCAGGCTGCGATCCTAACGCTTGTCCGGGATGAGGATGACGAAGAGATCGACATTCCATCTTTCTAAGGGTCACGTTAAGGGTGTAGGCACCTCCCGGTCACCACGCGCAGAGGTGGCTGATCTAGCTAGGTATCGACATGTCATCTCTGACTGGGACGCATTCAGGAAATCTGCTGCAAACCCTGAGCCTACCGTCTTCAGAGTCTGCAGGCGCCGCATCACTCCACAGGAACTCGTCGACCGTTTGACGGAGCAGGGGTTTCGACTGCGCAAGAAAGCTGGACTTCCAGATTTCTATGAGGTGGAGGAGGGTCCGCGTCCCGTGTCGCTCACAGTAGAACACTGGCTCGGTCTGTTCTATGTACAGCAGGCATCCACGGGGATTGCTGCTCCTGTACTCGACCCTCAACCTGGCGAGCGTGTCCTAGATTTGTGTGCTGCACCAGGTGGCAAAACGACCCATGCGGCAGAATTGATGAAAAATCGAGGATGCTTGGTTGCAGCTGAGTTGAGTGAGAACCGAATTCGCGGTCTTCTCGGGAATTTGTATCGGCTTGGGATTTCTAATGTTCTTGTTGCTTCGGGGGATGGGAGGGAGGCGCCAGAAGAAGCTCTGTTCGATCGAGTGCTGGTCGATGCTCCGTGTTCGGGAGAAGGGACTCTCCGGCGTCGATCCGGTAGAGCTCCACGGCAGTCATCTTCATTCCTTGGATATGTGACGAAGGTCCAACGCCGGCTTCTGGAGAAGGCAATTCGAGTTACGAAGCCGGGAGGGACAATTCTTTATGTAACGTGCACATTTGCACCTGAGGAGAACGAAGCTGTTATCGATGGGATCCTTCGGGATCATCCGGTCGAAATTGACCCAATTAGACTCCAGATACCATGCGCTTCTGGGCTCACTTCGTTTGAGGGTCAGAGATATGATCCTGCCCTAGAGGGCTCAGTCAGGATCTATCCACAGCATCTCGATTCAGGTGGACTTTTTATGGCGAGACTGCGTCGTCTCGATCGCAGCGTCGGAGAGGATAGCTCCGGTGCTGCAGAACAGGGGGCTGAAGGCTGGAAATCTGTGCCACAACTCTTTCCGGGGAATGATCCTTCTGATGTCGCGGAGCTTGTGGAACTTGCCACGAATGATCTTAAGGGTCGTTTCGGAGTGAGTCCGGCGCGCCTGGATGAGTGCAAGTGGATTCTTCGGGGTCGTCGCCTATGGTTGCACACCATGGACGAATGGCCGGTCGATGCTTGGAAAACAGGTGTATGGCGACCGATCTCGATTGGATTTCGTGCGGTGGAGTTCGACTCCCGAGGCCGTCCGAGGCCTACCAACGACTTACTGCGTTGGCTTGGCCATGAGGTGCGGTCACGCGTTGTGGATGTGAATGATACCCAACTGCAACAGTTGGTCACACAGAACTCCTTATCCATCCCAGGAGATTTCCTGGGCCCTATCGCGCTTCGTCATAGCGAAGACGTAGTAGGCCGTGGAGCGATGACTCAGGATGGCCTGAAGAGTGAGATCCCACGCGCCCGCGCCACAGATCTCTCTCGGGCGCTGGATATCGATTAGCTATGAATTTTGGTCTTTCAGTGAATTTCTCTCATCGCTGACAGAAACAAGGTGTTCTACGAAGAGAGCATCTGCAGGGGCAAGTGGAAGCAGGACAAGCGTGTCTAGGCCAAACCAGCCCATCTCCGAATGTTCACTCAGTTTTGGAGTGCCCTGCACAGCAACTTTGACAAACTCGATAATGAACGGAGCCCCTTTGTCATCGGCAGAGAAAAGGGTTTCCCCAACTGAGACCACTTCCAGGCGAAGTTCTTCTGAGAGTTCCCGGCGGATACCCCCCTCTTTGGATTCATTGGGCTTAAGCTTACCGCCCGGAAACTCCCATCGTCCACCGTGGCGCTTATGATCCGGTCGGCGGGCGACTAAGTAGCAATCGTCTCTCGAGATTACTGCAGCTACGACGGGTATTTTTTCATCATGCATCAGTAATCAGAACTACAGTTGATAGGAGTGGTGTAGGGTTCAAACTGAAGTCCTATACATGTGCGTTATTAACCGGCTCAGTTGGGGCGGTGAGAAATAGCAGGACTGCTGCTGCCATAGCTATCACGGCACATTTCGGTGCAGCTTTCCCTTGGCCTTCAGGGAATGATTCATTGCAGATTGATACTCATCCCGACCGCGATGGAAACGGCTCCCAAGGCTATAAGTCCCAGATAGAGGGGACCCGTGAACTTGATCCAATCTTCGTAGCGCACACCGCCAGCGGCGAGAATCGCCATGAGCGCGCCGTTGGTAGGCGTAACCAGGTCACACAGCCCGGCACCGTACTGATACGCGAGTACAGTGACTTGGCGGGAAATTTCCAAGAGATCGGAAAGAGGCACGAGCACAGGCATCGTTAGCACCGCTTGTCCGCTCACGCTCGGTATGGGCACATGGATTGCCGCCTGCGCAAAGATCATTCCGATCGCTGATGCGAGGGCCGGAAGACTCTCTAATGGCTGAAACATCCCGTACACGATTGTGTCAATGATCCGGCCATCGAGAAGCACGACATAAATCGTTCTAGCAAATCCAATCAGGAGCGCAGCATAGGCCATCTGGCGGAATCCATTTACATAGGCCTGGGCGATACGACTTGGTCCCATTCCGGAAACAGCCCCTGCGAGCACACCCATGATGAAGAAAGCACCGGACATGTGATTGAATCCGATTCTGGCTAAGTATCCCATCAATGCGAATGTGCAAAGCAGCATCAACAGGATGACCCAGTCCCTCCACCCTAACGCATCCTCTGGATCTTCAGTTCTGCCAATTTCGGGTGCGACACGGGTCCGGATAGCATATCTCATCGTCATCCCAATCCAGAATACCAAAGCTATCAAGAGGAATACGACTCTAAAGGGCCAGCCTGACACAGCTGTCACACCAGCTGCGTCTTGGGCGATCAAGACTTGGAATGGATTGATCGGACTGAAGGCAGATCCTACAAAGGCCGCGCCGGCACTTATCGACATAGCAACCAGGGGGGTAAACCCCAGTCGGGATGTTACGATCAAGACGACAGGGATCAGGGGGATGATTTCCTCCTGCATGTTCTGAACGACTCCACCTGTAGCGAAGAAGAGCGAAATGGCGGCAATGATGAGCAGGTCTCTTCCCTTGAGTGCGCGAACAAGAGATGAGATTCCTCGTCTGAGGGCTCCGGTTTCGTCAACTACCGTTAATGCACCCCCAATCAAGAATACAAGGAAAATCACGCCACCGGCGTCTACCATCCCACGTGGGAGTGCCACCATCGCAAGAAAAAAGTTGACCGGTGTCTGTTCCACCTGTTCGTACGTTCCAGCGACTACAGCAATTGTTCCGGTTTCTTCATCCATACTTCGCTCATACTCACCTGCCGGTAATACATAGCTCGCCATGGAGGCGAGGATGATACATCCGGTCAGCAGGACGAGTGGATGAGGGACACGGAAACGGTGTTGGATATCGGTCATCGTGCGCACTGGATTAGAAGTTGAAAAGTGTAGCTTGAATCAACGTGGTGGAAACGATGCTCAGCTTGGGGGTACCGGCCGCTATTCGCTAGCGGAGCGAGACGAGTGCGCGTCACGGGGGTACTCATCCACCTGCGGGAGATCGAGAGATCCACAAGGCCATCAACATCAGCAGGGGAAGCGCACTAAATAGGAGTATGCGCCACCCGAGTGGGGATGGCTCCGCATCGACGCTGAGATCCGCTGTATAGACCAGGTCACTCAGTGGTGAGTTATCTCCGTTCCCTGAGTTTGCGGTCACATGGAACACGACACTGTTCCCGGTGGAAGGAGCAATCCACTGCATGGACCAAGAGGTTGAGTCGGGCGCTGACATACTTGAGCCCTGGCGAGTCTGATGGGCGTACTGCACACCTTTAGTGCCTAT
>DLRL01000077.1 GCA_002501085.1 Gemmatimonadales bacterium UBA7889
CCTGTACTTCGTGGCAAGTGGGTCATGGAAGTGCTGCTTGGTACGCCGCCACCGCCACCGCCACCAGGGGTCCCTACTCTTGAGGATACTAAAGGCTCGGCAGATGGGCGCTTAATAACTACTCGTGAGCGGATGGAGATTCACAGGGCGAATCCCGCTTGTGAATCTTGTCATAAACTCATGGACCCCATCGGTCTCGCACTCGATAATTATGACGTGACAGGTAGGTGGCGCACCCGTGAGAACGGAGCGCCGCTTGATACCAAGGGTGAGTTTTACGACGGCACCCCTATTGAGACTCCGGGCGACCTAACGCAGGCTTTATTGAATCGACCCACACCTCTGGTGAGGACTTTTACTGAAAATCTCATGGCATATGCACTTGGTCGGCGACTAGAGTATTACGATCAACCGACTGTTAGGGATATCACGAATCAGGCTGAAGTGAATAGCTATCGCCTCTCATCGTTTATCCTTGGGATCGTGAAAAGCCATGCTTTCCAGAAGCAAAGAGCAGGGGGGAGCGTCCAGGTTCCTTTGGGTGAACAAGAGAGCCACTGAGGAGATTAGCGAGAATATGAACTTTATTACCGGTAAGCAGATCGGAAGACGAACGTTCTTGCGCGGAGTAGGTTCTGCCGTAGCGCTCCCCTTCTTGGGTGCGATGGTTCCTGCGGGTCGAGTATTATCTGGTTCCCAAGCACTCGCTGATCCGACACGTCTGATTGCTATCGAAATTGTCCATGGCGCTGCGGGGAGCAACGAATGGGGAGCTACTCAGGATCTCTGGTCACCAGCTGAGGCTGGTCGGGAATTCGACCTAACTCCTAGTTCGCTCCTGCCGCTGGAGGATTACCGCAAGTATCTGACCATCATCAGTAATACTGACGTCCGTCAAGCTGAGGCATCGAAGCCGAAGGAAATTGGGGGTGACCATTTCAGATCCAGTGCCGTATTCCTGACGCAGGCTCACCCCAAGCAGACCGAGAGTTCTGACGTATATGTAGGAGCGTCATTGGATCAGCTTTATGCAACTCGCTTCGGGCAGGATACCCCTATTCCGTCTATGCAGCTCTGCATCGAAAATGTTGATCAAGCAGGAGGGTGTGCATACGGATATGCATGTGTGTATACAGACACGATTAGTTGGGCTTCTGCCTCTGAGCCGCTCCCAATGATCCGTGATCCAAGGATCGCGTTTGATCGTCTTTTCGGGGCTGGTGGAAGTCCGGAAGCTCGAGCAGCACGCCGTCGGACAAGCCAGAGTATTCTGGACTGGGTTAGTGAGGATATAGCTGACCTAAAGCGCACACTTGGCCCTAATGATCAGATCCGATTGGAGCGGTACTTGGAAGATGTCAGGGAACTTGAGCGCCGGATTGAAGGTGTCGAAGTGAAAAACCGTTCCGGAGAGGTCCGTGAGCTTCCAGAGGCACCGGCGGGTGTCCCCGATTCTTTCAGTGAACATGTTCGCTTGATGTTCGACCTCCAAGCTCTCGCATTCGCATCCGACATGACCAGGGTCTTCTCACTTAAGCTTGGTCGGGATGCATCATCACGTGTATATCCAGAGAGTGGAACTGACACCCCGTTCCATCCAGGATCACATCATAATGGGAGAGAGGAAGGAGTCTTGGATTTTGCGACGATCAATAAGTACCACGTTGGCATGCTTCCTTATCTCATGGATAAGTTGAGCGAGGTCTACGAGGGTGATACTCATCTCCTTGATAAGACGATGATTATCTATGGTTCACCAATGGCAGACGGTAATCTTCACAACCATCGCCGGTGTCCTTTGATTACTCTTGGTGGCGCTAATGGGCAGCTTGACAATAACCTCCACGTGAGGGCACCGGATGGTACCCCTATGGCAAATGCTATGTTAACACTGATGCATAAGCTTGGTATGGGTGACGTTGAGGGTTTCGGGGATAGTACTGGAGAGTTGTCACTCACGGCACCAACGAGCAAGGGTTAAGGGGGCATTTTGGGATTGAGTGCAGACCGCGCTTCTAGGAAGTTATCAGTGAGGACTTGGGTCTCTATGGGTCTCTGCTTTTTCCTGGTTGCAGCCGTTCCGGCAGATGCCCCCATTGCAGATGCGTCCATGCGCAATGATGCGGCTCAAGTGAGGCTATTAGTAGCGAACGGTGCGGAACTGAATGCCGCTCACGGAGACGGCATGACTGGTCTTCACTGGGCTGCTGAGAATGGGAATCCTGAAATTGCGAGCATCCTTCTGGAATCTGGGGCAGATGTTGAGGCCGTAACACGGCTCGGGGCGTACCGTCCGCTTCACCTTGCAGCTCGCCGGGGAGATGCGTCAGTCATTCAGCTTCTACTGGATGCGTCAGCAGATCCTGAAGCTGAGAGTGCGACAGGGGGCGTGACACCGCTCCATTTTGCCGCCGCGTCCGGAAGGGCAGCATCAGTTCAAGCGCTGATCGATCATGGTGTCGAGCTTGATGCAAGAGAGTCAATATGGGGTCAGACTCCTCTAATGTTTGCCGCAGCAACTGGACGTACAGAGGTCATCCGATTGCTTCTTCAAGTTGGAGCTGACCCGGCTTTGACAGCTGCGGTGATCGATATGCCGTCACGTGATGAGTTTGATCGCCAGGATCAGCAGGCTCGGCGAGCACGGATGGCAGAGACTGAGCCGACAGTTGATCGAACAAGAGAAGTGAGGCAAGGAGGTACTGAACAAAGGCAAGCTACCTCCGGTTCCGGAGGGGCCCGGAGTGAACAGGACCTGCTGTTGGTCCAGCAAAGGGACAGGGTCAATCAACCACTCTCTCACGCTCAGCTAGTGGGAGGATACGGTGGTATGACTGCTCTTTTAATGGCTGTTCGTGATGGCCATGCCTCAACAGCCTTCGCTCTTCTGGATCATGGAGTGGAAATCGATCAGGTGAGTGCAGGGGATCACACTTCTCCTCTCCTCATGGCGCTTATTAATGGCCACTTCGGTCTAGCGATGGAGCTTTTCAAACGTGGTGCTGACCCAACGGTCGCGAGTGATGCTGGTGCGACACCGCTATACATAGCACTGAATACAGAGTGGATCCCTAAATCACGGCATCCACAGCCTACGCACCGTCTTCAACAGGAAGTCACATATCTGGATCTGATGAAGGCATTCCTAGAAGCAGGAGTCGACCCTAATGTGAGGCTCACGAAGCAGCTTTGGTACACGACATTTGGTGATGACTACCTAAGGACCAATAGGACTGGGGCGACTCCATTCTGGCGAGCTGCGTATGGATTGGACCTTAGAGCCATGAGGTTACTGATAGAGTACGGAGCTGATCCGAATATCCCAACGCAGAAAACTGCCGGTAGAAGTTATCGTGGAAGGGGTGAGGCTCAATCTGACGTGCTGGATCCTTCTGGACTTCCTCCTGTGCGCGTTGGAGGTCCTGGCGCCTGGCCAATTCATGCAGCGTCAGGGATAGGATACGGCGAAGGGTTCGCTGCGAACATTCATAGGCATGTGCCAGAGAGTTGGGTTTCCTCAGTGCGTTACCTGATTGAAGAGCTCGGGGCTGATGTCAATGCCAGAGACCATAATGGGTACACAGCTTTGCATCACGCAGCAGCTCGGGGAGATAATGAGTTGATTCTTTATCTGGTATCTCAGGGGGCTGATGTCTCAGTAGTTAGTCGCAGAGGTCAAACGGTAGCGGATATGGCGAATGGTCCGGTTCAGAGAATCCTTCCGTTCCTTCCTACCGTAGCACTTCTGGAAGGACTTGGTTCTCAGAATAATCACAACTGCGTGGCTTGCTGACCTGAGAAGAACAATGAGCATCCCTGCGGGTCTCTCACAAAGGAGCCCCAATACGCCTGGGGGCCAAGGTACCGAGGGTTAGCCACTCTAGCTCATACTGAATAGACTGGTTTTACCCGGCATCAAACAGTGCACCTTTCCTGGTCAGTCCGGATATTGATGTGTACCGTTGGAACGTGGAAATACTCCTACTTTGAGGTTACACAGATGCACTGTCGTTGGCTTTTTCTCGGAATGGTTAGTGTGGCTCTCACAGGTGTTCCAGCGAGCGCACAGATAACAAGTGGGGAACTCTCAGCTGCTAAGCAGGTGCTTAAGTGGCGCGAGATAGGTCCGACGATTATGAGTGGCCGCATTTCAGATATTGCCGTCGTCGAATCGGATCCGAGCACCTTCTATGTGGGCACAGCAACAGGTGGAATCTGGAAAACTGAGAATGCAGGGACAACTTTTGAACCGCTTTTCCAAGGAGAGAAAACTTCCTCCATCGGTGATGTAACGGTTTCACCATCGAACCCGAACGTTATTTGGACGGGCACAGGTGAACCTCAGAATCGCCAATCTTCCCCCTGGGGGAATGGGGTATACCGCTCGACTGACGCAGGTGCGTCTTGGGCCCATCTTGGCCTGGAGAACACGCATCACATATCCAGGATCCAGGTGCATCCCATGGATCCTGAGGTCGCATATGTGGCAGCTGTGGGGCACCTATGGGGTTCGAATACGGAAAGGGGAGTCTACAAGACAACAGATGGGGGACAGACCTGGGAGCATGTTCTGTTCGTTGATGAGCATACAGGCGCGATCGACTTAGTAATGGACCCCAATGATCCGATGACACTGTTTGTTGCAATGTACCAGAGACAACGTCGGGCTTGGGGCTTTAATGGGGGTGGGCCCGGTAGTGGAATTTATCGGACGGTAAATGGTGGGGTTTCCTGGATAGAACTAACCGATGGGTTCCCCCAGGGAGATAAGGGTAGGATTGGGCTGGACGTATACAGGGGTAACGGGAATCTGGTTTGTGCTCTAGTTGAAGCGGATGCTCGGGCACCAGGCCAAGGCCGGGGTGGTGGTCCCGCCCCCAGTGAGCAGAAGAACGGGGTGTATTGTTCAAGGAATCGTGGTGACAACTGGGAACAGATGTCGTCTACGAACAATCGTCCGATGTACTACTCACAGATCCGGATCGACCCGAATGACGCAGAGCGGATATACCTAGGTGGATCAGATCTTTACCGTTCTTCTGACGGGGGAAGAAATTTCACAAATGATGCGGCAGCAGGAGTGCATCTTGATCATCATGCGCTTTGGATAGATCCAAATAATTCTGATCATCTACTCTTAGGGAGTGACGGAGGTCTGAGCGTGAGTTGGGACCGTTCAGATAATTGGTATCAGTTCAGAAACTTGCCGGTCTCGCAGTTCTATGAAATCGGTGTAGATAGTAGGGAGCCTTATCATGTATGTGGTGGACTCCAGGATAATGGTTCCTGGTGTGCACCGTCAGACACGTGGTCGGATCAGGGCATCCGCACTCGAGACTGGTATAATGTTGGAAGTGGAGATGGGTTTTTTACCGTAATGCATCCGGGAAACTCGAACGTTATGTTTGCTGAATCTCAGGGTGGTAACCTGACTCGTTTGGATCTCACGACGATGGAGCGATCCCGAATTCGCCCAATTGGTCAATCGAACGAAGATGGTGAGCAACCAGCTTTGCGCTGGAATTGGGACTCCCCAATTCTGCTGTCCGTTCATGACGAAAACACCATCTATGCTGGTGCAAACATTCTCTTCAGATCTCAGGATCTAGGGCAAACATGGGACCCGATAAGCCCTGACCTTACTCATGAGATCAGTCGGGATTCCCTCTCGATTATGGGTGTTCTTGGTTCAGATCCTCAGATGTCCTTGAACGATGGTCAATCCAACTACGGAAATCTTACCTCGATCGGGGAATCGCCAGTGAATAGTCAAGTTATTTACACTGGAGCAGACGATGGGCGGGTTCAGCTTACACAAGATGCCGGCAATACCTGGACTGATCTTACGGACAATATTGAGGGCCTTCCAGACAATGTATATGTGACACGCATCGTCGCATCACATGCGGATGCGGGAACGGTCTACATAGCTTTTGACAATCATCGTTCAGATGATTTTTCGCCCTATCTCTTCGTTAGTACAGATTTCGGAAATGAATGGCGTGCGATAGTGAACGGTTTGCCTCAGTCTTCTCTCAACGCTCTTACTCAACACCCACGTAATCCGAATTTGATTTTTGTTGGAAACGAAATCGGGGTGTACGTATCAGTCAATGCCGGTGGCCAGTGGGTTCAACTCGACAATGGGCTTCCGACTGTACCGGTAGATGATATCAAAATTGAGCCCAGAGAAAATGATCTGGTGATAGGAACGCACGGGCGGGGTATTTGGATTATGGATGATATCACTCCGCTTGAAGAACTCACTCCCGAGGCGATTACGGCAGAGGCTCATCTTTTTGGGATTCAGCCAGCGGTCTCATACAATCGGTACACACCTCAAGGATGGACCCCAGGCATCTTCTCGGCCTCGAATCCGCCGATGGGTGTACGCATGAGGTATCACTTGGCGGAAGATACAGACGAAGTGTCTCTATCGATCACGGACCTGAGAGGGCAGTCGATCCGCAGATTAGAGGGCACAGGAAATGCAGGCTTAAACGAAATGATCTGGGACTTAAGGATTCAAGAAGAAAATTCTGGGGGTGACCCAATGAATCCCGGTCCAAGGGTGCTCCCGGGGACATACTTAGTGCATCTTGAAGCAGGAAACAGTGTCCTTGAAGGTGAGTTTTCAGTTCGCCTAGATCCCCGTGTCACCATTAGTCAAACTGTGCTACTGGCACGTCACGATGCGATGATTTCTTCATACCGCTTATCCGGAGTGGTTTCGGAAGCCAACTCAGCGCTGGGAGAACTGGAGGAACAGCTTGGAGATGCCTTGGATTTACTAGATGAAGTGAGCCCAAAAAGTGAGGACTTGAAGTCCGAAATTGAGCGTCTTCTAGGAGAGGTTGATGAGATTGGGAATGATCTAGGAGAAGGGGGTAGGGGCGCAAACTTGGTTGGTCAAATCGAAGGAGTTACTGGCTCTCCAACTGCTGATCAGTTGCTTCAAATTGAAAAATCATGGGATGAAATGCCCGCATTTATCGATAGACTTAACATCTTAATCACTTCTGAGGTTCCGGCTCTTTATGCACGACTTGATGACGCGGGCATTCGCCCGGACCCTGGGTCTGCGATTGAAATGCCAAGGCGACGGCGCTAGGTGATGACGAACATGGAACAAATTCAGTTAACCCTACCGAACGGTGATGTCCTGACAATGGAGCGCGGTGTGACACCGGGCGAAGTCGCCAGCTCGATCGGTCCTGGTTTAGCTAAGGCAGCCCTCGCCGCAGTAGTCGATGGAGAGACAGTAGGCCTAATGGATCCTCTTCAGAGTGATGCAGATATTCGGATCTTGACCTTGAAGGACCCTGAATCACTTCCCGTACTAAGACACTCTGCAGCTCATGTGCTCGCGACTGCAGTCCGAGAGTTGCTTCCAAATGCTGGAATTGGCTTTGGTCCAGCTATTGAGGAAGGCTTCTACTACGACTTTGACGTAGATACACCGTTCACCCCGGATGACCTAGAAGCCTTTGAGAAGAGAATGGTTGAGGTGACTGTAGCCGACCAGCCGTTTGAGAGGCGGCAGGTGACAAAGGATGAGGCTCGCCAGCTTTTCGAGGACGATCCACTCAAACTTGAGCGCTTAGAGGAATTCGAGGACGATGAGGTAATCACCGTATATCAGAACGGACCATTTCTAGATTTGTGTAAAGGTCCTCATGTGCCGAGCACGGGAAAACTTAAACATTTCAAGCTTCTTTCTGGTGCGGGTGCCTATTGGCGTGGGGATGAAAAACGTCAAATGCTCCAGCGGATCTATGGGACTGCCTTCCATAGTCACCCAGAGTTGGATGAACACTTAGATCGGCTTGAAGAAGCAAAGAAAAGAGATCATCGGGTCATAGGAAAAGAACTGGATCTCTTTAGTATCCAGGAAGAGGTTGGCTCTGGCCTCATCCTGTGGCATCCCCGGGGTGGTATCATCCGTCACACGGTTGAGGAATTCCTAAAAGAAACGCTTCTCGAGCACGAATACGAACTTGTGTTTACTCCTCAGGTTGCTAGCGAGGAGCTTTACCGGATGAGTGGACACCTCGAGGTGTTTGAGGAAAATATGTTCCCAGTCATGGAAGATGATGGCGCGCGTTTTCGTATGAAACCTATGAATTGCCCTCATCACTTTATGATCTACAAGACACAGACTCGCTCATATCGCGACCTTCCATTGCGCTTTGCTGAACTTGGAACCTGCTACCGTTACGAGCGTTCTGGGACCCTACATGGCATGCTTCGCGTGCGCTGCTTCACTCAAGACGATGCCCATATATTTGTGAGGTCTGACCAAATCGCTGAGGAATATGACCGCCTTCTGGATCTGGCAGACTACCTATTGAAGATCTTTGGTTACGAATATCACCTTGCCCTTTCTAGTCGCCCAGAAAAAGCAATTGGTGATCCCGAGGTATATGACCAAGCCACTGAGACATTGCGGGGAGTATTAGAGAGGCGAGGAGCGGACTACATCTTAGATGAGGGTGGAGGTGCCTTCTACGGACCTAAGATTGATGTGAATCTCGTTGATGCGATTGGCCGAGAATGGCAGGGGGGTACATTCCAGCTAGACTTCCAGATGCCTCATCGGTTCGGGCTTGAATATATCGGTGCCGATAATAAACCCCACCAGGCAGTCGTAATCCATAGAACCTTGCTCGGCTCTATGGAGCGATTCATCGGCGGGTTGATAGAACATTATGGTGGTGCGTTCCCCACGTGGATGGCGCCAGAACAGGTCCGAATTCTTCCCGTGGGTGAGCAGTGGAATGAGAGTGCTCGTGAGTTTGCAAAAGATTTGGAACAGGCGGGTATACGTTCGTCTCTAGAAGCACGAGATACTCTCGGATACCGAATTCGTGATGCAGAGACATTGAAGATCCCATATATGGGAGTTATCGGAGAACGTGAGGCAACTAACGGCACGGTTGCAGTACGAAGACGTGGCATGGGAAAGAAGCAAGAAGTGATGGACAGGGGCAGCTTCATCGATAGGGTAGTAGATGAGATTCAAAACAAGTCTCTTGGCTAGATATTACCCTAGTTACTAGGCCAGGAACTCCAAGGGTGACTGGAGATCAGGTCGTTAGTTAACCGTATGTGCTTATGGGCGCAGGGAGCCGTTGACCTGGCATCTGACTTCTCACAGATTGTCGTTCCGCTGCTTGCAGCGGGTCACAGTCAGGAAGTGGATCGCAGTGACCGGCGGTCCCGCCTTCAGGGCTCCTAGAGAGCTGACGTGAGGGTCGCGAAGATCGGTACTTGGGATTGTTCCAAGGGTCGTATCCTGTGGTCGCGGCTCGAGACTTGTCTCGGGCCTTTTTTATACAACGGATTTATTGGAGGTCAACAGAAATCAGCAAAGAACGCATTCGTGTAAACGAGCAGATTAGGATCAGCCCAGTGCGGCTCATTCAAGATGATGGCGAGCAAATCGGTATTGTTTCGATGGATGAAGCCCGTGAGCGTGCGGCCGAAAGAAAGATGGACCTGGTAGAGGTTGCACCGGAAGCTCGACCGCCTGTGGTCAAGATGATGGACTACGGTAAGTACAAGTATGAAGCTGCACGTGCTGCTCGAGAATCGAGAAAAAAGCAGCATGTCATCCAGGTCAAAGAGGTTAAATTTAGGCCTGGTATTGAAGACCATGATTATAAGTTCAAGTTGCGCCATGCTCGGCGTTTTCTTGAAGAGGGTAACAAGGTCAAACTGACGATGATGTTCCGTGGTCGGCAGGTGACCCACCCTGAGATTGGACGCGAAGTGCTTATTCGGGTTGCAGGTGACTTGGAAGACTTGGGGACACTTGAGACGAGCCCGAGTATGGAAGGACGGTTGATGTCAATGATTGTAGCGCCGTTGAACACTAAATAGCGGAACCGGGCCCTGGATTGATTGGTCCGGGGAAGACGGAGGTCGATATGCCAAAGATGAAAACGCACCGTGGGGCCGCCAAGCGCATAAAGAAAACTGCGAGTGGTAAGCTTAAGCGGATGAAGGCGTTCAAGTCCCATATCTTGACAAAGAAAGACAGGAAGCGGAAGCGCAGGCTTCGCAAGTCTGATCTCGTGGCAGGCGCAGACCGTAAGCGTCTGAACCGAATGCTACCCTACGGATCTTGAGGAGTTAACCATGCCCAGAGTGACTTCTGCTGTCGCACGTAATAAGCGAAAGAAAAAGGTCCTGAAGGCAGCCAAAGGCTACTTCGGGGGTAGGAAGAACTTATATCGTACTGCGAAAGACGCGGTGGAGAAGGGTTGGGAGCACGCGTACAGAGATCGGAGAAAAAAGAAAAGAAACTTCCGACGCCTCTGGATTGCACGTATCAATGCGGCCGCGAGAGAGCATGATCTATCATATTCTCGGTTTATTAACGGACTGAAGCATGCTGGAGTTGAGCTCGACCGCAAAGCGCTTGCTGATCTTGCAGTACATAACCCTGAAGCGTTTGGACATGTTGTCGATCGGGCCAAGGCAAGCTTAGCAGCTAAGACGTGATGATGGGATAGGGGACCTGAGTGGTTTCTAGGGTTGATCTAAATATGGCTCCGCCGCTTAGGCTGCGGGGTCTTTTTCCAGTGAGTCATTTTGTATGGCTGATGTGGGATTGCGACCGAATACACCGCTGATAGCTTTCGCCACTATTCAGACAGCGTATTTACACGGGATCTCGAATGACCGATAAGAGTCTGATCGCCGTTCTTAAGAAGTTCGAGACTGAGGGTCTGGCCGCCGTTCGGGATGCATCTGACCTAGGTGCTCTAGAAAGGGTGCGGGTAGAGTTACTCGGACGTAAGGAAGGCAGTATCTCTGTAGTGCTCCGGGGGTTGAGTAATGTGCCGCCAGATGAGCGTCCGACTGTGGGCCAGGAAGCAAATCGAGTAAAAGAGATATTGAGCAGGGCGATCGTCGAGCGTGAAAGCTCGTTCATCGAGGGTACGAGTATTAGTCATGAAGACCTGACTCTTCCTTCGAGGGCTACTTGGGAAGGTGCAATCCATCCTGTTACCCAAGCTGTAGACGAGATTTCAAAAATCTTTCGGGATCTGGGATTCACACGGGCGCGTGGCCCAGAGGCGGATACTGAGTGGTACAACTTCGAGGCATTGAATACCCCACTGGATCATCCGGCTGCAGACGAACAGGATACTCTATATCTCACGGACTCGGTTCTGCTGAGGAGTCACACTTCTCCTGTGCAGATGCGAACAATGGAAAAGCACGATCCGCCAATCCGGATTATCGCCCCCGGTTGGGTCTACCGCAGGGACACCTATGATGCGACACACACCCCGGCTTTTATGCAGGTAGAGGGCCTCGTTATCGACGAGGGTATCACATTTGTGGATTTCAAAGCCACACTGGCTGAATTCGCACGGCGTTATTGGGGTCCTGACACAGAGGTCCGTTTTCGCCCTTCGTTCTTCCCATTCACGGAACCCAGTGCCGAAGTTGACGTTAAGCGGGTTGTCACACGGCAGGATGGGACACGGGAGGAAATGGAATGGTTGGAGATTATGGGTGCAGGGATGGTTGATCCTGCAGTAATCGAAAATGCGGGGTACGACCCAGAGCGTTATACCGGTTTCGCATTCGGAATGGGCCCGGGCAGGATCGCCATGATCAAGCACGGCGTTGATGACTTGAGACGTTTCTTTGAAAATGACGTCCGTTTCCTGGGACAGTTTACATCGTGAATGCCTCGTATCGCTGGCTCTTAGACTGCGTACCAGGGCTGCAACTTACACCAGAGGAAATTGGTGAACATCTTGCTTTGCGCGGAGCACCTCTTGATGGAACAGTCTCTCCGGGAAGAGGACTTGAAGATGTTGTCGTGGGTCGAGTAATCAGTGCCGAGAAACATCCTAATGCTGACAGGCTAACATTGTGCGAAGTCGATGGCGGAAAGGGGATCGTATCTGTTGTGTGTGGAGCTCCAAACGTTCTGGAGGGGGCCTGGTATCCATTTGCCCCTGTAGGAGCAGTTCTCCCGGGCGACCTGAAGCTGAAAAAAGCTAAGATTCGAGGTGAGGTATCTCATGGTATGTTATGCTCTGCAAAAGAGTTAGGGCTAGGAATAGATCATGGGGGAATCTATCAAATTCATGGAGAGTTTATACCGGGTGAGTCGTTTATAGAGGCCATGGGGCTGGACGATGTCACGATGGATGTAGAGATCACTGCGAACCGCGGTGATCTGCTATCGCACCTAGGTATTTCAAGGGAACTCGCACATGCGGGTAGGGGAACTGTGCTAGTTCCGGATTTTCCTGATGATCCCAAGATTTCACTTGCCTTTGAGCGAGACCGGGAGGAAGCACGTTTTGGTGCTGTCGGTATTCGAATTGAGGACCCGGACCTATGTAGCCGGTACCTTGGAGTTGTCATTCGGGGGGTATCGGTGGGCGAGTCTCCGGCATGGCTACAACAGAGACTTCGAGGGGCCGGTGCCCGTCCGATCAATAACGTAGTTGATGCTACCAACTATGTAATGTTGGAGTTGGGCCAACCACTTCACGCTTTCGACCTGAACAAGTTAGAAGGGACTTCGATCGTAGTTCGGCGAGCCGGAGAGAGGGAGAGTAAATTCGCCACACTCGATGAAGAACACCGCGCTCTGTCATCTGACATGCTTATGATCTGTGATCTACAGAAGCCCGTTGCAATCGGTGGGGTTATGGGTGGGCTTGAATCGGAAGTCACAAATGATACGGTAGATGTGCTTCTTGAGGGTGCACTCTTCAATCCTCAGTCAATTCGTGCTACTCGCAAAAAACTGGGCCTATCGACTGATGCGTCGTACAGGTTCGAGAGGGGGGTTGACCCTGAAGGGATCGAACTAGCTGTGTCCAGAGCCGCTGCTTTGATCCTATCGACTGCGGATGGGGTGATTGATGGCCCAGTCCTTGATTGCTGTGCAGTCGAATTTGAAGCGGATGTGGTATCACTCAGACTTTCGCGAATAGAGCATGTCTTGGGAGTAGGCTTCACCAGCCTAGAGGTCCGGAGTCTATTAGAGCCCTTGGGATTCCAGTTGGTTGATGAGGATGAACGAGTCGTCAATGTTAGAGTTCCGGGATTCCGATCCTATGACGTAACGCGTGAGATTGACTTGATTGAGGAAATTGCACGCACGCATGGCTATGACAAGTTCCCGTCAGAGATGCGTCCTTACAGGCCAAGTAACGTTCCAGATCACCCTATGTTTGAGCTAGAAGATGAGCTTCGTAGGGTCTTGGCAAATAGAGGGTTGTTCGAAGCGCAAACACCCGCATTTGTTCCAGAATCAGAAGGTGACGTGCAGGTAGCGAATCCGCTTACATCCACAGAACCTTTTGTACGGAGAGCGATCTTACCTTCTCTGCTCCGCAGGGTTGAGCACAATTTTGCTCATGGAAATCGGGACGTCCGGCTTTTCGAGATCGCGACTTCATTCCGGAAGGCTGGAAAAGGGGAGCCTCCTCGTGAAGAGGCACACCTTGCTGTAGTCATGACCGGTAGACGCGAACCCTCTCATTGGTCTAGGCGGGATGAATTTATAGCGGTCTGGGACCTGAAGGCGTTGCTCGAGACAGTGGTGCGCATCTCATATGCAGGCGCAGCGAAAGTCATTGTCGAGGCTGATGTTGTGGCGCCGTTCCACGAAGGGACCTGTCTTGCTGTAATGGACAGAACAGACCTTAGTGTGGGTCACGGCGGGTTAGTCTTGCCTAGCGAGGTCGACGCTCCTGTCTGGGCTGGAGATATTTGGGGATTCGAGATCACACTTCCGTCGAACCCCCTGAGATTGCCGACCCCTAAGCATGTACCTCTCCCGACTTTCCCAGCTATCGAACGTGATTTAGCACTGATTGTGCCGATAGGTCACACTGGGGCCGAGCTCGACTTGTTAATAAGAAACTCTGGGGGAGCGTTACTTGAGTCTCTAGAAATGTTTGATCTGTACTTTGACCCCGAAAATGACAATGGTATGCGGTCACTAGCATTCCGACTGCGCTTCCGATCGGCAGATCGAACCTTAAAGGACAAGGAAGTGGACAGGTCTGTGAACCTGATTCTCCGTAGGCTCAAGGAGGAATTGGATGTCGAACCCCGAGGGTAACGGAGAAGGACCGGAGCAAACTGCCTTTGTCGAACTGGAGAAGATTGTCGAGGCGGCCCTTCAACATCTAGCAGAGGTAACTCGCCGCGCTGAGATGGCAGAAGACAGGAACGCGGAATTCGAAACACTCATCAAACGTTTTGCGGGTGATGAAGGTGACGCGGGCCAGGTGCTCCATCGGCTTGCTCAACTAGAGGAGGACAACGAGGACATGCGTTCCCGATTAGAGGCAGGTCAGGTTAGCGTCAATAAGTTGATAGCAAAGATACGCTTTGTGGAGGAGGGACAATGACTCCCTCAAAGATTGCGGTCACAGTCCGAATAGCGGGTGAAGAACATACGATCCGAGCGGACGTGGAGCCTGAGCATACTAAGCGTTGTGCAAAGATGGTGGATGACCGGATTCACGAGATCAATGTCCAGACCGGGCTAGTCGACGGTGACAAGGCAGCGATACTTGCAGCTCTCTCGATAGCTGATGAGTACTTTCAGGCGCGACAGGAGATTGGAGTATTGCGTAGTAAAATTGCTGGTAGGGCAGAGAAATTAGCGCGTCGTATCGAAGACGATATTCCCAATCTAATTCCCGACCTCGAATTGGGACTCTGAAGTAGGTACAGAGGATAACTGCCATCGCTAACCCGCCTGCTTCTAGCTTGCGTCCTACTTACACCTGTCCTCTATTCTGGAGCGATAGAAAGACTCAGCCGTCTCTAGTAATGCGGTTGAGTTCCAGATTACTCATTCTCGACACGTCCCTTGTGTCGATTCCGGAGTCAATAAATGGTCACCCCGCCATTCTTATGGGCGGCGGCTGGCCTCGTTTTTGGGGTTCTTGTCGGATTCCTCGTATCGAGGAATCGGTCACGGGCCCTATATGAGCTTGAGAAGGAAGAGTCTAAGGACGAGGCCTCCCGCATCCTTAACAGGGCGCAGGAAGAAGCAGAGAGCGTTCGTAAAGCAGGTGAGCTAGCCGGTCGCGAAGGAGCTTCTCGACTGCGTGAAGCTTGGGAGAAAGAAGAGGATCGCCGTCGCGAAGAGATTGAACGCTCTGAACGCAGACTCCAGGAGCGCTCCGATGCCCTCAGTCAAAAGTCGGATGACTTTAGTTCTCGAGAAACAGATCTCAAAAACCGAGACACTGAACTTGAGGAGCGTGTAGCTGCGTTATCTCGAAGGGATGCAGAGCTCCGTGAAGCGAACTCAAAGATCCGCAAGCGTCTCGAGCAAGTAGCAGGACTTACTAGGGACGAAGCGAAGAAAGATCTAATCGAAGACCTAAAGGATGAGGCCCAGGCCGAGGCCGCCAATGCTCTAAGAGAAATACGGGAACAGGCCCAGCGAGAATCAGACCGTGAGGCTAAGAAGATCTTGACCCTTTCTATTCAGCGTATGGCTGCTGATGTGACAGCGGATACTACCGTTTCAGTTGTTCAACTCCCGTCTGACGAGATGAAGGGTCGTATTATCGGTCGGGAGGGACGAAACATACGGTCCTTTGAACAGGCGACGGGTGTAGATGTGATCATTGATGATACACCCGAAGCAGTAGTTTTATCGGCCTTCGATCCAGTCCGGCGCGAAGTTGCTCGTATTGCTCTCCAACGCTTGGTCGAGGACGGAAGAATTCATCCTGGACGCATCGAGGAGATCGTTGAAAAGGCGGCAAGCGATATCGATCAGGAGATGTTGGATGCGGCGGAAGAAGCACTCTATGAACTTGGCATCCATGGGGTGCATCCCGAGATCGTCAAGACGCTTGGCCGCCTCCGTTTCCGCACCTCTTATGGTCAAAACCAGCTTCGGCATGCCAAGGAAGTAGCACAACTCGCTGGAAATATGGCTTCAGAAATTGGACTCGACGTCCAGACTACCAAACGTGCAGGTTTGCTACATGATGTGGGTAAGGGCATGACACATGACCATGAAGGGACACACGTCGAACTTGGTTACCGGCTATGTAAGAAGCATGGCGAAGAGCCCATCGTGCTGAATGCAATCAAAGCCCATCATGACGAAGAACCTCACCACTTCGCTGAAACCTTCCTAGTTTCGGCCGCAGATGCGATTAGTGGATCACGTCCGGGAGCTCGGCGTGAAATGTTTGAAGGTTATGTGAAGCGTTTGGAGAAACTCGAAGAACTCGCTATGGAACACCCGGGAGTAGAGCGATGCTTTGCTATCCAGGCAGGTCGTGAGTTACGGGTCATGGTGGAACCCGATAAGGTAGGAGACGATCAGATGGCTAAGATTTCTGAGGCTGTCGCAAGGCGCATTGAAGGTGAACTCCAATACCCTGGGCAGATCAAGGTTGTTGTTATCAGGGAGACGCGGGCCATTGATTTAGCCAAGTAAGAAACAGCCTGGCTTCAGAGGTGTTACTTTCCCTGTCCTCTATCTAAGTACTTCTAACACGGTTAGTGCATGGGTGCACAGATCATATCCGGCAGGGACATCGCCGATGAAATTCGAGCAGAACTCAAGGATAGAGTTGCACGCCTGAAGGAAGCGTCAGGTGTAACACCTGGTCTCGCGACGGTATTGGTGGGAGAAAACCCTGCTTCGCAGATGTACGTGGGGATGAAGAACAAGGCAGCTGCGGATATGGGAATCAACTCTCGTCAGATCACACTTTCGGTCGATACCTCTGAAGACGAACTCCTTGGAGTGGTTTCTGGGTTAAACGCTGATCCCGGGATCCACGGGATCCTAGTACAGCTCCCGCTTCCAGATCATATCGACGAAGGGAAGGTGCTAGAGGCTATACACCCATCGAAAGACGTGGACGGCTTCCATCCGGTCAATGTTGGACGATTGGCGACCGACTCAGGAGATTTTTTCGCACCTTGTACGCCTGCAGGCGTGATTGAAATGCTTACCCGAAGTGGGCATGATCCAAGCGGCAAGCACGTTGTCGTTGTGGGGCGCTCGAACATTGTCGGTCGTCCATTGGCCGCACTTTTACTACGAAAGGCCATCGGAGGAAATGCTACAGTAACGGTCTGTCATTCCCGTACGGCTGATCTTGGGTCCGTGACTCGAAGTGCTGAGATCTTAATTGTTGCGATGGGAAGACCCGAGATGATCACGGCTGAAATGGTTGCTCCAGGAGCCATAGTGATTGATGTCGGTACAAACCGGGTAGATGACCCCTCTCGCGATAAGGGCTACAGAGTGTGTGGCGACGTGCTTTTCGATGAAGTCACAGAGGTTGCTGAAGCGATTTCTCCCGTACCGGGCGGGGTCGGACCTATGACGATCACGATGCTACTCGCTAATACCGTGAAGGCAGCCAGTCACAGAGCGGCCTCAGGGTAAGTCGCATTCCTTGTGTCTAAGCAGTCGGATTTGGGCTTGTTCAGTGGCCTGAGTGAAGAGCCACTTATGGATTCCACAGCCCCTATTCCTGAACGAGTTTGGTCAGTCTCAGAAGTAAACGGTGCGATACGAAAGCTGATTGAAGGCAGCGTTGATACTCTTTGGGTGCGAGGTGAGGTTGGGAACTGGAAGCGATACCCATCTGGGCACTGTTACTTCTCGGTCAAGGATGACCAGTCAGAACTCCGCTGTGTCATGTTCGCACGTGACGCTGCCGCTCTTCCAACAGATCCGGACGACGGAATGGAGGTCCGGGTTTTTGGAAACCTGACTCTATACGAAAAAAAGGGCGCCTACCAAATGTCGGTGAGGCGACTCGAAAGTGAGGGTGCGGAAGGACTTTGGCGTATCGCTTTCGAGAAGTTAAGGAGTCAACTCGAAACAGAGGGCTTGCTAGATCCGGCACGCAAGCAACCCCTTCCGAAGCATCCAGCGGTGGTGGGCATAGTGACATCAACGACTGGTGCTGCCCTTAGGGATATCATTTCAGTTTTGAGTAGAAGGGCCCCGTGGGTTCGTGTCCTTGTTCGTGGGACTAGAGTACAAGGAGAGGGTGCGGCGAATGAGATTGCTGAGGCGATTAATGACTTGGTAGCCACTGGTGAGCCTGAAGTAATCATCGTGGGTCGAGGTGGTGGCTCAATAGAGGATCTTTGGGCTTTCAACGAAGAACCAGTAGCGAGAGCAATATCGGGATCTACTATCCCAATAGTCTCAGCTGTGGGACACGAAATAGACGTCACCATTTCGGATCTTATAGCTGATCTTAGGGCGCCTACCCCGTCTGCTGCTGCAGAGGAAGTCGTACCGGATGGGGTGGGCATAAGAGAAGGATTGAGTCAGATGCCGGTGGAGTTAGCCAAGGGCTTACAGGGCATGTTTCAACGCAGAAGAACTATGATAGAACATGTTTTGAGTCGCCTAGGGCTAGGTATAGACCGGAGGATACAACCTGTGCAGCAAATGCTGGACCATGATTTTGGTAGACTACAAATTGGGCTCCGAGGGATTTTAGATCTGCGTAGGCAGCGCCTCATGGGTGTGGAGGGAAAATTGGATGCGCTTTCGCCTTTGGCTACGATGAAACGAGGATATTCTGTCGCACGCACAGGGGATGGTCAGATTCTCAGATCGGTGCGTGACTTTGTAAAAGGAGACCGCTTCATGCTTCGCGTCAGTGACGGAGAAGTTATAGCAGAGACAACGGAACTACGGGGGGAGAATAATGAGCGAAACAGAGAATAGCCCCAATAAGTTGGATGGGTCGAAGGTTGAAAGTCCTTCACTTGAGGAGCGTTTGCGGCGGCTGGAAGAGATACTGTCACGGCTAGAGCAGGACGACGTTGCCTTGGAGGAAGCTCTGGAATTATTCGAGGAAGGTGTGAGTCATGTTCGAGACGCTGAGCGTGTTCTTGCTCAGACTGAGCTTAGAGTCCAAGAACTACTTGGGGATGGGGACGTTCAGGATATGGAGCTCGATTAGGTTTGGATTACCTCGAGCTTAAGGAGTATCTCGGGGCTGAGAGACTCTGTGTCGATAAGGCTCTGGATCAAGCTATAATGTTGATTGAATCGGAACTGGAGTCTGATATCGGAGATGCAATCCGTCATGGAGTAATGAGTGGCGGAAAGAGGCTTCGGCCAATCCTTTGTGCTACAGCATACCGAGAATGCGGAGGTCGAGCTGAAAAAAACGCATATGATCTCGCAGCTTCTCTTGAGATGATTCACGCGTATTCTCTCATGCATGACGACCTACCATGCATGGACGATGCAGAGCTCAGACGCGGACAAGCGACAACACACAGCGTATTCGGAGAAGATGTCACAATCCGAGCAGCAGCTGCTCTGATCCCTGCTGCCGCGCGCCAGGCCCTACAGTCTGCACGAAAGCTGGAGTGTGGAACCTCTGGCGCAGCAACGGTTGTGCAGAAGCTCCTTGAAGCTGCCGGAGCAGGCGGTATGGTGGGGGGACAGTGGTTGGATCTCTTGGGTGAAGGTCAAACGCTGAGTCCGAAAGAATTAGATGAGTTACATCGAAGGAAGACGGGAGCCTTACTCACTGCATCCCTGGTGATGGGTGCTCTTGCTGCCACAGCAGAGAAGGAAACTGTGTCTGCGTTGGCGAGCTATGGACGTTCAATTGGCCTTGCCTTTCAAATTACTGACGACGTGCTGGATGCTACGCAGTCGGCGGAGTTACTAGGAAAGAATCCTAGTGATGTTGATCTCGATAAATCGACATACGTTGGACTGTACGGACTCGATCAAGCGAAAGAGCATGCTCGTGAACGCATCGCCGATGCTTTGGGCGCACTCGAAAATATCGATATCGATGCCCCTGTATTAACTGTTTTAGCTCGTTATGTAATCGAGCGAGAGAGATAACTCGAACACTTTTGGCCTGTGCGGCACGGTCTGTGCAACTATCTTTGACGTCGGCCTAGAAAGGATCTAAGAGAAGGAGTGAATTCCGTGGCGCTACTGGATGGAATCTCTTATCCAAGAGATCTCAGACGCCTTGATCGAGATGACCTGCCATCTCTCGTTGATGAGCTACGCACACGTCATATCGATGTTGTATCACAAAAAGGTGGCCATTTCGGTGCAAGCCTCGGTGTTGCGGAGCTTACAGTTGCGCTTCACTACGCTTTTGATACTCCCCGCGACCAGATTGTTTGGGACACGGGGCACCAGGCTTACATCCACAAGATTCTGACAGGTCGTAACGAGCAATTACCCACCATACGGACACAGGGTGGGCTGGCCCCGTTCTGTAGGAGAGATGAATCGGAGTACGATACCTTCGGGGCTGGGCATGCTGCGACGTCGATCTCAGCAGCTTGGGGTATGGCTGTTGGACGTGATCTGACTCAACAGAATTTCAGTGTGGTTGCTGTTATAGGGGATGGGGCAATGGGATGTGGCCTCGCATACGAAGCGCTGAATAACGCAGGTCATACCGACCGAGATTTTGTGGTCGTCTTGAATGACAACGATATGTCTATCGCACCTGCTGTAGGGGCGATGAACAAATATCTCACCAGCATGATTACCAATCCGGCCTACAACAAGGTGAGAGGTTTGGTGAAAGAAGTATTACACCGGACCCCGGCTGCGCTTGGGGATGTGATGGAAGAACTTGCCGTTCGTCTAGATGAAAGCGTGAAACATCTCCTGACTCCGGGGCTGATTTTTCAGGAACTCGGATTCCGATATGTTGGTCCAGTAGATGGTCATGATGTGAAAACCTTGGCGGAAACCCTGTCGAAGGTGCGTAAGATGAAAGGGCCGATTCTAGTTCACGCGCTTACACAGAAAGGGAAGGGGTTTTCAAAGGCCGAAAACGATCCCTATACGTGGCACGCATCAGGCCCATTCGACAAAACGACCGGGAGCGGTATAAAAAAACCAGGGGGACTTCCGCGGTATCAGAAAATATTCGGTAAGGGGTTGGTGCAACTCGCGGAAACGGATCCCTTGATTGTTGCTATAACGGCCGCCATGCCGGATGGGACGTCTACCGACATGTTCGATGAAGGATTCCCGGACCGGTTCTTCGACGTTGGAATCGCAGAAGGACATGGGGTGACGTTTGCGGCAGGCCTGGCTACCCAGGGTGTGAAACCAGTTGTAGCGATCTACTCAACATTCCTGCAACGTGCGTACGACAACATTGTGCATGACGTGGCACTTCAAGACCTGCCAGTCGTTTTTTGTATGGACCGAGCCGGTGTGGCTGGTGAAGACGGGCCTACTCACCACGGTGCGCTTGATATCACTTATATGCTAGCAGTTCAGGGAATGACTGTAACCGCTCCGAAGGATGGAGCGGAGATGCTCGCTCTCGTCCGTCTTGCAACTGAGAAACATGATGGTCCCTGGTGCGTTCGCTGGCCGAGAGATGCCGTACCATCAGATGTCCCTCACTTGAATGAGATTGCACCTGTCGAGCCCTACACTTGGGAGATCCTGAGGAAGGGCTCCGATTGTGCCATTCTCGCCGTAGGCAGCATGGTGCTCCCTGCTCTTGAGGCTGCTAACGTGCTAGGCGCAGAAGGCGTGAAGTGCACCGTGGTGAACTGCAGGTTCCTCAAACCGTATGACCGCTCAGTTTTCAATGAGGTCATGCGTAATCATCCGGCGGTGTTAACCATCGAGGAAGGTCAGGTGGTTAATGGTTTCGGTGCATTTATGGCGAAGGAACTCAATGAATTGAATTTGAAGACTGCGCCACAGATGAGTGCTATGGGACTACCTGACTCGTTCATCGAACATGGAGCTCGGAAGGATCTTCTGGCTGATATCGGTCTTGATGTAGAGGGAATGGTCACACGTATCAGGACGCTCGCAGGGGTGAAATCTGCGAGTCTTATGGAGACTGCATGAGTTCCTCGCAGAGTTTCCCCCTCACTGATCCGATCAGACGTATCGGTGTGGTGCTGAGCGGTAGGACTCGTGAAGGCTCGACTGCCATCAATCGTTTGATCGATTTGTGTGAGGCACGGAACGTATCGTTGGCATTTGAGTCTAGGAGTCCAGGCCTGCCTGAGGGGTCGAACATACTCGATTTGGATCAATCGCCAATCGATCTACTGTTGGCTCTAGGCGGTGACGGTACCATGCTCCGTGCGTCGCGACTTGCCATAGGATCGAGACTTCCCGTTTTCGGCGTGAATACTGGCCGGTTGGGCTTCTTGACGACTACTCCGGAAAAAGAGCTCGAAGCGGGGCTTACAGCGGTTCTTGATGGTCAAGCGCTCGTGGAACGACGTTTCACTCTAAGTGCAATTGTAAGAGTGGCGGAAGGTGAAAATCTGGGCCCGTTCAACGCATTGAACGACGTTGTTGTTCATCATTCGGGTGCAGCCCGTGTGACTCCGATTAGACTGACAGTAGAACGACCGGAAGGTCAGGAGGAGATCGGGAGCTTCACGGGTGATGGAGTGATTTTGGCATCCCCAACCGGCTCAACAGCGTATTCTCTTTCAGCAGGTGGTCCGATTGTGGCTCCAGACATTGAGTGTATGGTTGTCACACCGATCTGTCCGCACTCGCTTTCTGTTCGCCCACTGGTTGTTGGGTCTCAAGAAAAGGTTGCTGTCACAGGGCTGGATCCTGGACACAATTTACAACTTACCATTGATGGCCAGGTCGAAGGCAAACTTGGTTCTCAGGACACAGTTGTGGTTTCAAGAGGAGAGCACGAGGTCTCACTGATCCAGCTTCAAGGTCAGACATTTCTCGATACCATGCGCAGGAAACTGAATTGGGCATCGAGACCCCCGGAGCGGGCTTAATCCTTTAGTTAGCACTGCCCCAAAATCGTTGGAAGAGACGGATCCCAAACTCTACTCTGGTCGTGATAGGTGTGTGCCCACCATTCCCTGCGAGCGAGTAGATAACTCGGCCATGAACTTCGGCAGGCCGTTGTTCGCTGGCGGATCCGAGACCATTAAGTGTTGAGTACCTGAGTCCGAGTCCAAGCTGATGAAACGTTCTACTGCTTTCATCCTCTAAGTCTTCGACGAAGATCGGCGCTACCTGTACGGTACTATTTCTGTCCTGGTTACCGGTAAGTTCGTAGCTATCCATAGCTTTGGAGTAAAAGTGGTACGTACCGAATCCATAAAGCTGTGGTGAGAAATTCCATGAAGGTTCGATTTCTAACCTCATGTACGATGCCGGGCTCCAGCGCACTTCACGTAAGGTAGATGCTAAGGGCATCACTATTTCTGGTGGAGCGACCCTTCTCATGAGTGTGGTGGGCAGCTGTAGTCCATAACGAGCTGAGCTCCGAATACCGATACGGGATCCGATCCCCAAAAATCCAGAAATACCCGCTTCGATGTCCATTTGGCCATCTCCTGTAGGCAAATCCAAGAATATGTCTTGGGCATCGACCTTCCCGGTACCGAGGCGCACTAAGAGGCTCCCCATAAGCCCATATTGCACAAAAGGTGAAGCTTCACCTGCACTTGGTCTTCCACCGTCTAGTAAGCGCACAAGTGCAGACACCTCGATATCACCAAGTTCCCATATCCCGTTGATGTCCTGCAGCGGAAACCCTTCTATCCCAATTCCATTCATCGTGGGTAGAGCAAAAAGTGCCGCTTCAGTGAGCCAGTCCGTCGCGAAGACGAGGCCGGAGCCGATCGAGCTGAGCCCGATACTGACCATTTCGTAGTCGAGCGCAGCCAAGGCGTCTGATAGAGAGGCGGCAACTGCTGAGCCTTGTATCGGAAAGAATCCCGATGAAGAGTACGCTTCCTCGGTAGCCCCACGAAAACTCTGCAGTCTTCCAGCAAGGGACTCAGCGTGTGCGCAAGCAGCGCTTCCTGAAGAGTTGGAACAAAGAGCGTCAGCATGGGCTCGCACGGAGTTGTACGCCGATTCGAGAGCATCAAGGAAGCCAGTCACTTCCGTGCTGTTCGAGATTCTCGGATTGAGCCCAAGGTCACTGCTCAAACTGTCCGGGCGAAAGCTCATCTCAAACACCGTACGGTTTTTAACTAACGGAGCGACCACGCCGAGTGTGAGCCAATCAAGCACACCCACATGGGCTCCCATATCGATACGTGTGACGTCGTGTACCACCAAGCCATCAGCCGCACCGAGGACCCCTGAATAGCTCGGGTCACCAGTCAGTGCTCGAATCTGTTCTTCGAGTTTTCCAATTGCAGGGAAGAGAGAGGTGCCCGCCTGATCTGTAAGGTCAAGGCCGAGTGGCTCCTCTTCCTCGACAAGGACTGCACCCTCTAGCCTTTTCCCGAACCGACTATTCCAACTGTCGAATGACGGGTTAAAAAGCACACTCACATGACCCCTAGGGACGAGCACATGGGTAGGGGCCTGAGAGCATAGCTCACCCGTACTGAAGGCGAGAAGAACAGATAAGAAGGCTAGGGTCCGGCGCATTCAGGTCCATGTTAGTGGGCGAGAGCGCCAGAAGGCAGCAAAGCCCCGATTGACCGCCAAACATAAGGGTTTATACGGAATCGAGGAACTCACGCTAGAAGGGCATAGCAGCATTGACCGTTAAAATCGTATATTCTAGCTTCGTGACCACTATAGACGCGGGAGTAGCTCAGTTGGTAGAGCTCCACGTTGCCAACGTGGTTGTCGCCGGTTCGAGTCCGGTCTCCCGCTCTGTACACGAGGAAAGCCCGGTAAGGCCTTGCGGTCCTACCGGGTTTTTCGCGTCCATTGTAGCAAGCTGATTTATGAATAGAAAACTCACAACGAAGTCACAGAATCACTTTGGCTCGACCGTGCCTGGACAACCGTTCCTGGCCTACCTCAGTGCTTTGTTGTTTGCAGTGCTCTTGGTCGGATGCGGAACAGGTTCCGGTGAGCCAGAGCACACGATCATTCCGCTTCC
Source organism: Gemmatimonadales bacterium UBA7889 (assembly GCA_002501085.1). Taxonomy (GTDB): domain Bacteria; phylum Gemmatimonadota; class Gemmatimonadetes; order Longimicrobiales; family Gaopeijiaceae; genus UBA1142. Next base: position 24,870 of record DLRL01000077.1, read on the forward strand.
GGCAACCGTCGAATGGGCAGTAGCTGATACGTTCCACTTCACAGAAGAAACACGAATTCTCTTTGATTCGACCGACACGGAAGCAGAGCGGATCGGTGAGTTCCTCTCAGGCCTCATCGGAAACAGCACCGAGACCATGCCGGCTGTCGAAGTGTATTCAACTGACGTTCCTGACGGCGGCATCTACCTGACGAGGGAAGGGGCGAGTCCTTCACTCGGATCTGAAGGCTACGAACTGACCGTCACTGGATCACAGGTGATCGTGCGAGCTTTGGAGCCCGCTGGACTGTTCTACGGTGTTCAGACAATTCGGCATTTGCTGCCTCCAGTGGTGGAGTATACGGCGGCATATCCCCGGCCATTGTTCTTGCTGGGTGTACACATTACTGATGAGCCACGATTTCAGTGGCGTGGGACGATGCTCGACGTAGCCCGGCACTTCTTACCACTGCACGATGTGAAGCGCTTCATAGACCTGGCCGCTCTATACAAACTGAACCGGCTGCATCTGCACCTGTCTGATGATCAAGGATGGCGAGTTGAGATCCCGGGATGGCCTAACCTCACAGAGCACGGTGGTTCAACTGAGGTTGGTGGAGGAGTTGGCGGTTATTACAGCACAGATGAATACACTGAACTTGTAGAGTACGCCCAAGAACGTTTCGTCACAGTCGTACCTGAAATTGATATACCCGGCCATACGAATGCTTCACTCGCTTCGTACGCTGACCTCAACTGCGATGGCATCGCACGAGATCTCTACATCGGCACCAACGTCGGCTTTAGCACGCTGTGTGTGGATAAGGACATCACCTACGAATTCTTGGATGACGTCATACGAGAGATCTCCTCACGCACTCCGGGCCCGTACTTCCATGTAGGTGGTGATGAAGTCGAAGAGTTGAGTGAAGAGGAGTACATCACTTTCATCGAACGGATGCAGTCGATCGTAAACTCACATGGCAAACGCATGATTGGTTGGGACGAGATAGCGCTGGCGGACCTTCAAGTAGGATC
>DLRL01000105.1 GCA_002501085.1 Gemmatimonadales bacterium UBA7889
CGAAGCTGCTGAGCCGGAAACAGAGGTTGCAGAGGACTAACGATGGGGTGTTTGCAGCAACAGAGGTGCAGAATTCTGTTCCCGCTTTCTGCTGCGTTCGTATGACTGTGCGGTTTTGGTTAGAGAAGGCTCTGATAACGTCGATCGGGCTAGCTCTCACTATCATAATCTCCAGTGGTTGCCATCTGGCGGGCACCCCCGGTGAATTTTCGGTAAATGTTCCTGCTGAAGATCAGGCTATTTCCGGCGGGGACGAAATAGGAGAGTCTGGGCGTTTGGGAGAACTGCGAAAGCAAGATATCCCAACTGAAGACTCCATAATCGCAGAGGAAGCACTGCACGATACTTCACAGGATGAGCTCATAATCCTTGAGCTTGCGATGCTACTTCCATTCGGGGGGCCACCAGGACTTGCCGAATTCGCTCAACTGATAGCCGAAGGAGTTGAAGTCGCAGCAGTGGAACTGAGTGAAACCCTATTAGATGTGCGAATCACCTCAGTGGATGATCAGGGTGACCCGGCACTCACTCGGGTCCTCGTTATGGAACTTGAGGATTCAGGTATTCGAGGAATGGTAGGATTTCTAGAAGATTCTTCTCTTGAGATTGCCGGGAGTGCTCGTCGCACAGAGGTCCCACTTGTTTCACCCACTGCCCGAAGTACCTCCCGTGCAGGAGAGGGGATTTATTCTCTGGGGGGTCCAGATCCAGTAGCTGCTGCGGAGATGGCCAGGTACGCTTCTGAATATGGGTACACGCGGATTGCAGTATTGCACTCGCAAAGCTCGGAATCAGTTCAAGAGGCCGATGCATTCGTGGAGATGTCACGAAGCCTAGGCCTACCAATTGTTGGTCGTTACGCATATCAGGTAGGAGCAACTTTCTTTGGTGAAGAGATCATAGAGGCCCAGAATACTTTGAGGGCTGCGGAGATTGCAGCCCTAGGTCTTGAGGAAGACGATACTCTGCATGTAGAAATACTTGAGCCTGTCGCACTCTTTTTACCCATCCCCTCAGAGGATGTGGAGTTCATTGCACCCCAGATAGTCCACTACGGATTGGACACACTAGCTATTGATATACTTGGGACATCTGGATGGACTGACCCTCAAGTATTGGAGACAGTAGACCTTCGACACACCACAGGAGTAGTTGCTACTTCCTCTGTAGGTCGTACGGAAGATAGAAATACATTTATACAATTCCGGGAAGCATACGAAGGGCATTTCCAGAGAAGTCTCACCAGTGGAGTTCCTGCTCTCGGTTATGATACTGCACTTCTACTTATCGAAGGTCTGAAGGGGGGGGCTGAATCTGCAGAAGAAATTAGAATGGCAATCGAAGGGTTACATGAAATTGAGGGTGCAGCTGGTATTTACTCACTCGTGGATGGGCGAATTCTCCGGCGTACCGAAGTAGTTTATATCGATGAAGGCATTCTTCTACCTGTCGGCTGAAGCCTAAGGATCTGATGTCAATACATGAGAAACTTGAAAGGCTCGAGGAACTGCGACGCAAATCCGAAGAAGGGGGTGGAGAAGAACGTCTCTCTGCCCAACATGGAAAAGGTAAGCTCTCTGCGCGTGAACGTCTGAGTCTTCTATTAGATGAAGACTCGTTCATAGAATTAGGTCGATTTGTAACTCACCGATCTGTAGAATTCGGGCTTGATCAGAAGAAGGTCCTCGGGGATGGAGTCGTGACCGGTCACGGTACAATCCATGGGCGACTGGTATATGTGTTCAGCCAGGATTTTACAGTTTTTGGTGGCTCACTGTCTGAAGCTCATGCTGAGAAGATAGTGAAAATTCAGGACCTAGCTTTGCAGAACGGAGCTCCACTCATCGGATTAAATGATTCCGGAGGCGCACGTATACAAGAAGGTGTTGTAAGCCTCGGGGGATATGCTGACATCTTTCTAAGGAATACACTTGCCTCGGGCGTGATTCCCCAAATTAGCGTCGTTCTTGGCCCGTGCGCAGGTGGGGCGGTGTATTCACCTGCAATCACTGATTTCGTCTACATGGTTAAGGGGACCAGTTACATGTTTGTTACCGGTCCGAATGTCGTGAAAACCGTGATGCATGAGGATGTTGATATGGAAGGTTTGGGTGGGACTGAAGTGCATGCTTCAGTATCTGGAGTTGCACATTTTGCATGCGATAGTGAGCCTCAATGCTTAGCATCGGTGCGTGAATTGATGGGTTATCTGCCCCAAAACAATACCGAATTACCACCAGTCCTAGAGCCTTCTGATTCTTTTAACCGCAGAGACGATAATCTCTTAGCAATAGTACCTGACAACCCCAATCAACCCTACGATATGCGGGAAGTCATCAAGTGTGTGGTCGACGAGGGTGACTTATATGAGATCCATGCTCAATTCGCTCAAAATATCATAGTGGGTTTTTCTCGTCTGGGTGGAAGGGCTGTAGGTATTGTCGCAAACCAGCCTGAATCTTCTGCAGGTGCACTCGATATTGATGCGTCGGACAAGGGTGCTCGATTCGTTCGGTTCTGTGACGCCTTTAACATCCCCTTGGTCGTTTTCGAGGATGTCCCTGGCTTCCTGCCCGGAGTAGCCCAGGAACATGGAGGCATTATTCGGCATGGAGCCAAGCTTCTATACGCCTTTGCAGAGGCAACCGTGCCAAAATTGACGGTCATTACTCGCAAGGCCTACGGTGGGGCTTACGATGTGATGAATTCCAAGCACATTCGTGGTGATATCAACCTAGCATGGCCTCAAGCTGAGATTGCCGTGATGGGCCCAAAGGGAGCAGTAGAAATTCTATTCCGGCGAGAATTAGACGAGGCTGAGGATCCAGAAGCTGCTGAGGCCTCACAAATTGAAGAGTATCGAGAAACATTTGCTAATCCTTATATAGCCGCCGCCAGAGGCTACATAGATGATGTGATAGATCCCCGGGAAACACGTGAGAGGCTAATTAGCGCTCTGGACATGTTACAGAACAAGCGTGACCAAAATCCACCTAAAAAGCATGGAAATATCCCATTATAGCCTATCAGAGTGCTGAAGCAGTTCGGGGTGAGGTAGACTAACTTGTAGCCCCATCCTATTGAGCTCGCGTCTGATGACACTTCAGTTGCTAGATTTGGTTGAAATGGGGTAAAACATTGAACTTCTATCTCTTTCTGGTCCAATAGACTCCTTGATCCGCTCTCTTTTGGTAGCTAACCGCGGCGAAATCGCCGTGCGTATAATCAGATCCGCTCAGGAACGTGGGATCCGCACTATAGCTGTGTACTCCGAGCCTGATCGATCAGCACCACATGTCCTATCCGCTGACGAGGCATACCACATCGGTCCAGCACCTTCTTCGGAGAGTTATCTAAAGGCAGAGCGCATCATTGAGGTGGCCAAGCTCGCCGGAGCAGATGCGATTCATCCTGGTTACGGGTTCCTTGCCGAGCGTTCTTCCTTTGCAAAAGCGGTGGAAGATGGGGGGTTGATATTCGTTGGGCCTTCGTCTGAGGTCATTGAGGTGATGGGTGATAAGATCCAGGCAAGGCGCTATATGCAGGATGCCGGTATTCCTATAATTCCGGGGATTACTGAACCCCTATCCACTGTTGAAGCGGCCCTGGAAGTCGCCCAGGAAATCGGGTTTCCCGTGCTGGTTAAAGCTGCTGCTGGAGGGGGGGGCAAGGGGATGCGAACAGTGGAACGGGCAAACCAATTTAATGCGGCCTTCGAGGCAGTCCAAAGAGAAGCATTCTCGGCCTTTGGAGACCGTACGCTCTATCTAGAACGTGCGCTTAAGCGACCTCGCCATATCGAAGTTCAAATACTTGGAGATATGCAGGGCTCAGTTGTTCACCTAGGAGAACGCGAATGTTCGATCCAACGTCGACATCAGAAACTTGTTGAAGAAGCACCAGCTATCGCACTCTCTAGAACGGAGCGTGAATCCATAGGACGAACTGCTGTACAAGCGGCAACAGCTATCAAATATACCGGGGCAGGGACTGTCGAGTTTCTATATGAAGACGGGAACTATTACTTCCTCGAAATGAACACTCGAATCCAAGTAGAACATCCGGTAACTGAGCTAGTAACTGGCCTGGACCTTGTGGACTGGCAAATTCGTATCGCTTCCGGAGAAGCGCTCGATTTCTCCCAAGAGGACATGCGGATATCAGGGCATGCGATCGAGTGTAGAATCACCGCAGAGGACCCGCAAATGGGACTTCTTCCTTCGACGGGAACTGTGACCCGCCTCGAGGTACCGACCGGAGCCGGAGTTCGTTGGGATGGAGGGATAAGAGAAGGCTCTTACATCTCCGAGCACTATGACTCCTTGCTTGGGAAGCTGATAGTGCACGCGAGCACGCGAGCTGCTGCGATACAACGTATGGCCAGAGCCCTTGATGAACTTCTATTACTCGGGATTGAAAATTGTGCATCATTTCAACGAAGAGTTATGGATGAACCAGATTTTGTAGAGGGCCGTCTTTCAATTCGATATTTGGAAGAACATCCGGAGTTACTCAATGAAGCCCCAGTAGATCCAGAAGTAATTCGCTCGATTGCGATTGCTGGAGCGCTCCTTGAGGCAAAGGAAAACCAACGGACCCGCTTATCTCGAACCACACCTAGAATGTCACGTTGGCAGTCAGAAGGGATATTGCGGGAGCCCCCTAGGGGATGATGCTTAATCTACCTGCTAGTGGACTCGCAGACGTCACGATCCGAAGTCTAGCCTCGGATGGATCAGGAGTAGGCGAGCTACCTGACGGACGTATCATCTTCATACCGCGTAGTGCGCCTGGAGACAAAACTCGTGTCAAAGTAACCGCACTAAAACGACGGTGGGCGCGGGGTCAGCTTGAGGAAATCCTGAACCCTACTGAGGAACGGAGCAGTCCTCTTTGTTCACTTTATGACAAGTGTGGCGGATGCTCTCTCCAGCACATCCCGTACTCTGAACAATTGAAATGGAAGGGGAGGTTTGTGGTAGAAGCCCTGTCGAGGATTGGAGGGCTAGAAGTGGATGAGGTCCCGGTCACGGCCTCACCACATCTGTCACGGTACCGTAATAGGATGACGTTCACCCTTAGAAGACTTCGCGCTGGGAGAGTTGTCGCCGGCTTACATGGGCTCGATCGGCCTAGTCATGTCATTGATGTGAAGAGTGAGTGCATCCTACCTGAGCCAGAGATAACCTCTGCCTGGATATCTCTTAGAGACAACTGGGGAACCGGCGCCAGACGACTACCATTGGGAGGACGTCTACGGCTAACCCTCCGAAACTCGAAGTCAGGCATAGATCTACTCATTGAGGGTGGAACCAGTGCCTGGAGTCCTGAAGCTTTGATGAAGCAGGTACCGTCGGTATCCACTGTTTGGCATGAACCCTCAGATACGGGTGCTATAGAATTGGTTTATGGCAAAGTCCATGAAGACATATGGGTTGGGGAGAAACTCCTCTTAGTCGGCGATGTCTTCCTCCAGGTTAATCGCGCAGCTGCCCAGCTATTGCAGGAGTACGTGATAGCAACATCTGGGTCACCAGATAGCGCAGTCGACGCATATTGTGGGGTCGGCTACTACGGTCGACAGCTCGCTAATTCAGGTGCCGCCGTAGTGGGGATTGATGTGAATGGAGCCGCCCTAACGTCTTCCTGCGAAAAGAGGAGCGGCAATTACCCTACAGTTCAGGGCGCAGTTGAAGAACACTTATCAAACTTTCTACCTGTAGACTTGTTGATTCTTAATCCTCCACGTAGCGGGCTGGAGAGCACGATTCCCCTTCAAATTCTAGATGCCCCCCCAGAAACGATAATCTACATTAGTTGTGACCCAGCTACCCTTGCTCGCGACCTCAAGCGACTAGGATCCGCCTATGCATTGATAGACTATGAAGCATTTGACCTTTTCCCTCAGACTGCGCACATCGAAACTGTCGTGGTTCTGAGACGATCCGAGAATCAATGATTTACGAAGTCAGGGTGGAAGACTCGACTTTTGAAATCGAGATTACTAGTGACCTAGTGAGGATTAATGGAAAATCGGTTCTTGTGGATTTGGCCACACTTGAGAAGACGAACGATTACAGCCTGATCCTAGATGGAATTTCCCAGCCTATCCACGCGATCAAACGGGGTAGGGGGGGGTGGGACATACTATGCAACAAACGCAGGTTCTATGTGAATGTGCTTGATCGACTCGGTAGGGCTATCAAAGCAGTGGAACTCCAAGAAAGTGAAGTCCAGCACCCTGAAGCAGTCATTGCGCCAATGCCAGGTACGATCGTCAGTGTAGAAGTTGAGGAGGGAGAGTTAGTTGAGGCAGGACAGGGGCTCGTAATCGTAGAAGCAATGAAGATGGAGAACGAGGTGAGGGCACAGGCAGGCGGATGTGTCCAGGTAATCCATGTAGCAACTGGAGATGCAGTAGAAAAGGGCAAGATCTTGGTAGAGCTTGTGCCACTCGAAGAGGGAACGATCTGAGTAATGAAGGGAAAGAGGAAGGACCAGCCCGTTTGCACCGACAGTGGTATTGAAGTAGAGACTGTTTACAACAAGGCAAACGCTGAAGAAGCCCCTCCCCCTGGGACCTTTCCTTTCACCAGAGGAATCCATCCAGATATGTATAGGGAGCGTCTATGGACGATGCGGCAGTACGCGGGTTTTGGGACTCCTCAGCAAACAAATGAAAGATTCCACTACCTCCTAGAACGCGGGCAAACGGGACTCTCCGTCGCATTCGACCTGCCGACCCAGATGGGACATGATTCCGATGCTAGAATAGCAATAGGTGAGGTTGGGCGGGTTGGAGTAGCCATAGATTCCCTTGAAGACATGAAAAGCCTGTTTGAGGGGATACCTCTAGGCAAAGTATCCACTTCAATGACCATCAACTCTACTGCTGCGATCTTGCTAGCCCTCTACGTTGCAGTTGCGGATGATCAGGATGTTGCCCGCAATCTACTCGGTGGCACACTACAAAATGATGTTCTCAAGGAATACGTAGCGCGTGGAACATATATCTACCCGGTAGAGAATAGCCTCCGCCTAACCACAGACATTATTGCCTTCTGCAAAGATGAACTTCCGAATTGGAACCCGATATCCATCTCGGGCTACCACATTCGCGAAGCGGGTGCTACCGCCCCTCAAGAACTTGCGTTCACATTCGCTAATGGTCTGGAATACACAGCCCGTGCAGTCGAAGCCGGACTTGATATCGACGCTTTTGCTCCTCGTCTCTCGTTCTTTTTTGCAGCTCATAATGATCTTCTCGAGGAAGTAGCGAAGTTTCGGGCCGCACGTCGCCTCTGGGCATCTCTTTTGAGGCGACACTATGATGCGTCCGACAATTCCTGTCGACTCCGATTCCATACTCAGACGGGTGGTTCCACATTAAGTGCTCAGCAACCTCTCAATAATGTCGTCCGTGTAACGATACAAGCTCTTGCGGCTACACTCGGTGGTAGCCAATCCCTTCACACAAACGGCTACGATGAAGCTCTTACTTTACCGACAAAGGAAGCGGCTAAATTGGCCCTTAGGACGCAACAGATCATTGCCTCTGAATCAGGTGTAACGCGAACGGCAGACCCGCTTGGGGGTTCATATTACGTTGAAGCTTTGACAGACGAGATTGAACGCTCGGCCCTTAACTACTTAGAGACAATTGAAGAGTTAGGGGGTGCATCCAAAGCTATCGAGTACATGGTGGAAGAAATCCAAACTGCAGCATATACAGTTCAGCTAGATGTAGAAGCTGGGCGTAGGAAAATCGTAGGAGTGAACGTACATACCGAAGAGGATGAGGGTCGACATATAGAGAAGCCCGACTATGAGCTATTGGAACAGGAACAGATCACTCGTCTGAGGTCATATAAGGAGCGGAGAGTAGATGTCGAGATCAGGGCTCAACTTGAAGATCTACGTTCAGCTGCCCGCGGGGATGAAAATCTTATGCCCCGACTCATTTCATCCGTGAAAGCTGGTGTAACAGTGGGGGAACTAAGTGATGCCCTTCGTTCAGAATGGGGAGCTTACCACGGGTAGGCACCCATGTCTCTCCTAGTTAGCTTCGTTACCCATGCCAACCTACGATTACCGCTGCCCAAACGGGCATCAGTTTGAGGTTTTCCAGAGGATCTCCGTGGCCCCCGGAGCCGCGTGTCCAGATTGCGGTGAAGATTCAGAGCGAATGATTTCAGGTGGGGGCGGTCTTATTTTTAAGGGAGAGGGCTTTTACATCACCGATTACCGATCTGAGGACTACAAGAAAAGGGCCTCGTCAGAGAGTGGTGGAGCGACCAGTAAGTCGGATTCGGGAGTAGAGAAAACATCCTCCTCAGATCTCAGTAAGGAGACCTCGAAGAAGAAGCCTGAGTCTGAAACTAAAAGCTCTGGATCAGGATCACCTGGCTCTAAATCCGATAACTGAACAGTGCTCCATGAACCCATAAAAACCGCTCTTAATGCGGTGACCATAGAAATGGGAATCGGTGAAGTGGAGATTGATCTTGAACGTCCACGCAACCCTAGCCACGGTGATGTTACCTGTAATATTGCTCTGGTTCTCTCTGGAAAACTTGGTAGGCCTTCTCGTGACATTGCGGTAGAAATAGCTGCTTCTATTGAAAAGGATACCGCAGGGATTGCATCGATTGAGGTGGCTGGGCCTGGATTTCTAAATTTTAGGCTATCTGCGGTTACCGCCGCATCGATCTTAGACGAGATCGTGGCTAAGAACGAAGGTTTCGGAAGACAGAACATCCGCGAAGGTGCGCACGTTATGGTCGAGTTTGTATCCGCCAATCCCACAGGCCCACTACACCTTGGTCATGGTCGGCAAGCTGCCCTGGGAGATGCCCTCGCTTCTTTACTTGAGTGGACAGGATGGCAGGTGCATCGAGAGTACTACTACAACGATGCTGGAACACAAATAGATAAACTCGCACAGAGCGTAAGGGTTCGATATCTGGCCCTGTTTGGTAGGCAAGAAGAAATACCCGAAGGAGGATATCATGGGGAATACATCAATGAACTTGCCGAATCACTAGCCGAGGAATTCGGGGATCAGTTCGTGCTTGATGAATCAAAGAAAGCTGTAGAGCAAATCCGCAACTTCTCAGTCCGATGTCTTCGGGAGGAACAGGACTCTGATCTGGATGATTTTGGAGTCCACTTTGACGAATACTATCTCGAATCTTCCTTACATGACAACGGGCGTGTGAATTCAACGTTGGAAGCTTTGAAGCAAACAGGATTTGTGTACGTACATGAAGGTGCCACCTGGCTTAAGACCACGGCATTTGGTGATCAAAAGGATCGGGTGATGGTCAGGAAGAATGGTCTCCCGACATACTTCCTTCCTGATGTTGCATATCACATGCATAAGTGGACACGAGGATATGAACGTGTGATCAATGTTCAGGGATCGGATCACCATGGTACTGTTGATCGTGTAAGAAGTGGGTTACAAGCGCTGGGCTTGCCGAAAGGGTATCCAGAATACGTATTGCACCAGATGGTTCGGGTGGTCAGAGACGGAAGTGAAGTAAAATTCTCGAAACGGGCTGGCACCAGCATCACCCTTCGGGAACTCTATACAGAAGTCGGCACTGATGTGACCAGGTACTTCTTCCAAATGAGAAAACCGGATGCTCAAATGGTTTTTGATCTGGATGCCGCTCTCGATTACTCAGACAAGAACCCGATGTATAAGATCCAGTACGCTCATGCTCGGATGCATTCGATCTTCGCCAAAGCACAAGTTATGCCTGAAGAAATTGAATCGGGTTCAGCAGACTTGTCTCTCCTTACAGAGGATTATGAGCGGCAGCTTATCAACCAGCTTAGAGATTTCCCTAGCGTACTAACCCGTGCAGCTGAGAATTGCGCACCACATATCGTGTGTGAATACCTCGAACAAACGGCCAGTACAGCAAATACTTGGTACCATGCCGGGAATCCAAGCAGAAATCCAAGTCTCGCAGTACTCGTAGATGACTCTAAGATTCGGAGTGCACGGCTTGTCCTCGCACGTTCATTACAAATTGTGTTGCAAAATGGACTTGCCATCCTAGGGATCACTGCACCGAAAAGAATGATGCAGGAGCCAGCGAACGATGGCACATGAAACCTCTTATCTGAACCGGATTATCTGGATATGTCGATCCTTGCAGTAGGTAGTGTTGCTATAGACTCAGTAGAGACTCCATTCGGGCATGCAGAACGAGTGATCGGCGGGTCTGCGGTCTTTTTTTCAGCCTCCGCATCACTACTTACTGAGGTTAGCGTCGTGGGTGTAGTAGGGGATGATTACCCACTAGATCAGCTTGCATTTCTCAAGAATCGAGGTGTGGACCTCTCAGGAATTCAGAGAGAGCGCGGAGAAAGTTTCTCTTGGGTAGGAAAGTATCATTCAGACTTAAGTAGTCGTGATACGATAGAGACACGCCTTGGAGTGTTCGAAGGATTCAACCCAAGGATCCCGAAAGAACTTCAGCAGTCAAAGTATGTTTTCTTAGGAAACATAGATCCAACTCTACAGCACCAGGTATTAGATCAAGTTGATTCACCCACCTTGGTCGCTTGTGACACCATGAATTACTGGATTGAGGGTAACCGCGAGTCCTTAATCAACCTCCTGGCCAGGGTCGACATTCTTATGCTGAATGATGAAGAAGCCCGCCAGCTCTCGGAGAAATCAAACCTACTTCAAGCATCCCGATGGATCCAAGAACGGGGACCGAAGATGGTCGTGATAAAAAAGGGAGAGCACGGGGCTGCGCTGTTCACTCGCGATGAGATTTTCTTTGTACCAGGATTCCCTCTGGAACAGGTATCTGATCCGACTGGTGCGGGTGATGCTTTTGCAGGAGGGCTTCTTGGGTACATATCGAAAAGGAACTCCACCTCAGTTGCAGACCTTCGGCGAGCTGTAGTATATGGATCTGTGCTCGGTTCATTCGCGGTGGAGAAGTTCAGTATCGATGGCCTTAGGGACCTGACTGAATCAGACATTTTCAGGCGTGTGAAACAACTGAATGCTATGACAACTTTTGAGATTGATGAGGGAGCAGAGGATTTTGTCTGAGAGTGATATGAAGTATCGGGAAGCAGGAGTTGACCTGGATGCTGCTGAACGTTCTGTGCAGAGCCTCGGAAAATTGGTTCAATCTACCGCGGACGCCTGGACTCTTTCAGAAATTGGTAGTTTTGGCGGTCTCTATAAGGTCCCCGGAGATGTGGTAGACCCCATTCTAGTATCAAGCGCTGATGGGGTAGGTACTAAAATCAAATTGGCTTTTATGACTGGGGTTCACGATACGATTGGCCGGGACATTGTAAACCATTGTGTAAATGACATACTCGTCCAAGGAGCACGGCCGCTCTTTTTTCTTGACTATCTGGGGCTAGGGAAACTCGAGGAAGCGGTAGTATCAGAAGTGGTCCGGGGGATAGCTGAAGCATGTAAGGAGAACAATTGTGCCCTACTTGGAGGCGAAACGGCAGAATTACCTGATCTCTATTCCCCTGGTGAATATGACTTGGCAGGATTTATTGTCGGGATCGTGGGTAAGGCCTCTCTAATAGATGGATCTAGGGTCAGGGAAGGCCACGTGCTCCTCGGTTACGCTTCCTCCGGCTTGCACACAAATGGTTACACGTTAGCAAGACATATCATATTCGACGTAATGGGCCTGTCTCATGACAGTGAGATCCCCGGCTTGGGGAAATCTGTTGCGGAAGAACTAATGACCGTCCATCAAAGCTATCTCCCTGTCCTTATTGACCCTCTGTCCCATAACTCAATCAAAGGGCTCGCCCATATTACTGGTGGTGGGATTCCAGGGAACCTTCAAAGGGTGCTGCCTCAAGGATTAGGGGCGGTAATCGATAGATCTTCCTGGGAGATACCTTCGGCTTTCCGCATCCTCCAAGAAGGAGGTGGGGTTTCAACCGAGGAGATGGATCGGGTATTCAATATGGGTATCGGAATGATCGCTGTGGTAGAAGAATCCGAAACCCCATCACTGATTTCATCAGCTCGTGAGCGTGGGAGCGATGCTTGGGTGATTGGAGAAATCACAGATGGGGAAGGAATTGAATACAGGTGAGCACTCGGGCGCTGGGATTGCTCATTTTACTAGTCCTACTCTCGCCACCTGCTGGCTCGTCACAACAAGGACAAGCGCTGGTCGCAGGATGTGTTACAGGCACGCCACAACTTCCGCATGCTTGTGTTGATGCGACCCTAGCTGCCCGAAGCCTCATTACAGACACGGGCTTCTTACTCAGCTTGGGGTCTGCTGCACCAGGGAGCTGGGGGCCACTTAGGAGGAACACCCCGAGATTCGACGTTTCATTCCGGATAGCTGGACTACGAGCCCATATCCCAGTCGTCACTCACGAACCTGCGGTCGGCCAGGCAAGGGGGGGGGATGTACTTAAGACAATCCAGGGGAATCTCGTCGCAGGATTATTTGAAGGGTTTCAAGTAAAGCCTACTCTAGGTGGGCTACTCTCGTTGGACCTGTTGGCTCAAGGACATTTCCTTTTCTTCCCCAAGGAAGTAGGGCTTGATAGCAGAATGGGAGCGTTCTCTCTAGGTGTTCGTCTTGGACTAGTGCGTGAAACATTCACCCTTCCTGGAATTGCGGTGAGTGTTTCCCGGAGGTTCATGTCCCCCATGACTCTTGATTGGGAATCTGTCCGCTACTCAACTGGTCTAGTGATTAATCCATCGATCTCGTCCTTACGCCTAACGATCGGCAAGAGTATATCATCACTAGGGTTAATGGCCGGGGCTGGCCTAGATTCGCATAACTCTGAAGTTACACTCATGGTATTACCCCAGGACAGCAACCCTACAGAGTTTAATGCTCCGTTAGTTATTCGCCGCCCAGTTCTCTTCAGTGGTGTGTCCTTGAGTCTATTGATTCTGCAACTCTCGACCGAAATTGGCTGGGCTTTCGGACCCTCCATGCTAGAGGGGCGTGCTCTAGGGCCCATTGATCTTAAGCAAGGATCAGGATTCTTAAGCCTAGCTGCCCGGCTTAGTGTTCGATGATTAATATCAAGCAATGAACCACGCAGAGATTTCTGATCAAGCAGAGCTTTCTCGAGAAGATCTAGCCTACCTTGACTGGGCACGTAAGATCGCTCGACGGGGATGGGGTCGCGTGCATCCCAATCCACTCGTTGGATGTGTTCTTGTACTGAATAATCAGGTTGTCGGAGAAGGATATCATAGGGAATTTGGGGGGGCCCACGCGGAGATTATTGCTCTGGAGGCTGCGAAGAGCAAAGCGGAGGGGGCAACGGCCTATGTAAGCCTTGAGCCGTGTAATCACGAAGGTAAAACTCCGCCATGTTCTCAGGCATTAGTCCAGGCTGGCGTAGTTCGTGTTATTTACGGTGTAGCTGAACCCGGGGTAAAAGAAGGTGGTGGGAGGAATACGTTGGCCCGAGGGGGCATAGAAGTAATAGGCCCCGTATGGGATTCAATCGCAGGACGAATAGAGAACCCGTCTTTTTTTCATGTTCAGACTCATGGAACGCCCTACATAGCGCTAAAATTGGCTCTTAGCCTAGACGGCTATATCGGGATACGTGGTGGAGTGCGGACCCAAGTAACCGGTCTGGATGCGGAACGGGAAGTCCATCGCCTAAGAACCGGATTCGACGCAATTCTCATAGGAACTGAGACACTACGAGTGGACAATCCACGCCTGACGGTTCGTATGGCCCGGCATGGACGAAGACCTGTTCGAAGGCTCGTTCTAGATGCTCGTGCTGAACTTCCCAGTGATGCTGCGATATTTGATGATCTGGAGCTCAACCCTCTTCATATATTCACCCATCAAGATGCCTCTGAAAGCGAAATTGCGAGGCTCGAATCGCTCGGGGCCCATGTCCATTCAGTGCCAAAAAACAATCTAGGTCTTGATCTTGAATCGGTTATGGGAGTTGTTCAGGAATTAGGTATTCAATCAGTCTTATGTGAAGGTGGGGCCAAGCTAGCGAATAGCCTAATTCGAAAGGATTTAGTTCAACGCCTATACTTATTCGTTGCCCCTAAAACACTTGGCCCGGGGGGTATCCTGGCGTTCGGCGATAGTGGAGAATCACTGAAATGGGACAACTTTCTCCCAACACTGGCTCCTGAATTACACGGTCGGGATACTCTTATCGTGCTTGACCGGAAATCTGACTGATGTTCAATGGGATAGTAGAAGAAACGGGGCAGATCACTGGAATCGAGGAACATCAAGAGATCCGACGTTTTTCTATAGAGGCTCCTGTACTCGCAGGCCAACTTCAGCCGGGCGCATCAGTGGCGGTAGATGGGGCCTGTCTAACAGTAACTTCTGTCACATCTAAATACCTTGTCTTCGATGTTATCGGGCCGACACTTGAGCGAACGATTGCAGGAGCGTATGAGGTGGGAAAAAGGGTCAATCTAGAAAGAGCTGTTCAGTTAGAGGGGCGTATAGATGGTCATCTCGTTCAAGGACACGTGGATAGTACGGGATACCTCGTTCAATCTGTTAAGGAGAGGGAGTATTGGATGATGGATTTTTCCATCCACGAGGACGTCTATGCACTCACAATCTCGCAGGGATCAATCGCTATCAACGGGGTGAGTTTAACTATAAGCGAGTTACGGAAAGACTGCGTTTGTCAGATTGGTGTGATACCCTTCACCTTTCAGCACACAAACCTCGGTGATCTTAAACCTGGGGATCTAGTGAATGTCGAGGGAGATCTTATTGGGAAATACCTCAGCAAGATTCTCTCAAAACGGGGTGAGTGAGAGAGAGAGAATGGACTTCGAAACAGTAGAGAAGGCGATAGCGGACATCCGAGAGGGACGGATGATCATCGTAGCTGACGATGAAGACCGAGAGAATGAAGGAGATTTGGTCATGGCTGCGGCTAAAGTCACACCTGATCATGTGAACTTCATGACCAAACATGGCCGAGGCCTAATCTGTGTAGCATTAACTGATGAGCGAGCGGATGATCTTGATCTTCCGCTTATGACGCAACGCAACACTGATCCGCAAGAAACGGCTTTTACGATCTCAGTAGATGCTCACCGTCGTTTTGGTGTGACGACAGGAATCAGTGCTCAAGATAGAGCCAAGACAATCGAAATCCTTACAAGCCCAACCTCTGATCCTAGTGACCTAAGGCGTCCCGGCCACATCTTTCCACTCCGAGCAAAACCTGGAGGGGTCCTCCGGAGAGTTGGGCAGACGGAAGCTTCGGTGGACCTCGCTCGAATGGCCGAGCTTCCTCCTGTTGGAGTAATCTGTGAGATCCTGAATGAAGATGGGACGATGGCACGCCGACACGAGCTAAAAAACTTCGCCATTGAACACGGGCTCAGATTTATAACCGTGGCTCAGATGGTCGCATACCGACTGACAAAAACCCGGATCATACAACGTATTGCTGAAGCCGAACTTCCAACAAAGTATGGAGAGTTCCACGTCATAGCATACGAAAGCATGCTCGATGGTCGTGAGCACCTCGCGATTACAAAGGGGGATCCGAGCGGCAAGCCAGGTGTTTTGGTTCGAATGCACTCTGAATGCATGACGGGTGATGTGTTCGGCTCTATGAGATGTGACTGCGGTGAACAACTGGTTGCTGCTATGCGACAAATCGATGCCGAGGGCCAGGGGGCAATCGTCTACCTCAGACAGGAAGGGCGAGGGATTGGGCTGGGAAATAAGGTGAGGGCTTATGAGCTTCAGGATGACGGGTTAGATACAGTCGAAGCCAATGAAAAGCTGGGCTTCAAACCCGACCTCAGGGATTATGGCATTGGGGCGCAAATCCTTCTGGACCTGGAGCTCCACTCGATTCGCCTCCTCACGAACAATCCACGGAAGATAGTAGGCTTGGATGGCTACGATATGGAGATCACTGGTACTGAGACACTGCGGGTAGAACCAAACCAACACAATGAACGATATCTCGAGACTAAACGCTCTAAGTTAGGTCACACCTTATGAGTAGTGATGGAGCACCAATCACTGTTTTCTCAAGGGAATTTGACCCTACCAGTATCTCTATTGCCGTTATAGCTAGCCAGTTCAATACAGACGTCACTGATCGCTTGGTCGCAGGAGCAATAGGGTGCCTTACAGAATATGGCCTGAAGCCGGAGTCGATTGAGGTCATACGTGTCCCAGGAGCATGGGAGTTACCACAAGTAGCATCGCTAGTGCTTAGGCTTGATCGTTATGATGCAATCGTAACCTTGGGATGTGTGATTCGAGGTGAAACTCCTCATTTTGACTACGTATGTTCCGCAGCAAATGACGGAATAGCCGCTGTTGCCCGGGAAGCGTCGATCCCGATTCTATTCGGTGTGCTTACCACCGACGACCGGGAACAAGCGCTGGCGAGGGCCGGGGAGGGGTCAGGCAACAAGGGATACGAGGCGGCGGTAGCAGCTCTTCAGATGGTAGACCTCTATGCAAGGCTGGCTGGTAATTGAGTGAGAATGACGGGCCAACGCATGCTCGCCGAATCCGAATCGATCGAACACGAGCACGAGCCTGGGTCCTCCAAATTCATTACAAATGGGAGAGCTCAGGTTTCGCTGGCAGCTTAATAGACGCTCTCAGTGACACAACCGCGACACGTCTTATTTCACAGACCAGACTGCCGTATGTAAGAACGCTAGTAACGCTGATCGAAAATTATCTCGAGGAGATAGATACTCATATTCGTTCGGCATTGGACAACTGGCATCTCGACCGTGTTTCGAGCATTGACAGAGGAATCCTCCGGATCGCCGCAGTAGAGCTGTTTTATCTGGACGAGGTTCCACCTAAAGTGTCTATCCAAGAGGCCATCCTTTTGGCGGAAGCATACGGGGGGGAGGATTCACCCCGCTTTGTGAATGGCGTCCTCGATGCAGTCTTCAAAGGCCAATCGAAAGACCAAAACATTCCACAAAACTTGGCGGGTTAACCAATGCGCATTCTGGTCGTGAATTGGCTCGACCGGGAAAACCCATTCGCCGGGGGCGCTGAGATCCATCTCCATGAGACTTTTAGCCGCATGGTCCAGCTAGGACATGAGGTCACACTCCTAACATCGGGCTGGAATGGTTGTGCTGCACGAGTAGACCTTGATGGGATTAATGTCCACCGAACGGGTGCCCGTTATACCTTCTCGTTCGCCGCAGCAGCATACTATCTACGTCACTTCTCTCATCAGTCATTTGACGTGGTAGTGGAAGATCTCAACAAGGTGCCCCTCTTCACACCGTGCTGGACTCGGTCAAGGATTGTCTTGCTTGTACACCATCTGTTTGGCCTAACTGCCTTTGAAGAAGCCGGACTCCCAATCGCATCAGCGACCTGGCTGCTCGAACGGCCGATACCTTGGGTCTTCTCTGACACTCCTACAATCGCTGTCTCTGAAAGTACCAAGAAGGATTTGGTGAAGAGAGGGTTGCATCCTGAGCAGATTAAGGTGATCCCAAACGGAATTGACCTCGACTGGTACACCCCTCACCCCAACCATGCTCGTTCAGCGGATCCAACCATCCTCTACTTAGGCCGACTCAAGAAGTACAAGCGTGTCGACCTACTTCTTCACGCAGTCGATAAGCTGACACAGCAGGGTGTAGAAGTAACTCTCAAGATCGCAGGAACAGGTGATGACCTTAGGCGCCTTGAATCTCTCTGCATCAAGCTCGGCATAACCAATCAGGTAGATTTCATGGGATATGTCAGTGAAGAGAGGAAATTAGAACTCTTACGGACATGCTGGCTTCACGCGGTCACATCATCCAAAGAGGGATGGGGTATTTCCTGTCTTGAATCGAGCGCTTGTGGGACTCCAACCGTGGCCAGCGATTCACCAGGACTTCGAGAATCTGTCGTCTCTGGTGAGACTGGCCTGCTGGTTCCGCATGGCGACCAACAAGAACTTACCTTGGCGATTGGTTCGCTGCTGTCAGACCATCAGGCCCGTGAAAAAATGGGACGACGTGCCCGGCGATTCGCAGAAAGATATTCGTGGGATAACTCTGCTCGTGCGATGGAGGACTTCTTGGCGCGGTTGGTTGCCCAATGAGCGCCCGGCTAGGCTTGCGCCGAGTATTCACAACTCGTGAACCAGGTGTGTCTTGTAAAGAGCCAATCAAAGTCGCGTGACCTCTCGTAGTCTCCCAGTCCAGGAGATCCTGGGTACTAAAAAGAGCAATTCTAGCCCTAGGACTGCTCACTAAACGGGTCCGTCCTTCTGGATCACTCCGCCTCTGATCCGGACCTGATTTCTCCAGGACTGACTCTTGCTGGCCACACAGTGAGAATCCCGGCCGGAGGTGGGTGTTCGGCGAAACTGAAATAACATATGTAGAAGCACTTTCAGATGAGATTGATAGGACAGCGGAATTAAGAGTATTTCAGGAGCATTAGAACTTGTCGATCTCTTCGTGATTGGGTAGGGTCTCTTTCGGTTCATCCCAGAACAATTGAACTCATATGCAAAGATAGGATAATCACTTGGCACGCTCTTTATTCACTTCGGAGTCAGTCACTGAGGGACATCCTGACAAAGTCGCAGATCAAATTTCTGACTCTGTGCTCGACCATCTCTTAGCATCAGATCCAAAATCACGTGTCGCTTGTGAGACGCTTGTGACTACGGGTCTCGCACTGGTAGCGGGTGAAGTCTCAACACAGTCGAATGTGAACATTCCTGACGTCGTTAGGGGTACTCTGTCACGGATAGGCTATACCGATGCGGATTATGGGATTGATGCGCTTACCTGTTCCGTACTCACCAGTATTGACCAACAATCTGGTGATATAGCAATGGGTGTTGATACGGGTGGAGCAGGAGACCAGGGAATGATGTTCGGATACGCAACGAATGAAACACCGGAGCTAATGCCGGCACCGATTCAATACGCGCACGCAATCACCAGACAGCTCGCCTATGTTCGAAAGGCGGGAGAAATATCTTGGCTAAGACCCGATGGAAAATCTCAAGTAACTGTTGAGTATGAAAATGGACGACCACTGCGAATACACACGGTCGTAGTCTCAGCCCACCACAGTGAGGATGTAGAACACTCTGAAATCACGAACGCTCTTATAGAAAAAGTCATCACGCCTGTCTTACCTAGAACTCTCGTTGATGATGACTGTGTGTTCCACATTAACCCCACCGGCCGTTTTGTCACCGGAGGACCCCACGGTGATGCAGGTCTAACGGGGCGAAAGATCATTGTAGATACGTATGGTGGCTTAGGACGTCATGGAGGCGGAGCATTTTCAGGTAAGGATCCTACAAAGGTGGACCGATCAGCTGCCTACGCAGCTCGGTGGGCCGCCAAGAATGTCGTCGCAGCGGGTTTATCTACCCAATGTGAAATTCAATTGGCCTACGCGATCGGTGTAGCAGAACCCGTTTCTGTTCTCGTTACAGATCTCCGCGATGCTCAAGTTTCTGAATACGAACTGGCCCGTGCGGTATCAAAGGTTTTTGATTTTACTCCGTCAGGGATTATCGACCGACTCGGACTGAGGGCACCTATCTATACGTCGACAGCAGCATACGGTCACTTCGGTCGCACACCAGAAAAGAGGATTCCAGAAGCGGGTGGCGGCGAGGCTCAATTCTTCCCTTGGGAGCTAACTGACCGAGTAGAGGACTTGAAGAATGCTTTGGGGAGTTAACACAAATGTTACACCGACGAGGAACATCGGACTCAGGGGGACCAAGGAGTACTATTTTTTCTGATCTCTGAAGAACCCACGAACCACTTCAGAGTATTTGTGGGAGCTCACTCGGTGTGGTACGCTGTACGGATCTATCTCTTGGAGGAACTTCGATTGCTGGTTGAAGTTAGAGTTCAGAGCCTGTGGGTCGACGGGAACACAAATACCCCAGTTGTGATGCTCAAAGAACTTTCGGGCGAACGAGTGCTCCCAATTTGGATTGGGCCAGGGGAAGCTAGTGCTATCGCAGCGGAACTCGCAGCAATGGAATTTGCACGTCCACTAACCCATGACCTCCTTTGTGCCGTAATGAAGCAACTCGGCGGAAGCTTGCAAAAAGTCGTGATCAATCGGGTTGAAGATAGCACATACTATGCCGAACTCTTGGTTCTTAAAAATGGTGAACTTATCTCGTTGGACGCGCGGCCCTCTGACTCGATAGCAATCGCTCTGCGATCTGATACGCAAATCTTTGCTCACGAAGGACTTCTTGCGATGGTTGGAGATCTAAATGCTGGAGAGTTTGAGTCGACTGGAAAAAATACCTCCACTTCGCCGTCCTTTATGGGCCCTGACGAACTTGAGGAGCATCTTCGAGCGCTTAACCCTGAGGATTTTGGGCGCTTTACTCCTTGATCACTGGCGGTATGCGGGCCAATTCGCTCTAGCAAGCCTCCTTACAACAACAGGCCTTTTCACGACCACAAGCGTTGCTCTCGCTCAAAGCGAGGAGGGCACCCTTCTTCAAGGCCAAGCTCTCCTTGGAAACGAGGTGCTACGAAGTGGAACAGTAGTGCTTCATCATCTCATTGGCGGCACCCAGGGGGAGCTGGATTCTGTTCCTTTAGGGATCGACGGAACCTTCAGCTTGACTCTACCTAATCCACCCGATCCGGCCGTAAGAGATATCTATCTTGCTTCTATCAGACATGATGGGGTCCTCTATTTCGGGGCTCCTTTAACTGAACCAGAACATCTTGATCCGATTTACAACATCCAGACTTATGACACGGCTTTCGCTCCTTCTGGTGGAGTTGATCTTCCGATCGAAATTCGAAATATGTTTTTTGAATTCGATGGAGACCGATGGCACATCACTGACCTTATCGAGGTGTATAATGAAACGGGTAGGACTTTGGTTTCAGAGGACCAAGGATTCGTCTGGGGCTACCCACTAATCCCTGGGGCTACTGATTTTGAATTAGGGCAAGCGGAGATGTCTCCGGAAAACATAACCCTAGAAGCAGGCGAACTTCGTATTAGAACACCCGTGCCCCCAGGAGAGAGACTCTTTGTCGTAACGTACATGATCGATGAACCTTTCGTATCAATTCCAATGCCGGGCCTAACTGCAGTCATGGAACTGCTAGTGCGGGAACCGGCACCTCCAATGAGAGTGGAGGGCCTCGATTCTTTCCCGCGAATCGAGCTCGAACCTGGGACCACCTATCGTAGATATTCGGGGGACAATCTAGCAGACTTGAGTATCGACTTATCCGAAGCTCAAATCCCATTTGAACTTCCAGTCGCTTGGATGAGTGTGATACTAGGGTTAGTACTTGGGGGAGCGGGACTTTTTCTCTTGAAGCGGGACCCCGTCATGGGTAATACCCAAAGGGCCATAATTGATCTGGGCAATCGAAAATCAACGCTTCACCAGATTGCGCTTCTAGACGAAACCTTTAGGAGTCAAAAGGACCGGAGCGAGAGAGAACATGAGAAGTACCTCATGGAGCGGACGAAACTCATACAGCGCGTTGTGGGCACTGACTAGGTGGCTCCCGTCACTACGGCAGGAGTGCTTCTCCGATCACACGACTACGGCGATACGAGCAGAATCCTGAGGTTTTATACGAAAAATCACGGCCTGGTGAGTGCTATGGCGAAGGGCGTGCGTGGCCGAAGTGGTCGGGGGCATACAGCAATTGGGACATTCGCCACAGGTACCGTGAGTTTATATCTGAAGAATCATCGGGACCTCCAGACAATGAAGGACTTTTCCTGTACACGGATTCGAGAGGGACTCGCCACGGATGTCCTTCGCTTCTCGGGGGCTTCAGCTGTCGCTGAACTCGTCCTTATGCATGCTGACCAAGGGTGTCGTCCAGACCTCTTTGAAGCAATTGAATCTGGGCTAGACACCTTGGAATCTGCTGACTCCGCACAAGGACCAACGGCCGCCCTGTCTGGTGTCTGGCGGGTTACCCGAGTACTCGGGTTTGAACCTCAACTAAAGACATGCATTCGATGTGAGCTTCAGTTCATCGAAGATGAAGTTGGGCGGTTTGATTTCCTAGCTGGAGGGATAGCTTGCCTCGAGTGCAGCCAAAACGTGGATGGCCCTCGAATTGGTCCAGGAGCCCGACTTCAAATTATGCAATTAGTTCAGGGCCGGACCGACCATACAATTGACCACCCCAAGAAACATCTCGCAGTACTCTCTCAGTTTCTGAACTATCATGTCGTATCGAGGCCGCTGAAATCTTTGGAATTCATACAGCGTCTGCTACCTGAAGATGTTGAACAACAGTGAACCAATTGATCCTGGGTACTGCTGGACATATCGATCATGGGAAGACTGCCTTAGTACGTGCCCTTACTGGAACCGATACGGACCGTCTGAAAGAGGAAAAAAGCCGTGGTATCACAATCGAATTAGGATTCGCTGAATTATCTCTTGGTACCCAGCACTTGGGAGTCGTGGATGTGCCCGGGCATGAGGCGTTCATTCGCTCGATGGTAGCGGGAGCTACCGGGATGGACCTGGTCCTCTTGATTATTGCAGCAGATGAAGGGGTCATGCCTCAAACAAGAGAACATCTGAATATCCTCGAACTTCTTGGTGTTCAAGAATTGGTTGTGACACTCACAAAATCTGATCTGGTGGATGAGGAATGGCGTGAACTTGTTCGAAGTGATGTAGATGAGCTATTAGCAGAGACCCCGTATGCTGCAGCGCCTATGGTCTTCACATCCACAATCAATGGAGAGGGGTTAGGTGCCCTCATGGAGAAACTTACGGAAACAGTCCAGCGTATCGAACAACGAGACAATGATGATCTTGCTCGCCTCCCCTTAGACCGAGTCTTCACGATTCAAGGCACCGGGACTGTCGTCACCGGGACACTATGGACTGGCACTCTGAAAAAAGGTGCTCATGTCCGAATTCTTCCGAACGAATTCGAGTCACGGATACGTAAGCTCCAAGTTCATGGGGGTGACGTTGAAACAGCCAATGCTGGCAATCGGATCGCAGTGGCACTCAGTGGAGCGAGTTCAGATAGGCAAACAGTCGCCCGAGGAACTACTCTAGTTTCAGATGCTAACTGGAAAAGTTCTTGGATGCTAACCGCGCATGTTCAACTTATCTCAGGAACAAAATGGGTTCTTAAGCACAATCAGAGGGTTCGTGTCCTTATCGGCACCTCAGAAGTTATGGCTCGTTGCTCCTTGCTGACGAAACAGAACATTTCTTCAGGCACCCAAGGTTGGATACAACTCCGTCTTGAAGAGCCTGTAGTCGCCCGTGCCCGTGATAGAATTATCCTCCGAGCCTATTCACCGATGATTACAATCGGAGGGGGGGTCGTAGCGGAACCATGCCCAGTTAAACGAAAAATGCTCGGCAAGTCTGTCCAGGGCGCACTCGAAAAAATCCTTGAGGGTGAATCCATCGTGGCTGTCGAAGCTCTACTCTCAATAGCGTCCTGGTACGGTATAGACACTAACGCTCTCCCAATCACTTCTGGATTACCACCTGGAGTTACTCGGGACGCGGTTGCCCAGGTACGTGCCGAGGGGGGATTACAGACATCCGACCGGCTCTTTTCTAGAACAATTGCCCTTGAAGCTGAAGAATTGATCCTACGCGCAGTTCATGATGGACATATCGAAAAGCCACTCCATGGTACGATCCCGCTACCTGTTCTCAGGTCTAGCTTGCCTACCTGGGCTGCTCCTGAAATTGCAGATGCAGTTATCGATAAACTCACCAAAGCGGGGAAGCTTGAAAGGCAAGGGAGTGGGGTTAGAAATCGAGGATACCAGCCACATCTATCAGCACGACAGGCGGAGTTAATCGCAGAACTCCGTGATATCTATACTAGGATGGGGCTGGCAGCTCCTCTCGCAGGAGACTTGCCTCCGCATCTTGCCGATTATCCAGATATCTGGGGATTGTTGAAATTCCTTGAGAACAAAGAAGAGCTAGTTGTTATTGCGGATGGATATTACGTATTAAAGAATGAGTTTGAGGCCGCGGTCGAGCGTGTATACAATCTCCTCGGGGGTCAAGAAAAGCTGGGCCCCTCAGCATTCCGTGAAGCCCTACCGCTTAGCCGAAAACAACTAATACCTATGCTTAACTGCCTTGATGGACTTGGCGTTACGATAAGGCACGATGGGGGAAGAGAAGTGCCACTTCGACGGACCTAACCTATCTCATGCCTAGTGATTTCCTACAACTCTTTACCGGAAAATTCACTCCTCTTTACCTAGCTCCACAGGCAGGTGTGAGTGAATCACCATTCCGCAGACTCTGCCGTTCCTACGGAGCAGATGTTGTAGTAAGTGAATTTGTGAGTGCGACTGGGATAGTCATGGGATCTCCTCGCTCTCGCGAGTACCTCCGCTTCGATTCTGAAGAACATCCGATTGGCATCCAGATTTTTGGGGCTGATCCAGGCATGATGGCAGACGCTTCTGCGTTCGTTGCAGAGACGTATGGTCCGGATTTCATTGATATCAACTTTGGATGTCCAGTGAAGAAGGTGGTCAAGCGTAATGGAGGATCAGGTTGCCTCCGTGACTTAGACCTAGTGGCTTCCATCATTCGAGCAGTGGACAAAGCAACTCCGCTCCCGACAACAGTGAAAATCAGGAGCGGCTTTAATGAAGAGTCTCGTGACCCAGTTGGCATAGCTCTTAAGTGCCAAGATGCTGGAGCACAGGTACTCTGTATTCACCCTCGAAGCCGAGCAGACATGTATAAGGGGAAAGCACGATGGAGCGAGATTCGGGCAGTAGTTGAGGCATTAGATATCCCTGTCCTCGGAAACGGAGATATCTCTTCTGCCCAGGATGCTTATCGCATGAGGGACGAGACGGGGTGCGCAGGAATTATGATCGCCCGTGGGTCCCATGGGGATCCGTGGATCTTTAGAGAAGCAAGGGCAGTACTCGACGGGAAACCGAGTCCACCACCACCCGATTTAGCAGAACGCTTGAATATCTGTTTGGAGCACGCTGGAAATGCGATTGCTTTTGGGGGTGACCCCCAAAGAGCAATAATCGACTTCCGGAAGCATCTCGGCTGGTACACAAAGGGCCTTCCGGATGGACGTGAACTCCGTACAAAGCTATTTCGAACGACAAGCCTCTCTGACGTTAAGGCTCTCCTAGAGAGCTACCTCCAAACTTATACGGGAGTGCATTCATAGGGTTCCTGTAGGGAAGCGGGTAGACTAATGGGTTTGATCGAGACTAAACTTCCCTGAGTAGATTTTTGATAGACCCATCCATAATTCATAGGGGGCGTCACGGTTTCGACGTGTTTGGTGAACGTGGAGTTGCGTGCTGAGGTCTCGATCCTCATGAATCTTCGAGAACATTTTTAGCTGCCAACGATAATCTGGCGCTGGCTGCGTAAGCTTACTTACGTGCCCGTCTCTTTAACTGCCTGCCCGAGGCAGGTTCAGAGGCGACGATAAGTCGGGCTGGTTCCCAGGCTCCGCCGTCGAGTCAGGGGATGAGACATTAGACGGCTGGCTAAGGGTTTGGTTGATCGCTGACCACCCGAAGTGAGATTACCCAGCGATCTACGCACGTAGAAGCTTTGCCGGAGCCATATGCGGACGGGGGTTCGACTCCCCCCGCCTCCATTTTCAGACCAGGTTAAAAGAATCTCCAGTATTTCATCAGTTACGAGAGGCTAGGCAACGTGCGCTTAAAGTTAGTAATCTTTGGCCTCACATTTTCTCCGATTATCATCCTGGACCTAGTCACAAAGAACTGGGCCCTTGAAGCGCTCTCATACAGTAGCAGTCAGCTATTCGGAGGACTGATTCCTCTTACTCTGGCTTTCAACAAAGGCGCTGCTTTCGGAATCAGTATAGGAGACGACTCACGCTGGTTTTTTGTGCCAGTGACAATAATCGCTCTAGCGCTACTGGGCGGGCTACTCAAGCAAGCAAGTAAGACCGACTTTCTCAAGATTTTCTCGATTTCACTAGTTATTTCAGGCGCCCTAGGTAATCTGTACGATCGGGTACGCTGGAGCAGGGGAGTAGTAGATTTCATTGGACCCATTGACCTCGGAATAGGGGATTTTCCGATTTTCAACGTTGCAGATATGGCGATTAGCTGTGGAGCAATCCTCCTAGCCATCTCTTTTTGGATGGAAGAACAAGCTCAATCCAGGTCAAGAGCTTCAGAAGTAGTTGGACAACTGGACGAACTAGACCCGTTAAAGAGCCTCCCCGACGAGGAAGTACCCTAAGGGAGAGAGGGATCCTGTTCGTCATCCGACAAGAACAGGAGATACTCAATGCGTCGGCCTCGGACCTTCGCAACCCGGAGAACGCCCCCATCTACTTTGACAGTGTCCCCCATCAAGGGAAGGCGATTAAGGCGTCCGAACACTAAACCTCCAATCGTATCGTAACCCTCTTCCTCATCGGGCATCAGAGTAAAACCGAGTCTCGTGATGGCATCTCGCAATGACACCCCACCCCATACCCGAAGAGGACCATCTTCTGTTCTCTGAAAGGGAATGGGTTCGTCACTCTCATGTTCGTCCTGTATCTCTCCCACGATCTCTTCGATCAAATCCTCGAGGGTCACGAGTCCGGCTGTTCCTCCGAATTCGTCGACTACAACAGCCATCTTAACTCGCTCGGCCCTCATTTCTGGGATCAGATCCTCCACTGGTTTGGAGGCAGGCGCGAAGGGGACATTCCGGATCAGTGGATTTAGATCTTGGATACCAGAATGTGAGGCTCGCCAGACATCTCTAGCCACGAGAATTCCAATGATATTATCGACAGTCTCTTGGTAGACTGGAATCCTTAAGTGACCAGTCTCCAACATGATATCCTGTACTTCTTCTATCGTGGCACTTACGGGCATCGCAGTCATATCCATCCTCGGTGTCATTACTTCACCTACAGAGACTTCATCTAGCCGGATGACCCGATTCATGACCTGCCATTCTTCTTCGTCAAGCGTCCCTTCACGCCGACCTATTTCTGTGAGAACCGCAAGTTCATCTCGGCTAACTGTTGATTGTTCACCCTTAGGGGTGAGACTGCGCGAGATCCATCCTAAGGGCCACAGGATAGGCTTCATGACAAAAACCATTGCCCGCAAGATGTGGGCAGTCGGCTTCCCTAGTCGCCTCCAGTGCCGCGCCCCGAGAGTCTTCGGAATGATTTCTGAAATAATAAGTACAGCTAACGTAAGCCCTATAGAGAAAGCTGTAAGAAAGGGATCTCCGAACAACTCCTGAACCAAAGCCCCTGAAAGTGTCGCTCCCACCGTATGGGCAATAGTGTTTAACGTGAGAATTGCAGCGATAGGCTCGTCGACGTGTTCCCGAGCCTCTTCAAGCCATTTCCCGGCCCATTCCCCTTGCTCCTTGAGGAGGGCTATATAGGATTGACTCACAGACAGAAACACAGCCTCAAGGATCGAACATGCGAAAGAAGTCCCGAGGCTTAGCCCAAGGATCCAGGCGAGGGCTCCCATGATAGCGATGATTATCGTGGCTTGTGGGTAGAGTGCACAAGCCTTTTGAATAGGTGACCGCAGCGCCTTAGTCTATTACTGTGCCCAACTAGAGACTTCTATTAATCAGTCAATTCATTCAACAAGGAGACGAGGGGATGGCAACATATACCTGCGAGCAGTGTGATATGAGCGTGAATATTACCTGCGCGGAGTGTGGACAGGAGTTGGCTCATGATACGATCACTACAGGTGACGGGAGAGAAGTTGACGTATCGAGATGCCCAGACGGCCACGGTATGATCAAGTCGCCAACGTGCTGTGCTGAAGATATGGCATGCGAGTTGGTCTGAAGCCGCTCAAATGAATGCTTTCATCTTGAATGACCTAGACCACCTACTAAGCATGTTTTGTAGAGCTTTACGATGATGAATATGTGGAAATTCGTGGTAGTGTTGACTATCACAGGATGTGCAGCGGGAAGCGGCGCCCCTTTAACTCCGGCTCTTCAAGAAACCGGAGCAGATGCGGTTTATTACATCTACGTCGGTGCAGAATCCGCAGATCTTCTCCACCGGATCCGGTTTGGTCCGACTGGAATGGATCTTGACCAAACCACTCCAGTTGGGGAGATGGCAGTTGAGACGGAGGGACCTCACGGTCTGAACGTATCACCAGATGGGGACCACCTGTACATGACAACTGCACACGGTGTTCCCGACGGAAAACTATGGAAATTCCATGCGGGTCCAGATACCCTGGTGGCGCCTCCGATCTTGCTTGGAAATTTCCCAGCGACGCTAGACCTGACCCCAGATGGGCTCTACGCATTCATCGTAAACTTCAACCTCCACGGTGAGCACGTGCCGTCTACCGTGTCAGTAGTTTACACGCCAGATCTTGTTGAGGTTGACCAGATACCAACGTGCACCATGCCACACGGTCTGCGGATGGCCAAGGATGGTCTGTTCGTCTACTC
This sequence comes from Gemmatimonadales bacterium UBA7889, assembly GCA_002501085.1. Lineage (GTDB taxonomy): Bacteria > Gemmatimonadota > Gemmatimonadetes > Longimicrobiales > Gaopeijiaceae > UBA1142. The sequence continues at coordinate 28,450 of DLRL01000105.1, forward strand.
AAACTGCATGATGGATGATCAATTAGTCGAAATTGACACACGTACGTTTGAAGTGTCGCGACGGTTCTCAGTAACTACAGGCTCAGAAGCAGCACTGCTGGATTACCAAGTTGGGGAGGTTGTGACTGGTGCAAACGGGATCACCAGCCCACTGGAATCTTTTTCCGACAGGGAGGCTATGGAGTCTACGTGTTCACCGACATGGGCCCAGCCAACACCGGATGGCCGCTCTATCTTCGTGGCATGTAACAAGAGTAATGAAATCCTCGTTGTCGACCGAGCAAGCTGGACTCTTGAACGCAGATTTTCTGTGCCAGGAGGTCCTTATAATTTGGCAATTTCTGAAGACGGGAAGATTCTCATTGCATCCCTAAAGGGTGCTGGGAAAGTTCAATTCTTTGAGGCTTCAACCGGGAAGAGTCTTGGACTCGTGACTTCTACTACGACTCTGACTCATGGAGTCTCGGTCACACCTGACTCTCGTTACGCGTTTGTGAGTATGGAAGGGAAGGGCGCAGAGCCTGGCAAGGTAGACGCCTATGACCTCCAGAAATTCCAATTGGTGGGGTCAATAGAGGTCGGGCAACAGGCTGGGGGAATCATCTTCTGGAAGATGGAACCTATAAGCTAAGCAGCGAGGGCTTAATTAATTCCGAGAGCCATATGCTACTTGTGATCGACAATTACGATTCATTCACATTCAACCTGGTCCAGTTCCTGGGTGACCTTGGCGCAGAGCCAACTGTGATCAGGAATGATGCAGAGAGTATTGAAGCTCTAATCAAGCTTAACCCGGAACGAGTGGTTGTTTCACCGGGCCCTCGAACACCTGCTGAAGCGGGTATCTCCGTGGATGCTTTCAAAATCCTAGGAGCTGCAGGAATTCCTATGCTCGGTGTTTGTCTTGGGCACCAAGCCTTGGGTGAAGCCTTTGGAGGTAAAACCGTCCAAGCTCAGAGAATCATGCATGGTAAGACAGGACAAGTGCGGCACGAAGGTTATGGCATTTTTGAGGGATTGCCCTCACCCATGGAAGTAGCACGCTACCATTCCTTGGTGACCGATACCACCAAATTACCGACTGAACTAGTGCCGGTAGCCTGGAGTATGGAACCCGAAGAGGAAAGCGAGATACAGGCCATGCATCACCGGGACTTGCCGCTCTGGGGTGTTCAGTTCCACCCGGAATCACTATTCAGTGAACACGGGAAATGCATGTTAGAAAACTTTCTCTCCCTTTAGCTCTTCGGCCAAGGAGTTACCAATGCCGACCTCCGGTATAGCGACCCTATTCTTCTTCACAGTCCTTATGGTGACCGCTGTAGATATTTCTGGGCAAGCTGTCGGCGGTGCTGACGGCGCGCGACCTGTGCAAGGTGATCCTGGAATCTCATCAATGCTTGTCCTAGAGGATACAGCATTTAGGGTTCTCCGGGATTATGCGGAACCTGGAGCCACCCGACGTTTGCATGCCCATAACACTGCGACCTACCAAGTCTTCATGCTTGTAACTGGCAAGATCAGGTTGACAGTAGAAGGCCAGAATGCAGTCGATATACTCCCAGGTGAGGTGGTCTCACTTCCAGGAGGCGCGAGCCACACGTTCACGAATACTGGAGAAGTAACTGCCACCATAGTGGAGGTCTTCGGGAAAGCTCCCTCAAGATGAAATTCACCCTGCATTCCCTTGAAAGCTGGTGATGAGGGCCCAAGTTTGGACTTGAATCCTGAAGTCGCAGGATATTTTGATTCCATGAGAATTTGAGCCAAGTACACTAGTTGACCCTTAGCCCCTAATCCAGGTAGGTTTCAAGGCGTGATTTTTGTCGTAAATTCGCGCCGTTTCGGCCTGGCAAGCGTGTCTTGAGCACCAAAGTCCTGGGAATCGTCCCAGCTCGACTCGCATCCGCTCGTCTACCCAACAAACCTCTTTACCCCATTCTTGGAAGACCCTTGATCGAATGGGTCTGGCGCCGCATAGAAGCAATGACCGTGCTGGATCATGCAGTAGTAGCGACAGACTCCACTGAAGTCGCCAACCTCTGTAAGTCATTAGGGGCACCAGTGGAGATGACCTCACCGGACCATCCTTCAGGAACCGACCGTGTAGCAGAGGTAGCAGATCGATCTGAATATCGTGAGTATGACGTTATTGCTAATGTCCAAGGAGATGAGCCACTGCTCAAGGAAGCACATGTTCGCGCCACCATTGACTTGGTACGCGATGGTACTTGGGAGGTCGGTACCTGTGCGACACCGTTGAACTCTGATGATGCCCGCACTGACCCTACAGTTGTGAAAATTGCTAGGGCTGCTGATGGTCGGGCACTCTATTTTTCCAGAGCCCCAATCCCGTATAAGCGCGATGAACGACCAGCATCCGAAGAGTTGGAACGTGAGCCATACCTTCGCCACGTTGGAATTTATGCGTACACGCGAGAAGCTCTGAATGACTGGGTCGCGCTCGCGCCATCTCAACTAGAACGTTTGGAATTCCTAGAGCAACTTCGCCCACTCGAAGCTGGGCTAAGAATTGGAGTGACCATAGTAGGTGCTGCTGATCCTGGTGTAGACACTATGGCAGATGTTTTGCGTATGGAAGAAAAACTAAGCGCTCAAGGAGTCCCAAGTTTCGCATGATCAAATCAAGAAGAAATGAAGATCTCGATAACACGAAATACATCTTTGTAACTGGAGGTGTAGTATCTGCGCTTGGGAAAGGAATCGTAGCTGCCTCAATTGGGAGACTTCTTAAAGAGCGGGGATTCAAGGTTACCCTGCAAAAGTTCGACCCCTACATAAATGTAGATCCCGGAACGATGTCACCGTTCCAACACGGCGAAGTCTTTGTCACAGATGATGGGGCAGAAACGGACCTAGACCTTGGCCATTATGAGCGTTTTATCGATGAATCGCTTTCCCAAGCGAATAACATCACGACAGGCCGTATCTATCAATCGGTGATCTCTAAGGAGCGACGGGGTGATTATCTGGGCTCCACTGTCCAGGTGATACCACATGTGACAGATGAAATTAAGGGAGCAATCCAGCGCCTGGCGCCCGAAAACGATGTTGTGATTACAGAGATCGGAGGCACCGTAGGTGATATTGAATCTTTGCCCTTCTTAGAGGCAATCCGCCAGTTCCGAGTAGATGCCGGCCGGGAGAACGTGATTTTTGTCCACCTCACACTTATCCCTTATATCGCAGCTGCGGGAGAATTAAAAACGAAGCCAACTCAGCACTCTGTGCGAGAGCTCATGCAGATTGGAATTCAACCAGATTTTTTGCTTTGCCGGACCGAACACGAACTCTCAGGGGAGATCCGAAAAAAGATAGCGCTCTTCACAAATGTCCAACTTGAAGGCGTTATCGAGTGCCTTGATGTAGCAACAATCTACGAAGTACCCCTCGCACTTAAGGCCCAAGGTCTCGACGACGTGATCCTAAAACGACTGCAACTGGATGCGCCACAACCCGACCTTAGTGGATGGACTAAAATGGTAAGGCGATTCAAGCACCCTGAGTCGGGAGAGGCTCGCATAGCGGTCGTCGGCAAGTACACGAACCTTGTTGATTCGTACAAATCAATCCAGGAAGCCCTCATCCATGGGGGAATCTCAAATGATGTGAAAGTTTCTGTTGAATGGCTCTCCTCAGAGGATTTTGACGGGGAAAATCATGCAAATCTCCTCAAGGACTTTCAGGGCCTCCTCATCCCCGGAGGGTTTGGTCAACGAGGAATCGAAGGAATGTTGGCAGCGGTGCGCTGGTCCCGAGTAAATGAAATCCCATTTTTCGGTATATGCCTTGGCCTCCAGTGTGCTGTAATCGAATTCGCTCGGAATGTCTGCAATCTAGAAGGTTCTCATTCCACTGAATTCCTAGAAGATGCATCCGACCCCGTAATCTGCCTCCTCGACTCACAGCGCCAGGTGACCAAAAAGGGCGGGACCATGCGACTAGGAGCCTATCCTTGCATTCTCGGCGAAGGGACTAGAGCCCGGGACACCTATGGGACCCCCGAGGTTTCTGAGCGTCACCGCCACCGGTTCGAAGTCAACAATCACTATCGGGACTTACTCAATGACCATGGATTGACCATCAGCGGCACATCTCCAGATGGAGCTTTAGTTGAGATGGTAGAGATCACTAATCATCCATGGTTTGTCGCTGGCCAATTTCATCCCGAGCTAAAGAGCCGGCCGACCCGCCCGCATCCGCTATTTGCGTCCTTTATAGAGGCCGCGGCAGCCTATGGGCAGAGTTCTTCGGTTCCTGAATAATCCTGACAAACAATAGATGTTTCATACCTTCACACTTATCGCAGGCCCGTGCGTCTTGGAGAATGACGAGGTCAATCTCGAAATAGCACAGGCGCTCGTCAGATGGTCGAAGATTTTTGAATTACCTGTGATATTCAAAGCATCTTTTGATAAAGCCAACCGCACACGTTTCTCATCCAAGCGAGGCCCCGGGCTGGCCAAAGGGCTTTCAGCTCTATCTCGAGTAAAGGAACAAACAGGGCTCCAGATTCTGACGGATATCCATGAGCCTTCGCAGGTAGCTGCCGCCGCAGAAGTCGTTGACGTATTGCAGATTCCGGCATTCCTGAGTCGTCAAACTGATCTATTGGTTGCTGCTGGAGGTACCGGGAAGCCGGTCAACCTTAAGAAAGGTCAATGGATGTGTAAGGAGGAAGTAGCCGGGGCAGTAGAGAAATTGCGGTCCTCGGGTACAACTCAGATCGCGGTGACTGAGAGAGGAACATTCTTTGGCTATAACAATCTTGTGGTTGATATGCGGGTCTTCACAGAAATTGGGAGATCCCTACCTGTTCCTGTGTTCTTTGATGGTACCCACTCAGTGCAACGTTCAGGTATCAGTCATGGATCGACTGGGGGAAATCCTGAATATATTTCGATGTTAGTACGAGCTGCAGTCGCAGCAGGATGTGCAGGCCTTTACCTAGAAACTCACCCCCATCCAGAGACATCCCCATCCGACAGCTCGACGATGGTCCCCTTGACCGAGATGGAGAATATCCTGGACTCAGTGATGTCAATCCGCACGGCACTGTATCCTTCTGAGCATGAATGACAGTGAGTAACTCTGCACCCATCCCGGCAGACGCTGCTAACCGCATTAAACTTGTGATCTTCGATGTAGATGGTGTACTCACTGAAGCCGGAATCTTCGTTGGATCAACTATGGACGGAGATCCTCTGGAGCTCAAACGCTTTGATATCCAGGATGGGGTAGGCATCAAGATGCTCATGTGGGCAGGTCTTAAAGTTGTCCTGGTAACAGGACGCCCGTCTAAGGCCACATCGATCCGTGCCCTGGAATTGGGTGTAGAATGTCATCAAGTAGTGGACGCGAGAAAACTTCCAATCGTCAAAGATCTGATCCAGAAGCACGCTGTTGGTTGGGAAGAGGTCGCGATGTTAGCGGATGACATCCCTGACCTTGCTGTTCTTCGAAGGGCTGGCCTTAAGGCGGCAGTATCGAATGCCACTGAACCAGTTCTTGATATCGCTGACTGGGTGGCACTAAGACCGGGTGGCAGGGGCGCAGCCAGAGAATTTTGCGATGCACTACTGAGTGCTAGATCACAGTTGGATGACGTCATCGAAACTTACGTAGAAGAACGAAGTCGGCCATAAGAGAGTATAGTATGGGGACGAATCTTCGATCATTGTGTAAGAAGATGAATCACCCTTACTCGATTACTCGGAGTGGATTAAGTGAGCGTTAGAACCTTCCTGGAAAACTGCGGTTCCTGGAGAATAGGCGTCCTGCTGACGCTGATATCGCTAGGAGGATGCGGTGAGCCAGACGCCACGTCTCTAGCTTCAAGTGACCTCCAGGAAATTGATGCTGACAATGTGATATTCGGTATGGTCAGCTTTATCACCGCAAATGGTATCCGAGAAGGACATGTGCAGGCTGATACAGCCTATCTCTTTGTGGACTCGGCAAAAGCCGAGCTCCATCAAATGCGAATCATCTTCTTCAATGAAGATGGCTCTCAGCTAGCCACCGTTACAGGAACCAGTGGTGAGTGGGATCAAACGACAGACCGGATGACCGCATGGGGTGATGTGCTCCTGATTGTCCACTCTGATCAGCGACGCATCGAAACTCAAGAACTAAATTATGATCCCGAAACTGAACGGATCTGGAGTGACTCTGCCACTGTTCAGACTATGGCGGACGGGAGCATGACGCGGGGTTCTGCATTCGAATCTGACATGGAATTCCGGAACGTGCGGATCGCAAGTATCCGTGGAGCAATCAGTCGCTAACGTCATGAGCCCTCTTCGCTGGGCTAATAAAGCTCCTCAATCTATACAGATTCCGTTGCTGTTACTCTTTGTGATTTCTTCCTCTTTATATGCTAGCAAGGCCAGTGCCCAAGAGGGATGTGAATTTGTTTACCCTTCAGGTGATCTTAGCATAGTGACACTAGCTGGTGGCAATCGGATTACTTATGTGGGTACACCACACATGCTCTGTAGCGACGGAGTCGAGATATGGGCTGACTCATCGATATCATACGCTGCAACTGGGCTTGATCATCTGATCGGCGATATCCGTTTCCTGGATAATGCGGGAGAACTCCGGGCAGATGAAGCGCGCTACTTCTCAGAGCAGGGTCGATTGCAGGCATCTGGAAACGTCTTTGTCCAGGACACATTGGAGGGGTTCACAATCGAGAACGGAACCCTCGTTTATCTCCGGCCAACAGACTTTCGAAAAGATGCAGAGATCACAGTTTCAATCGCCGATGATCTTTCCAGACCTCATGCTGTTCTTTTAATGATGTCAGAGGATGCTCCGTTGGCTAACGCTGAGTCAGATGAAGCGCTAGGGGCACCGGAAGAAGATTCCCTGGGTGTACCCTATACAGTTGAGGGTGACCGTATTTTCCTTCGAGGTGGTAACTACTTTCACTCAGTGGGTAACGTGACGATCGAACGAGATTCTATCCTTGCGTTCGCTGATAGTGCTGAATACGACGGGGATGCAGAAAGAGTCCACCTTGCCGGTTCTGCTAAGGTCGAGGCCCCTAACTACAACCTTGTAGGAAAGACCATCGACATGGTCCTAGAAGCAAACAGTCTTAATACAATAGCCGCGCACGAGGAAGCGATTCTTAATGGTGATGATTTAACAATCAGTTCGCCTGAGATTGAGCTCTATATGGACGACGGGCTTCTCGGCCGGCTTGTAGCGTTCTCCTCACCGAATGGGAGTGGCACTCCGTCAAGATCCTCGGTCCCACAACCTGTTGCAGTTGGAGAAGGCTTCCAACTCACCGCGGATTCACTGGATATCTCACTGCCGGATGAAGTCATGGAGAGAATCTTCGCGGCAGGCCAGGCCAAGAGTATTTCTTCGGCCCGTGATTCCCTTAACGTTGACCTCCTCCCAGAAATTGCAAAATCAGATTGGCTGGAAGGAGATACCATCATTGTCATGTTCGAACCCAATGCACCTGCTCCCTCAGAGGGTCGAGCTGCTACCGATACTAGCGAGCCGGATTATCAAATAGAGAGGATCGTTTCCAGAGTTCGAGCCCGCAGCCTTTACCGATTGATCCCGTCTGATACGATGGCGTTGCCTGGCATTGATGTGCCAGCAATCCACTACGTCACAGGTGATGAGATTACGATTATCATGAACGATGGAGAAGCTGATCAACTTGAGGTTCAAGGGCGGACACGCGGATTCCACCTGGAGCCTTTATCATTATCTGAACCTGACAGCTTAGCGATAGATAGTACTGCAATCGATACCCTTCTAGCAGCCAGGCCCAGCACAATGCGCGACACTGGGATGAAGGTGCTTTCGAAAAACTTGATACGAGAAAATAAGCAGCGACCAGAACCAATGAGACCTCGGACATCAACTAACCCAGCTATTCTGCACACTTGGAGACGGAAGTGACGAACCAAGAGTTAGGAGGTCCCACAGATGAGAATGCCAGTCGCTTTTTTAGCGAAGGGCTAACAAAGATTTACCGTGGGCGGAAAGTAGTTAATGAAGTGGGATTAGCCGTCACACAAGGTGAGATTGTCGGCTTATTGGGTCCGAACGGGGCAGGGAAGACTACCACTTTCTACATGATGGTAGGACTGATCCCGCCATACGAGGGTACTGTACATCTCGACAATCAAAACCTCACGAATACCCCAATGTACAAGCGGGCACGTATGGGGATCGGATATCTAGCACAAGAACCCTCTGTGTTTCGGCGATTAACAGTAGAAGACAATGTTCTCGCCATCCTGGAAACTCTGAAGCTACCGAAGGCAGAGGAACGGGAACGCCTTGACCATCTGTTAGCGGAACTAGGACTTCAGCAGTTGAAGAAGAATAAGGCCTATTCTCTGTCTGGTGGTGAAAGACGGAGGCTTGAGATAACTCGTGCGCTCGTTCAACAACCAAAATTCATGTTACTTGACGAGCCATTTGCGGGTATAGATCCAATCGCCGTTAACGATATTCAGGAGATTGTTCGTAGCCTCAAGGATCGGGATATTGGTGTCATTATCTCTGACCATAATGTAGAACAAACCCTCGAGATCGTAGACCGGGCATACATCATGTATGAAGGTGAAATACGGGTGAGTGGTACCGTCTCTGAGCTCGTCTGGAATGATGAGGTAGCTAAGATTTATTTAGGACCCACACTGACCAGTCGAATGCGAAATAGATATTCGCGGCCGGAAGAGGTCACGTCGGGTAGCTGACTGTACAACCAAAGCTCTTCAGCGCTCTATAGATCAAAGCTTTAGTGATCCAGAAGATGTAACCCCCTGCGCAGAGCCGCTGATCTTGTAACCTTATGGGGCATAGGTTTACGGTGGTAAAACCTTCTGCAGACCTTTAGCTAACCAACATATGGGTCAGTTTAACGTCAAGCTTTATCAAAGCGCCCAGCTCCGGCAGGAAATGCGCGCCAACCCTCGCCTGTATCAGGCGATGGAACTGGTCTACATGCCTCTTTTGGACCTACAACAACACCTTAAGCAGGAAATTTCAGAAAACCCTTTCCTCGAATTGACTGAAGCTGAAATTGAGCAAGAGATAGAACTCAAAGATGATATCCCGGATGAGCCCCTAGGAGACGAGATCGACTGGGAAGAGGTGCTCCTGAACGATGATTTCAAAGTTGAAGGGCGCAGAGAAAACTTCGAGAAAAAGGAATTCTTCGAGCCCACGCCCGTCGATACAAAGGACCTGAGAGATCACTTGAATGATCAACTCCGATTCCTTTCGCTTCCGGAACGGGATCTGCGCATGGGTGAAGAACTCATAGGAAATATTAATGAAGATGGCATGCTCACATGCGAACTCAGTGAGGTGATTTTCGGTGTGAACGGATGGCTTGATGAAGTTAGGCCGAATGCCCTAGCAGCTGCAGAGGAGATTGAAGATGCCCAGCAACAAGAAACTGAAACGGAAGAGATTTTAGAAATATTTCAGGCATACGACCAAGCTGAAGCAGTAGCTATGCTTGAGGTCATCCAGGGCTTTGACCCAGCAGGGGTGGGGGGTCGAGATGTACGAGAATCCATTCTGATTCAGCTTCAGCGGCTTGGAAAATTAGAAGACCTGAGTTACCAGCTCGTTGAGAAACACTTTGATTCCCTTAGCAAACATCGGTGGAATGAGATTGCTAACGAAATCGGAGTTGATCCCGTGGAGGTGCAGGCTGCCGCAGATGAAATCAGTGAGCTCGATCCCAAACCAGGGCTAAGGTATGCGCCAAGTCTTGACCACCGACAAGATGTAATCCCTGACCTCGTTGTTCGAGAACTAGATGGTAAATATGTAGTTGAGGTCAACGACATGGGTTTCCCAGGGTTACGTGTAGCTGAGAGCACTCGAGCACTGGTGAGGGATAAGACTAAGCTCAGTTCAGAAGAAAAAGAGTTCATCGCAAAGAATTACAACTCGGCAACCTGGATGGTTCAAGCAGTAGAGCAACGTCGACAAACAATGCTCAAGGTTATGAGTTTTATCGTAGACAAACAGAGAGCATTCTTTGAGAAAGGTGTGCAGTCACTGAAACCCCTCACGTTACGAGAAGTCGCCGACCACATTGAAATGCATGAATCAACGGTCTCTCGAGTAACCAATAAGAAGTATGTTCAAACCCCACGTGGGGTGTACTCGCTCAAGTATTTTTTCTCGAGTGGTATATCTACGACCAGTGGAGAGGCTACTTCTTCAAGGGGTGTGAAGGATAAGATCAAGGGTCTCATATCCAACGAAGACCCTTTGAAACCGCTCACGGATCAAGCCATCGTTAAGCTCTTAATAATCGACGGCATCAAGATCGCAAGGAGAACGGTGGCCAAATACAGAGAGCAATTAGGTATTTTATCTGCACGTATGAGGAAACGTGTATGATAAAATCAGACTTTGCGGTCATTGTACC
>DLRL01000101.1 GCA_002501085.1 Gemmatimonadales bacterium UBA7889
GCCAGAAGCCGCTGAGCCAGAAGCCACTGAGCCAGAAGCACCAAGCTGGGGTGGAGACGACTCAAGCAGCGGCGACTCCGAGGGTGGAGACGATGACGCAGAGGATACTAGAAACGCCTGAGGCGGTCTTCTCTCTATTTTAAAGACCAAAGCAAGTCCGAGCCCCGCAGGGTTTTTATGGCCCTGCGGGGCTCGTTACTCTGAGAGACAATCCTAGCAACTGAACCATCCCTAGACTCCTGAATGCCGGGGGCGGGATTCGAACCCGCACGCCCCGAAGGACAGCGGCTTTTGAGGCCACCGCGTCTACCGTTCCGCCACCCCGGCAGCAGTCTCATGAAGGATATCCTTCATTCGTTGGTAGTATTTAACATGTCTCGCTTTTCCAGGTCGAACAACCAAGAACACTCTGAAGGAAGCGGATAGATCGAACATGCCCCATATTAATGATCACATCTGCACTTCCGATAAGGGAGAGTCTACCTTGCAGCTGCTCCGTGTTATCCCTGTAATCAATCTTCTCATCCTAATATTCACACAGCCGATTTTTGGCCAAAGAGTCGCCGACACAGAAGAGTTCGTGTGGCCCACAGCCCATGAAATCGAACCAAGCTCAAACTTGATTGAATCCGAACTCCCTGCAGTGTTTATCCAAAACGTTCAAGAAGAAGTTGAAAACAAAAGCTGTGGCCGAACAATGCTTCTCGGAATGGGTGGGGGCATGCTCGGAGGCGCAGTCCTAGGCTATGTATTAAGAGATGGTGATAGTGACAGCAAGAAATGGACTGGCTTTGGAGTAGGCATCCTTGGAACTGTCGCTGGCCTGGTCTTTGGGTCTTTAAGCTGTACGTAGAAGGTTTCTCACGAACTCAAGATCTTGATGAGATTAATCCATCTTAACCCCATCACCCTGGGCAATTCATAGCTTCTATCCCCTGTGTTTCCCTATAGCCTGTATAACAAGCAGAGAACGCACACTACCACCGCACAGCGGAGACAAAGAACTCGCCACCATTTCGCTGCCTAAGACGCACACCGTGGTAGATATAGTTCGAATCTGTTTCCCCAAAAATCCATTGTTCACCGCTGGTTCCTCCCCCCGAACCCCTTGAGGTGGCCGAAGAATCTCGAATTTGGACATTCGCAATTCCGCTGCCTCGGGTCCTGTATTGCAGTTCCATCTCATCGAGGCCATCCGCACTCTGTATGATTTCACTGTTGCTCGGGGCACCAATTGAGGCATAGAGCTCGCATAGAGACTGACCGACTCGAGGACGAGCATAAGCAACTTCCGGGTTTTCAGCTCGCCATGCCTCTTCTTCTGTTACCAGACTTGTGAACAACTCTAGAGATCCACACGCTTCGACTGCCATGTTCTCATCAACTCCATTTCCCGGCGGAAGCACTTGAATCTGAAAAGCAGCACAGCCCATAAAGGCAGCAGCAGTCAGCGATATCAAACTGAGTGTTCTGGTCATCTTTCTCCCCTATTTCTGGAGACGCATCTGGTCAGCAGGTCGACCTCATACAAGAATCAAGCTCATATCCATGACAAGAGCCACCAACCTATGTCTTTACACTATACCTTATCCGCACACTATCAGCCCCCCGAACAGTAAGTAAAGTCTGAGAAAACTCTGCTCCGGAATAAACCCTATGAAACTGAACATTCTGATTGCTGCAGTCGCCACTCTAATATCTGCGAACGGGGAGGTGCACGCCCTGAACCTACAGGAGCATGCAGACACCCTACCCGACAATACAAGCGACGAGGCGGGACTACCTCTAGAAGGATCACGCTCGGTCACCATCAATACGAATGAGGGGACCTGGCTATCTGTTGATGTGCACCCTGATGGGCGAACCCTGGTCTTCGACCTCTTGGGTGATCTCTACACGATCCCGATCGAAGGCGGAGATGCCACTCGGATTACTGACGGTCTGGCATTCGATGGACAACCTCGGTACAGTCCGCAAGGGAACCATATCGTTTTTGTCTCAGACCGAAGTGGTGGTGAAAACTTATGGACTCTTAATCTGCAATCAGGCGATACCAGTCAGATCACAAGAGGAAACGAAGGATCGTGGTTATCACCTGAATGGACACCTGATGGCGACTATATTGTGGCATCGAAGGGGAAGACTCGTCTCGGAGTAGTGAACCTATGGATGGTACACACGGATGGGGGTCTAGGACGAGCGTTAATAAGTGAAGACGACGGCCTAAAAACCGTTGGAGCTGCAGTATCCAGTGATGGACGCTACATCTGGCATGCCGTCAAGAATGGCCGCGCATGGGACTACAACGCTCAGTTCCCACAATATCAATTAGCTATCTACGACCGCGAGACCGGGGAAACCTTCAACCGGTCTTCCCGTTATGGATCAGCATTCCGCCCGACCCTTTCTCCTGACGGTGAATCACTCGTTTACGGGACTCGACACGAAGACCAAACCGGTCTTCGTATACGGGATCTGAATACCGGGGACGAGCGGTGGCTTGCATACCCGGTTCAGCGAGATGACCAAGAGTCTATCGCTGACCGAGACATCTACCCTGGAATGAGTTTCACTCCGGACTCCCGTGAGGTAGTCGCATCGTATGGAGGCAAGATCTGGCGTATGCCTGTCGACGGCTCGGACGCAATAGAGGTACCATTTCGAGTCCATGAAGAAGTAGCAGTCGGACCCTTGGTTGAATTCGATTACCCAATCGAGGACAGTCCAACTTTCCCGGTGCGTCAGATACGAGATGGAGTGCCATCACCGAACGGTCAGAGTCTCGCTTTCATCGCGCTTGATGACCTGTACGTCATGGATCACCCGGACGGAGAACCCACCAAGCTAGACGACAGTAGTCTGACGGCAGCACACCCAGCCTGGTCACCTGATGGCGAGTGGATCGCGTACGTCACTTGGGGTGCTAATGGTGGGCACATCATGAAGATTCAAACCGAAGTTGGTAGTCAGCCGATCCAAGTCACGGCTGTTCCTGCCCAATACCAGCAGCCTGCTTGGAGCAGCGATGGTGAGCGGATTGCAGCCCTAAGGACACCTGCCAGGGCATTTCAGGAATCCGAACGTGCTATAGGAGCCGAAACCGATATCGTCTGGATCCCGAGTTCGGGTGGTGAGGCCACCCTAGTGGCACCAGCGAAAGGCCGCGGCAATCCCCATTTTGTCGAAGGGCAGGACAGAATCTATCTGCATCATTCAGCGAATGGACTCCTCTCAATCCGCTGGGATGGCACAGATGAAAAATCCCACCTGAAAGTCATGGGAGAAACCCAACCAGGAGCCGATGCGCCGAACTCATCCGATCTTATCAAGATGGCACCCAACGGTGGAAAGGCACTGGCAGAACTAGAGAACAACGTTTATGTCGTGACCGTTCCTGTTCTGGGTGGTGAGGCACCATCCATCTCTGTCGCAGACGTCGATAATGCTCAATTCCCTGCTCGCAGGATCACAGAGATCGGAGCTCAATTCCCAGCCTGGAGCGCAGACGGTAGCGAGGTCCATTTTTTCATAGGCAATGCTCATTTTGTCTATGACCTAGAAGCCGCTGAAGCATTCGATGACTCGCCGGAGAGAACCGAAACAGAAGAGGAGTCTCAGGAATACACACCCACTGAGCATCGCGTGTCTATCGAAGCCGAACGGGACATTCCCAGTGGTACGGTTGTCCTCCGTGGCGGCCAAGTAATCACGATGAATGGCGGTGAAGTAGTCGAGGATGCAGACATCGTCATCAGAAACAATCGAATCGTGGCAGTAGGCAGTAGGGGCTCCGTAATAATCCCATCGGATACCGAGGTGATCGATGTATCTGGGAAAACAGTATTACCGGGTTTCGTAGATACACATAGTCACATGAGACCACCACAAGGGCTTCATAAGACGCAATCTTGGATGTATCTAGCGAACCTTGCATATGGAGTGACCACCACCCGAGATCCTCAAACTTCAACTACGGACGTACTCAGTTATTCTGACCTAGTGCGGAGCGGTCGGATGATTGGACCCCGTATTTATTCTACGGGACCGGGTATCTTTGGTGATTATTCTCAAGAAAAAGCAATCAAGAGCCTGGATCATGCCCGTGAAATCATGCGTCGTTACAGTGAATACTACGATACAAAAACCATAAAGATGTACATGTCAGGTAATAGGCAGCAGAGGCAGTGGATCATCATGGCCGCCAGGGAACAAGGAATTATGCCCACTACCGAGGGTGGACTGATGTTCAAGTATGACATGACGATGGTACTCGATGGTTATCCAGGCCAAGAGCACTCTCTCCCAATCGCTCCTATCTACTCGGATGTGGTAGATCTTTTCAATGGATCTCGCATCGCCTACACACCGACACTTCTAGTGTCTTATGGTGGACCTTGGGCTGAGAACTATTTCTACTCGCGAGAAAATCCACATGACGATGCAAAACTCCAATACTTCACTACTCATGCGGAACTCGATCAGAAAAGTCGAAGGCGGCCGGGATGGTTCCGAGATGACGAGCACGTTTTCATAAAGCACGCCGATGGCGTGAAGCAGATCGTGGAAGCTGGTGGGCGGGCAGGCGTGGGCAGTCATGGGCAACTTCAAGGCCTTGGATACCACTGGGAACTTTGGGCTATGCATGGGGGAGTGATGGAAGAGATCGATGCGCTAAGAGTCGCAACAATCCTCGGAGCCGAAGCAATCGGCCTGGATGAAGATCTGGGATCCATTGAAGTTGGAAAACTCGCTGACCTCGTGATTTTGGATGGTAATCCGTTGGAGGATATTCGGAATACCAATACGATCACCCACGTCATGAAGAATGGGCGACTGTACGAGGGAGACACCTTGAATGAGGTATGGCCACGTCAGCGTACCCTCGAAAGAGAGGACTGGGTGGGGGTCAGCCTACCAAACACTCAAGCGGGGATACGCTAGCATCAATTTAGGGGTTATGGGGACGAGTTCTGTCCCCTACAGTCTGTAAAGCTTACTCAAGAGGGGGTTGGCGTAGGTGCGCCACCCCCTCTTCAAGCCTCTATCAGGAGAACCCAACCCAAAACCCTCTAGTCTCTTGCTAGCTCTAGGATACCCATCGGGAATGATTGACTACCTTCCCAGCCCTCGAGTAGAACAGCTGGATACGGGATCCTGCCAGGCTCATGGCTCCCGCTACCAGCTGACCACACATGTGCCTTTGCCATCCATCGAGAATCCTGGCCTCTTTCCTGAGGAATATCCAAAACAGCAACGTTACCGAAGGAAGAGTTAAATACTGCATCTAGGTACTCGTATGTGACGGTCTCCGCTGGCTGGTTAGCAGCATCGACCACGATTTTCCATTGCCCTGCTGATGGATTCCAGATAATCACTGACTCATCGCCCTCTGGGTCGGCATCTGTTCGGGCAGGTCTGCATTCCTCTCCAGTGCAGTCAAAAACATACAGGTCTACATCAGCGTCTGTACTTGATGAATCAAATACACGAGCCATCAGAGCTGGAGACCCTGGTGGCACTTCGACTTCGAAGATCTGCTGCTCTTTTTCCACGAGCTCAAGCTGCAGGCGTCGAGCACTCCCTAGTGGGTTGCTCATCAATCGTCCGGTGAATACTCCCATTCGGTTGGTGACCCAGAGATCATGAGTTGCACTGCCGGTTTCCTGTTCCGCAATCTCCTGCTGCATGACACTCACCTCTGCGGCAATCGCTGTAACCGCAAGAGTCGCTTCAGTTGGCGGGACTGGCTCCTCTTCCTTAGCCTGCTCCCAATCGAATGTCCTGGTGTCAGCAACGTCAGATAACCTGACTTCCCACACGCCAGGAATTGGGTTGTTAATTACTTGCTTAACCCCCGACCCTGCTTGGACGATGTCACCTCGTACCGCACGAGTATCGGGCCGTGATATAGACATACTCACCTCACGCTCCTGCCATCCCAGATCAACAACCAGTGATTCCGCGCCTTCAGGAACCCGGTAGAAGAAACTTTGAATTCCTGGACGAGGCACTTCTACAGAACTCTGTACGTGAAAATTGTTAGAAACATCAAGTGATTCGGGCGCCACAACAGTAAATAGCATCCGATACGCATAACCCGGTATACTTGAATGATCCAAAGTAAAGTGAGCCGTGTGAGCTCCCCGCTCATTAGGGTTGACGGTAATAGATACTGGTACGGGCCGATTCAAGGGTAGTGTGACCGTAGGCGGTGCTGAAAACGTACCCGCCTCGTTCCCAGCCCAACTCACAGAGAACGTCATCGGAGCATTCGGGCCAGAGGTTCTAGTCAGTGTTATCGTTCGCTCTTCACTATCTCCGACATTCCACCCGTCCCGCTCATACAGCCCTTCTCCCTTATTTGGGGTAGCCAACAGATGGCTATAGGAGTGCTTCACAGATGCTTGGCCTACAATGTTCACCACATCCCCACCCTCGTCTAATTCCTTCAGGATATCCCAAGCTCCCGCAACACTAATCACTCCGTTGCCTTGTTTGTGTGGCTTCAGATGCGGCACCCAGCGAGCACCTCGTGTAACAGCATACTTGATCCGATGGGCATCGTAGGATATTCCCTCCTGCTTGGCGGCACTGAGGAGAAGAGCAACCGCCCCCGCAGCCGTCGGTGTGGCTGTCGAGGTTCCTCCAGCAATGGTGTAGCCAGGCGGCAGTTGGTAAAGCCCCGGGATCGCACGCCCCTCAATGAACCCTAGGGCCGTACTCACGTAATTGGATGGAGAGATGACATCGGGTTTGAGTGCCCCGTTACCCATAGGACCGTAACCACCGGTTATGAGAAGATTGTCATCATGCTCAACACGGACTCCGTGGTTGATAAAGAAATTCTCTTTGCTCTCATGTCCGTTGATACCGATCAAGCCCCTAGCCATTACGAAATCATCAATTCCTCCTAGAATCGGGTAGTTGTGGGTAGGGGATAGGATGACAGGATCATATCTGTCGATGAGCCGTTCGTAGATAACTGTCGGTACTAGACGACCATCTCTCAGAAGGTAATTCCTTGTGATATTGGAGCTCTGCTCAAAATACACTACCTCCGCACCATGATCTCTGATCGAAATAAGAGGCGACTCGATCTGTCCATAGGCAGACCCTCCCTCAGCGATGCTGATGAGCTGAGCGCCCGGCGCTACGCCATCAAATCGCCCCTCGCTACCCCGGTTCGCTAATGCGGCGCCAACCACGAGTGTCGCATGACTGGCCGAACCAAGGTTTAGGGCTATCAGTTTTTTTTCCTGCGCGATCTGGATCCCAAACGCGACTGATTCACGAATTGGGGTGTCCGGATCATCTGTCCCAAACACCCCAAACTCTGGTCGATCGTTGTAGTCGGTGAGGGCAGTTTGATCAGCGAAGCTCAAGTCTTGGTTGGTATCCACCCAAACATCATCTGTCTCCTCATCCCAGAGTACTCCAAAGAGTCTGCTCGAGCCCTCCGGGTTGCCGTCCCGATTCACGTCGTTTTCCAAGGAGCCTCCGAACGTAGCGAGAGAGTCTCGAGCTTCGTGAAAGAGGGCGATACGGAACGTTCCATCCTTCGGTGCTACATAGGTGTTATCCCCATAAGTGAACTGACCATCGGCAGCCGTAACCATATCTTCCATACGGATCCACCGGCCGTCGTCTTCTTCTTCAAGGTCCTGGGCAGTTCCGTAGACACCTATCTTTCTAATCGGTTGTCCATCGAGATCGGTAGCCACCTGTAGCTCAGGCAAGAGCGGGTCGGGGTTCATATCAATCATCGCAATCTTGACTCCGCGACCGTCGTAGGTCGGGTTCGAGTCCAAGAATTCTGAAGCTCGTATGTCAAAGAGCGGGCTGTAACGGTTCGTTATCGGATAGTCGGATAGGACAGGAGGCCAGATGATCGTGTCCGGATTTACAGCTTCAGAGAGAATTCCGGATGCCGAGAAATCTTCACTATTCGGTAAAACAGGTGCATCAGCAGCCATCCCAAACGCTCTGGACCCGGTAATAGAAATATCAACACTGTGTACTGCCGAGTGGCTGACTAATTCCTCTACTCCGTCAACTGGAACACGCGCTCGGATATAATCGACTTCATCAGCCTGAAATTGGACCGTGCCACCAAGTCCAGCGATTGCCTGTGCTACTTGCTCATTCTGGTCCGGCATCGAAGCGATGACCAATAGGACATCCATTTCGCCTCTTGCCC
>DLRL01000075.1:0-12461 GCA_002501085.1 Gemmatimonadales bacterium UBA7889
TTATTAGGGAGTAAGGGACCTCAGCGCGGCACCATAGTGCAATCAACTAGGGTACTGCACCGCACTCGAAAACGCTGTCGGTCATTCGGAGGGAGTGACAAAAGAGTTACCGCCTCAATCGCCTCCCTCACATCTACAGTCTCCCCAGGTTGGAACACCAATGATATCTGCCAGCGAGGTTGGTCTTCCAAGATAAAAGACTCAAGCTGCGAACCCGCTACCCACGGGATAGCCTCAAGAGCTTCATACATCTCATTTTCGTCCTGAGGGGTCGCCGGGCCGGCACCGAGAGGAATCGTAAGCGGATCCGCCGAGAACGGATGGTTGATGCGCCACCGGTTCACAGCGCGGTTCACTCGGCGCCAGTCTGCTCCACGTGACAGCTCGTATTGTGCGTAGTATTGCAGCAGATAGTTGTTATGCTTTGGATCAACTTCGAGTGCCTCTTCGAGTCGATGGATCGACTCCTCAACGTCTCCTTCTGAGAGTGCCTGCATTCCCAGCAAGAAATCAGTATCCGGATCTTCTGGATTAAGTTGAGCAACCACCTCTGTCATCTTCGCATGCCGCGTCCAGAATAATGAATCGTCCGCAAGCCCGGTCGTCCCCCTACCTGTCATGGAACAGCCAGAGGCTGACGCTTGGCAACCACTGATCCACTCGAGTGTCCCGCCAGACCGAGAAATAAGGTATTCGCGTGTACCGATCCCTAGAACGATTACATAGACGATCACCAACATCCTGTATCTCTGTAGAACAGCCATCAGAGCCCAGCCTGCACTTGTTTATCTCGAACTTTCCATATGAATGAGTCCAGATAGTAGTGCATCATACCGTAAGCATAGACCATCATCTGTGAAAACAGTCCATAAGAAGCTTCGTAGTCGAGAGCTGGGAGATTGAACTGGGGTATCGCTGGATACGGCGCAAAATTCACCACCCCGAAGCCGAACTCGTCCAGTGGATAATTGATCAAAAGTTGGAATAGAAATGCGTAGGCAACTCCACCAACGAGGAACCAACGAAGTTTCCCTTGACCAACTAACCGGCTCCAAAATCCCGGCTTCGCTGCTGGGGCGTCCGCAGTGCGCCGCATGAAAGAATAGACCATGACGATGTACTGAACCCCATGCATAATACGGTGGGCGACCGCGTATAGGAGAATTGAGTTTGTGTTCCAGGCGACAAAATACCAGAGGAAATAGCTCGCACCGATAAAGACATACTTGATCGGGTTGATCGGCTGACCACTTGAGATCGTCTGTCGTATATGCCAGGCATAGATCACTAGATATACAATCAATACGACCCAGCTAGCGATAAGGAGGCCCTCGACGAATCCGACTGATACTGGAATATCCATCCTGTGCATCTCTCGGATCCACAGGAAACGAAACATCGGTGCATGCACAAACATGAAGCCGTACAGCACGAAATGCAGAGTGATATCGAAGCGACCAGTCGACGGCAGGCCAGCCCCTGCCTTGAAATCGTAGACACGAGACAGGCCGTGCTGCTGCATCACACTGTGTTGGTGATCCCAAGCTGTGACGAGGAGAAGTAGCGTAATCGGAGCCCAGACTAGGCCCGCACCCGTCAGAATGAGGATTAGGAAGGGGCCAACGATCAGCCGTTCTCTAAAGCGTTCCCAGACTTGAGGCATACCGTAGGAACGAATCCAACCAGCGTAGTGATGTGGGATCGTAATCCACAGGTTGATGGATGCAACGGCGACGTACGGAAGCCAGCGCTGGAAACCCAAAGCAATCAGGACCGCCACAAAGGGGAGGCCCAGAAACCATACCAGGTCCGCTCGGCGACTCAGGATATAACCCGTTTTGAACATACCGATCAGGTGCCAGCCCACACTCGGAATAAAAGGGTTGCAACGGTGAAGAACTTATCCAATTGGACCGAAAAAGCGCAGGGCTTAGATACAGTCAATTGTCTACACTATCCCGAACCCAACACTCACAACTGGTACTACGATCGCCTTTCTTACCTGCTGTCCGAGACAGTTCCTATTGCCTTGAGCACTTCTCTAGTAAGGTCCCATCGATTGAAGCCCTGGCGACCGTAATCGAGGCCCCTCCGCACGATAACCAGGTCATGTGATGGGACCACTACAACATACTGTCCACGATTACCGGCAGTAGAATACGCGTCCGTTGGAACGTCGTCGCGACCCTCAGGAACAAGCCACCACTGACCACCATACTGGCCACCGCGACCAACAGTCGCTGCTGCGGGAGTGCGGACAAAGTTGATCCAGTCCTCAGAAAGAAGGCGCTCACCATGCCACGTGCCACCCTGTAGGTACAACATCCCGAAGCGTGCCAAGTCACGTGCATTTGTGTAGACCTGACTACTCAGAACAAAGTCCCCAAAACGGTCTACACTCACGAGCGTATTTCTCATCCCAATCCGGTCGAACAGTGCCAAGCGCGGAAACTCCAAATATTCCTGATCGTCGCCAATTGCTAGCTTCATAGCGTAGACACCGAGCAGCGTATCGTAGTTTTCGTAGTCCCACATCGTGTCAGGTGCTCGGATCAGCGCGCGACTCAATGCACCTTGCACGGAGCTCGCACCTGCCCAATAGGACATTCCGGAACCAGTCGCATACTCGAGGCCCTGATTGTCCACAGTGTACAGTCCACTAGACATATTCAAGACATTCCGGAGTGTGATTGCGTTACGTGGATCTGTGCCTGGTGACTGGGCACGGGGAAGCCAGTCAAAGCCTAAGGGTTGATTAAGCGCAAGCTTTCCTTGGTCAGCAAGCATCCCCATAAGCGTCACCGCGATACTTTTCGCGGTAGACCATGTCCTCGTCCGGGTAGAAATATCAAAACCGGGTGCGTAACGCTCGTGAATGATTTTCCCATTATGGACCACAATGAGGCTGAGCGTCACCTGCTCGGGTGATGTGCGCTCAAAGGCCCAGTTCGATGCATCCTCGAGGATAGCCGTATTCACATTCGGTAAAAGGTTCTGGTCCTCGATCAGGTCACCGTCAGGCCACGGGATCTTATCCGGATCACCTTCCAGGGGTGGAGTATCTAGTATCGGCAGGCTTTCGATATCCTCGAATGTCTGATCTGGTGCGAGGATTATGCATCCAAGTCCTTCTCTGAAGGCAGCGCGCATAACTGGCGTTCCTCCAGAGGCGCCGATCGCTACCGCTCGGCGGGCTCGGTCAATTTCATAGTCGCCACCGTCAGGCGTCCCGACTGGCTGATCCAAATACGCTAGTTCTTGTTCAAATACTTGGTCGATTGTGCGGTTGGACGTAAACAGACCATTGCACATGAAGATCGCCTGCTGACCATAGCGGACCATATCCCTCTGAGAACGCCAGTAGTCATAGGATTCCTGCTGTTGGGCAGCTAGATAGCCCGGAGCTAAGACGGCGAGAACGATTAAAATGCCGGCAAAACGCTTCATGATGCTTGCCTCAGTGCCACAGAGGGTGGCGTATAGAGATCCGTTCAGTCCACTGGATCATACTGGTGGTGCGTGGGGTGCGCGAGGACAGAAAGGAGGACGCATCGGCAGGGATACACTCGCGCTGTTAGGGGATCATCTGATTCTAGCACCCCTTGGGCGACTGGATGCCCCATTCGAAATGGTGCAGAGGAAGACCACTAGGTAAGGATGCCGGCACCAAAGCACGTAGTGAATCTGGATGTGCACCCGGGTCGGTGAGAGCATTTAAGACAAAGTCTAAGACCTGGTCAAACTCTTCATCAGGTAATGGACGGGACGCATCGATCAGTGTCTGGACACTCTCGAGCATCGGTTCCACCGGGCCAACTGAAGCCCGTAAGTCAGGGTCTAGCTTGTCGAGTTCATATGATCGGGCAAGATCATAGACTTCAAGGTGATGACGGACCGCATCCTCCAAGCACACATACGCACCGTTGTGCATGAAAGCTGGCTGGAAGGCCAAGTTTCGGAGAGGAGAGGTTCTGAACTTGTACCGGTCGGCCTCATTTCCTGTTTGTTGCTCTAATCCATAATCCTCGTCTTCACCCGGACCGTCGAAGCGCATATTCCGAAACGCTGGCAACACTTGAGGTACAGCAAGCACGTGTGGCTCGAAATCACTGAACATCTCGTTTGCGTAGGCGTCCACCTTGTGACACTCACCACAGGAAGGCGGCCGGACATCTGGTGTGAAGAAGATGATCGCACCGCGCTTTTGATCAGCTGTCATCGCATCGTTATCACCACGAGCAAAACGATCAATCGGGGCATCGGCTCTAATGAGCGTGAACTGGAACTCAGCTAGAGCAAGGGCGATGTGTTCGTAGCGAAGGGGCACACCGCCACGAATATCAGCGAAAACTTCGCCGAAAAGCCTACGGTACTCAGCGATAGCATTTACGCGCTGAACAATTTCATCCCGCATCGCATCGTTATCACCTGCGAACTGGAAGCCAGCCATCTCAACTCGATTTACCACAGGTGTAAACGCTTGAGCACCGAGGAGGTGATTCATGTATGATAACGAGCTGCCTTCGGGTTCAGGAAAGAGAAATCCCAGTGCGTTGTTGAACGGGTCGAAAGAAGTAGACGTGAATCGGGAGTCCCACATGAGGCGAGGGTAAAATGCAGCGTTGATGAGCGACGGGGCTCGCCGTTGGTTATGCGGCCCACGACGCCCGGGGCCGACAACACCGTTATTGCCAACCCCTATCGAGATCGGCCTCGAGTCATTGAAACTCACATTGGGACCGTGACAACCTGAACAACTATTATCCCCAGCTAACGAAAGCACAGGGTCGAAGAAAAGGAAGCGCCCTACATCGGCTAGCCTTAAGTCAACTGCCCGCCCGAGACGCTCCTCCAAGGACTCTTCGATTAGCCCAGTGTACCCACGTATACGCAACTTTTCCGTGAGTGCTTCATTCAGAGCTGCGTCTACCGCGGGGTCAGGTCTTGACCATAGATAAAGCACCGCAGCACCAGCAATCACCAGGGTCAAGAAAAGGGTACTTAAGACTGTTCGCATAAGCTCTCCTAACCTATAAAGCTAGAGTTGCTGCTTGCCTCGGCAACCGCCCGACCAAGCGCCTGGAGAAACAATGCCAGCAATGCCTTCTTCAATTCCTCTGGAGCTGCATCTCAGAACCCACCCTCTGCCCTGCCCTGTACATACCACTCTCTTGTAACTGACCATTCTCTCGATACACCTCATAAGCTCCGTCACGCTCACCCGCCTTATACGTCGCCTTAACCCACAACTGACCATTCTCGTGGTAACTCTCATAAGGCCCATGACGCTCACCCGCCTTATACGTCCCCTTAACCCACAACTGACCATTCTCGTGGTATCTCTCGTAAGGCCCATCAGCCATTCCTGCCTTGTAGGTCTCTTTGCCCTCTAGCTGACCGTTGTCCCTATATCTCTCGTAAGGCCCATCCCGTTCACCCGCTCTGTATGTTCCTCTCTCGAATAACTGACCGTTCTCAAAATATCTCTCAAACGGTCCATCGAAATTCCCATCCTTAGCCGGAATCTTCATCCATAACAGCCCGGTGCTGTAATAATGATCAGACGGTCCGTCTAGTTGACCATCCTTATAGGTCTCTTTGGTCTCCAACTGACCGTTCTCGTAGTACCGCTCATACAGGCCGTCGAATCTACCATTCTGATACGGCAACTTCACCCACAACTGGCCAGTCTTATAGTAATGCTCGGATGGGCCATCCAATTCTCCGGCCTTGTAGATCTCTTTGGCCTCTAACTGACCGTTGTCCCAGTACCGCTCATACAGGCCATCGAACTCACCGTTCTTGTAAGTCGTTGAAATCCACAGCTGACCATCACCGTAAAATCTCTCGAAGGGACCATCAGCTACCCCTTCCTTGTACATCATTTCCTCAGTTAATCGACCGGTTTCGTTGTAGACCTGATATTGACCATCCCGCTCCCCGCCCTTGTAGGCCGTCTTGATCCGAGGCTGACCGTTCTGATGGTAACTCTCATAAGAGCCATCCCGCTCCCCGCCCTTGTAGGTCCCTTTCTCTTCTAATTGACCGTCGTCGTAATACAACTCATACGGTCCGTCTCTCTGGGATAGATCCAGAGAGACGTCAGCTTCAGAGTCAGACGCTGAACACGCATAAGACGCAACGGTTCCAGCGACCGCCAAAGTCAAGAAGAGTGAGGATTGAAAAGCTCGCATCAGTTCTCCTGCCCAGAAAAACTAGGCTTACTGCTTCCCTCGGCAACCGGGTACCGAACCAATCTAAGACGCAATTGTAGAGTTCATTCTTCAGTTCATCGGGATTCGAATTCCAAGGCCGATACCGTCGTACCCACGATTGAGAATCTGTACTTGCATATCAACCCCTAGGCGATGACTTCGCGGAACGAGGTGACCAATCGCAGCACCCACTACCGCACCCACTACCACATCACTCGGGAAATGACGACCCGCTGCTACTCTCGCGTATGCGGTCAAAGCAGCCACGGACATCGTACTTCCCCACACGATGCCTTTTGCCCAATCCGGTGTATTCGTCGCGTCTGCGACTACAGTCGATACGAAGGCTGCCGCTGAAAAAGCAAGAGCCGAGTGTCCCGAGAAAAAAGATAGGAATACATCGTCTTCTTCTCTCGCAACTCGGAGTTTCTCCTCAGGGCTGAGTTCTTGATTATACACATAAGGCCGACGCCTTCTGACGCTTCCCTTCACTAAATCTGTGAACCCCTTGTTCAGCAGAACTAGTTCGGCTGCCATAAGAGCCAAGGTAGCCGTGTTCTTCCTGGCAACACTTCCGGAACTCGACTCTTGCTGGGATAGGACAACTGAAAGAGACGCTACTGTGGCCACACCCATCCCCCATAGCAATTGATCACTAAGGGAGTCCCATCTGTCAGACCACTGCCGAGTCGCATACCTGTCGAAGAACACAACCTCCCTAGATGAAGCAAGATCATCAGGCGTGAATGTCCTTGTTCCGTTTACTCGGTTCTCTCCTAGCAGGTAAAGCCCCGTCACTGCTGACCCGTACGCTATCCCGGTGGGGACGTCTCTGATGGTCCAAGAGCGGATTGCATAGGGAAATTCACTCTCCTGTCCTGAGGCAGCCCAGGGGGAAACAAGAGCGGTCGCTACCACCAGACTATAGATCCACCTCATCGATCGCATCGACATTGAAGCTCCATCCTAGCCCTTGGGAAAGTTGCCCCATGGTCACCATACTGACCATGAACTAGCCCTGTAAAACACTGTATTCGTGGGAAATGTGGGAGCATACTCAGCACCATGATATGTCTATTTTCTTAGCTAATTTCCGTCCGATCAACACCCGGACAAGGTTACATAGAATCACTAAATCGCATTGCTACCATTTGCGTCACTTGCCTTGGTCTCGGATAATCCTCCGACTCCCGGCTGTCGGGAGCTTCGCGTCCGGCACTACAATTCAGTGGAGTCGGCTGGTTCAGGCAACGATTGGGACGGAGGAATAGATGAGCGCGTTGGTACTGATGGTGCTAGGCCTCGGAGCTTTCACTGCGGGGTACCTTCTCTATTCACGCTTCATCTCGGAACACATCTTCCGATTGGATTCGGAGTTCCGAACGCCAGCACACGTCCAGGAAGACGGTGTAGACTTTGTGCCCACAAACCGGTGGGTACTATGGGGGCATCACTTCACCTCGGTAGCAGGGGCTGCTCCAATCGTAGGCCCGGCAATCGCAGTGATCTGGGGATGGCTGCCCGCGTTCCTGTGGGTAACTCTTGGAACGGTTTTCTTCGCCGGAATCCACGATGCTGGAGCGCTCTGGGCCAGCGTGAGGAACGAAGGTAAATCCATCGGGGCGCTAACCGAGTCGGTCGTAGGACAGAGAGCACGCTCTCTCTTCATGATTATCATCTTCCTGCTTCTTCTGATGGTCAACGCTGTATTTGCCATCATCATTGCCAGACTCTTCGTTCAGCACCCAACCAGCGTTATCCCTGCCTGGTTCGTCATCGCGGTCGCGGTCACCATCGGCTATTTGCTCTACCGTCGGGGTGTTGCGCTCCTATGGCCATCTATTATCGGAGTAACTCTCCTTTATGCGTCCATGTTCGTCGGTAATGAGGTACCGCTCAGCCTACCAGAGTCAGTGTTCGGACTGGGCCCTGCTGGTATCTGGGTGGTCATACTATTCACGTACGCCGCCGTCGCCTCGCTTCTTCCGGTCTGGCTCCTTCTACAGCCACGGGATTACATAAACGGCCTTCAACTCTTCATTGGG
Source organism: Gemmatimonadales bacterium UBA7889 (assembly GCA_002501085.1). Lineage (GTDB taxonomy): Bacteria > Gemmatimonadota > Gemmatimonadetes > Longimicrobiales > Gaopeijiaceae > UBA1142. Next base: position 8,261 of record DLRL01000075.1, read on the forward strand.
CTCGGCATTTTCTTCCTCGCAGTTTTGATAGCTCGACCGGATGTAGTAGCACCAATGATCAATTCATCAGTCCCTGAGGATGTGCCTTCGCTGATTCCACTTCTGTTTGTGACAATCGCTTGCGGCGCATGCTCCGGATTCCACGGGCTCGTATCCTCTGGGACAACGTCAAAACAAGTGGACAATGAAAAGGATGTGCGCTTTGTAGGCTTCTTGGGCACGGTCGGAGAGGGCTCTCTCGCGCTTGCAGCAATCATCGCGTGCACCGCAGGCTTTGCTACGCTGGGGGATTGGGAGGGCTACTACACGTCTTTCGGCGCGGGTGGGCTAGACGCGTTCGTCCAAGGAGGAGGAGTGATTCTCGCTAGTATTCCCGGGATCTCGGAATCGTTTGGCCAGACTCTGCTGGCTGTGATGGCCATTCTCTTTGCTGCTACGACGATGGATACCGGCGTCCGGCTGCAGCGCTATATCGTCCAGGAAGCGGGCACGATTTATGACATCCCCGCTCTGACTGGGAAAGGACTATCAACCATATTGGCTGTTGGCTGCTGCCTGGCCCTAGCCTTTGGCTCGGGTGGCGGAGGAGAGGGCGGTCTCATTATCTGGCCTCTATTTGGGACCACGAATCAGCTTCTTGCAGCACTCACACTTCTGGTGCTGAGCGTTTTCATCCTGAAACAGGGAAGGCCGACCGTATATACGCTCGCTCCCTTTAGTTTCCTTCTTTTCATGACGGTTTGGGCGCTTCTCACACAGCTTCGTGGCTTTTACGAGAACGAACAGTACTTCCTCCTTGGTCTCGATGCCGTAATCCTAGTGACTGCGATCTGGGTAGGGCTGGAGTCGCTATCAGCGCTCCGGAAAGCTGCTAGCGAATCGAGTGAGAGCAGCGCCTAGGCAACCCCAACGTGGGGTGGCATGCGATGCCCAAAACCATGCCGAACAGTGGAGTCAAAGGACGATCTAGCGTCATTCTGATCCGGGAATGGGAGCGTCAGATGTCCGCCTCCGGATGCTGCGGTCGCCTAGAGGGAGATTTCCTCCAGCGCCGGGGTGAGCGCTGTTTTCCAGAGCGCCGGGCAGTTATGGAGGCTATGGGTCCGCTTTACCGTGATCTTAGATCTCTCTACGGTGACGAGGTTGAAATCCACGTTGTGGACCCCCGTAATCTCTTTACAATCTTTGCTCTTATACTCCGTGATGCGCGTACTCATAGTTTGAGTGCTTGGAAGGCCCTGCGGACCCTCTTCCGCATCCCGGTTACTGGGGTCGTCGTGAATGGACAACTTCTTGCGCGAGGTCGTTGGCCAGAATTTTCGGAGTTGAAAGAGGTGTTGGGTGATCCAAAAGCCACGCGAGAAGAGGTCGTTAGTGGACTGGCGTGAACGGATAACTCGCGCCGGAGAACTCCTGCATGAGTTCTATAGAGGACGTCACCGGGGAGCTCTAGCTAGGGAGCGGCGCCAGGAGGACGATCTTTTTATGCTCTTGGTATTCTCAGAAATGATGGGAATCGAAAACCCGTCGAGCTACTACACCCTGGAGCTACTGCCTCTCTTGTATGAGGGATTTCATGAATGGCACATCCGTATGGGCATGGATCACTCTCCGCTTGAGCACTTTCGCTGCTGCTGAGGCCATCTAGAACCCGTGAACTCCCTGCCTTTAGAGGGCCACTCAATTCTCTTCGTGGGCGGCAAGGGTGGCGTGGGCAAAAGCACGACGGCCGCGTCTCTTGCAGTCCATTTGGCTGACTCAGGAGAGAAGATCCTCCTGGTATCGACCGATCCCGCTCACTCCTTAGGTGATCTATTTGAAACCTCTGTGGGTGACCGGAAACGAGAGATTGTCCCCGGCCTACATGCCCTCGAGATTGACCCAGGACAGGAGGTAGAGAAGTACCTGGCTCGCGTGAAAAGTACGATGCGGCACTACGTGCAACCCGCGATGTACTCCGAGATCGAGCGTCAGATAGAGCTCACCCGTCATTCTCCTGGTGCTGAAGAGGCCGCTCTCATGGACCGAGTAACCACCCTGATGCAGGAGGGAGCGACCTCTCACGACCGTATCATCTTCGATACGGCCCCAACGGGGCATACTCTGCGCCTACTTGCTCTGCCAGAGATCATGGCAGCCTGGACGACAGGGCTCCTCAAGAGTCGTGAACGATCGGATTCTCTGGGAAAGGCAGTCGATCGGCTTCGAGGACGTGAGCAGGCTAGCGGCGATGAACTTGCTTGGTTCGATGACGTTAAAGAGGAAGTGACGGACGAGCGCACCCAAAAAATCCAAGAGGTGCTCCTAGAGCGGCAACGGCGTTTTTCCAAGGCCAGACGACTACTCCTGGATCCTGAAATCACTGCCTTCATACTCGTCCTGATACCCGAAAAACTGCCCATTCTCGAAAGCGAGAAAACACACGCAGTCCTCAGGCAACACAAGATTCCCGTCGCAGGATTAGTGGTGAATCGAACCCTTCCCGAGAACCAGGTCTTGGGAGAGTTCTTAGAGAGTCGGCGCTCACAGGAAGCAGAGTATCTAGAGCAAATAGAGCGGGTCTTCTCGAAACTCCCGCGTGTGCGAATCCCGCTCCTATCCCGCGATGTGCAGGGAATCAATGCCTTGAGAGAAATCGCTCAACACCTGCTGATCGACAAATAACACTGGATATCTCAAGAAACCCGTTTTCCAACACATAGACCGAGCCGTACCCGAGATCAAATCTAGCGAAGAACCTCGTCTGGCTTCCCCTCGTACGAGGTACTAACCTGGCTCCAGTTCTAGATGCCAGATTGAGGACCGGTGATGCCAAATTCAGGAAAGATAGGACTAGTAATTCTCTTACTTAGCACGGTAGCTATCTCGACCTCCTGCGGAGAAGATCAAATCCAGGAAGTATCGTATAGTTTGGTCGAGGGATGGGCAGAGCTGCCTGAAGGAATTGAAGCTTGGGGGCAGACCATCGGCGTAGAAATTGATACCGAGGGCAACCTTCTGGTCTTCCAAAGGTGTTTTGCAAGTAACTGTATTGGGCGAGATGAAGTACCAGCGTTCCTGAAATACAACTCGGATGGAAAGCTGATCGATAGCTGGGGTGAAGGAATGTTCGTGTGGCCCCACGGCTTCTTCTTGGATTCTGATGGGAACATCTGGACAACAGATGCGCGCGGCAGAGAAGGAAAGGGTCAGCAGGTTCTGAAGTTCAGCCCCGACGGGAGAGTGCTCATGGCGCTCGGCACCCCAGGTGTTGCGGGAGATGGACCAAATACCCTCAGCGGTCCAACAGATGTTGCAGTAGCCCCAACCGGTGAAATTTTTGTCGCGGACGGCCATGGAAACAACCGAATCGTGAAGTACTCAAGCGATGGAGAATTTCTTATGGAGTGGGGCCAGGAAGGCACCGGACCTGGTGAGTTCAATGAACCCCATTGTCTTGCCTTCGATTCTAAGGGTCGACTCTTTGTTGGTGATCGTGTCAACGAAAGAATCCAAGTGTTCGATCAAGATGGTCGCTACCTCGCCGAGTGGCCCAACATCATGGCGAGCGGCATTCACATCACCCAAGACGATGTGGTTTACGTTGCTGATTACCAGCTCCGAGAGGGCATAGTGATCGCCAACGCTACTGACTTTTCAGAGGTAGGCTTTATCTCTGAGGCTCTTCCTGAAGGTGTGACAGTGGACGTGAAAGGCAACGTTTACGCTGGAGAAGTCTTGCCTCGTAATCTGAAAAAATTTACCAAGAGCCTTGGGCCTCCGACGACTGTACCCCAGGAATAAGGAAGCAATGAATGAAAGTGAAAATAGCCTGATGACTTTGGTTAATCGGGATAGAATATCCCGTCGAGCTATGCTGCTCTCTCTGCCAGGTATAGCCCTTGCCCCGCGTCTCATAGCTCAACATCAAGTCGCACCGCTTACCGTTGTGGGGCTGCAGCAAATAACGCTTGCAGTGTCAGACATCGAGCGTTCTCTGGCATTCTATCAGGAACTTTTCGGAGTATCTGTGCAGGCGCGCCACGAGAGGTCGGTCCTGCTGCGTCTGGGTGCCGGGCCACATTTTCTGGCACTCACGGAAGCCGGGTCGGCAGCACCACGTATTGATCACTTTGGCCTGGGAGTGGAAGACTTTGATGTAGACCGAGTGCTCGAAACCCTTGAAGGGCACGGGATCGCAGGGGGTGGGTCAAGCGGCGGC
>DLRL01000075.1:12792-32068 GCA_002501085.1 Gemmatimonadales bacterium UBA7889
AGCGGCGGCTCCCTGAGAGTACGAGTTGTGACAAGAGGCAGCACCCCAGAAATCTATTTAGGTGACCCCAATGGGCTCGTCATCCAGTTACAGGATCCGAAGTACTGCGGTGGTAGTGGGCCATTGGGCGATAACTGTGTGAGTCTGGAGCCCGCACCAGGCAGCGGATCACTTGAACTTATCGGGCTGAGTCATCTAACGATTAATGTGTCTGACCCCGAAAGCACGAATGCATTTTATCAAGAAACATTCGGTATGGACGTCCAGGCATTTCAAGCAGCCTCTCCGTTGATGGGCGTGGGTCAGGGGTCGGACTTCCTCATGTTCATCTCACTTGGACGGACAGGCAGAGGAAGCACCCTACCCGCCCAGATTCACCATGCTTGTCTGACGGTCGAGGATTTTGATGTTCTACGGATTCAAGACGCCCTAGAAGAGCACGGGATCCGACCTAGAGGAACGGGTCCAGATGGATCAGGCCCACTCAGACATTGGGTGTCGATGCGCATGCCCAACCGAGGTGGTGTCCCTGAAGGGACACCGGAACTCTATTTCAGTGATCCAGACGGATTATCAATCCAGCTACAGGACATTAGGTACTGCGGTGGTGGTGGTTACCTTGGCGAGTCCTGCTGACCCAAGTTCTCATACCAACGGATAAAGCCCCCACCGCCGGTGCAGACAAGATCAGTCCAGCCATCCTGATTCATATCTCCTCCGACACAACCATTCATAGCCGCTTCACTTTCAATCCGTGAGTAGGACCACTCGCCTGTCGCTGGATCTTCCGGGGAGAAAAAAACATGAACTCCGGGAGTCCCGTTCGGACGATTCGTGGTCACACGTGAATTATCATTAGCGACGATATCTGCGCGGCCGTCACCATTGAGGTCTACTACGGTGACTTCGTGGCCACTTGTAACCCCATCAAAGATGACGCGGCGGTTCCAGATCCCATCAGACTCGGTATAGACGACAACTTCATTCCCATGCCAAGGCTCGACTGAACCTAGAATCCGCTGTCCATTACTCATCCCGCTGCCGACATCACTCGAGCCGAGTCTTGGGGCTGCTTCAACGTGCCCCCTTGAGATTAGTTCCTTCTCAAAGGTCATAGCATCCCCCGTCCCCTGCGCCCTATAACGACCTATACCCTCGAAGCTGGCGACAAGAATTTCATCCCGGTCACCCGTGTCCCAATTAACCTTCCTTACACGGTGAATAACTCCCGGGATATCCGCGTCGGCGATGATCCCACGATCCCAGTTCTCCTGGCCATACCAAAATACGGACGCGCTGTCCTGGTCATACGTGGGAGCGAGACTACCTGGCCCGATCAATGGTGCGTTCACAAGCTCCAGTGCACCGTCACCATCTAGGTCCACCCACACAACGTGATGTGACGTCTCGAACCTATCGATCGGCTGTGCATCCCAAGTCCCTTCCGGATTTCCCCCACTACTCGCGACCCAGTTGATCCCTTCGCTATTGGCGGCCTGCATAGCGAACGCGCTCTGGATCGCAACCTCCGGGATTCCATCTCCATCGAGATCAGCTATCGCCTTGTTCACTATACCCCTGGTGTCACTTACGATCACATGGGGTTCCCACGTCGGATTTTCGTGCCATACGAGCTCCGGATTGCCCGTAGAGTTGGCCACGACGTCCAATAGGCCGTCACTGTTGAAATCAGCTACCTCGACCGCGTATCCACCCCGATATTCAGCGATATCGTGTGCCTGGAATGTCACAGGGGCTGTCGAGCGAGTCTCTTCAGTAGACGAACAAGAACTCACTAGAAAAACCATAGTCAGTGAGAGCATTGAATTTTTTAGACGCATGGGACGATCCTCGTATTCATGTAGCCATTATTGAGCAGGATGCTGCGGTAGCACGGTAAGGCAGGCATCCGTACGCATACAGTTCTCTATCTATTAGTACTTGTCGAACCCCTCGGTTAACTCTATGCGAACTCCCGAAGGATCCGTGAAGAAGGCAATAGCGAGTTCGATACTCGCGATCTCTGTGTATGGGACTTGGAATGTAATGCCACGGGCCTCAAGCATTTCGCAAAACGCTTCAAGGTTCTCGACTTCGAAGCCGATGTGATCAATCGCCCTGCCCTGCGTGGGTACACGCTCTGCGCGAGAACCATTAAAGCTGAGGTTGATGCCAGGCACATCTGCAGTGTTTGGGTGTGTACCCCGTGCACGTTGGACCGCAGAAAACGTGTCGATGTACCATTCCATCAACTCGATATGTCCACCTGTAAAGAAGTGGACATGGTACGCCTGAGCTTTTACCGGAAGTGTCACATCTTCCTGCAATTCGATCTTGACCCCGTCAGGTGCAATCAGATACGCATTGTCAAAACCTTCAGCACCAGTGAATTCCGATTGCACCTCCAAGCCTGCTGCGCGCCATGCTGCAAGCACCTCGGCTATGTTGCGGACCTTGAAGCCGAAATGGTCCATCACACTGCCTTCAGAGGTACCTGTTGGGGCCCGTTCCGTAAGCACCACCAGCATGCCTGGTAGCTTCACTGTAGTTAGCGGCCCTTTCACTACCACAACGCCATCGAAGTGATCAACCCAGAGTTTCTTGTGGACTTCTATGTCAGCAACGTTCAGGTGTACGTGTGCAAAGGACACACCAGCTGCATTGGGCGAGGCCAGTTGAGCTTGAGCTGGCAAGGTGAGAAAGAGCGCCAACGCGCCCGCGATTAGAAACTTCATGTTCGATCCTCCTCGACTACGCTGAAGTCACATCTTCTTCGGTTACTCACCGAAGACAGGGATCCCCGGTCTGGGCAATCGGCTTTGGTACCATACCAGGTGTCAAGGGTAGTGAGAACCAGGTCGCCTCATGAATCGCGCTCCACACGTACTTGCTACAAGAAGATGAGGTCGCAATGCTAGCTGTCGGAGCACCATTCGCGAACGCAATGTGGGTGGCCACATTCCTAGACCGTGCCCGACCATTCTAGTCGTCAGGAGACCCCTGTGTACAAGCATACTAGCCGCGAAATCCATCTGAAGAGGCGACCTGTCGGAGTACCAACGGAATCTGATTTTGAATTGGTGGACGTGGTGTTACATGACCCAGCACCAGGAGAAATCTTGGTCCGGAATCTCTACATGTCCGTCGATCCATACATGCGTGGTCGTATGATCGAGCGAAAAAGCTATGTGGAGCCATTCGAGATTGGTTCGGTACTTTCTGGGGGAGCTGTTGGAGAAGTCGTAGCCTCAGCGCATGACGGGTTCCTTCCCGGAGACCATGTACTGAGCATGAATGGGTGGCGAGAAAGTTACGTTTCTGATGGATCTGGACACCAAAAGATTGACGGGACAATTGCGCCACTGTCTAGCTATCTGGGTGCCCTAGGAATGCCAGGTCTCACCGCATATGTAGGGCTGTTGGACATTGGAAAACCAGAACCAGAACAAACGGTTTTTGTGTCGGGGGCAGCAGGAGCGGTCGGATCACTGGTATGCCAAATTGCCAAATTGAAAGGATGCACCGTGGTAGGGAGTGTGGGTACTGCCGAGAAGCTACAGTGGCTTACCGAAGAGGCGGGAGTAGACGTCGCCTTGAATTACAAGGAAGTTGAAAATCTCCGCCGCACTCTCGTGGAGGCATGCCCGAACGGAATTGATATTTACTTTGATAACGTGGGAGGAGAGCACCTAGAAGCGGCCTTGTGGAGAATGAATGACCATGGGTCGATCATCGCTTGTGGTAGCATCTCTAACTATAACGCGACTGAACCTCCACCCGGACCAAGAAACCTATTTCAGGTGGTTACCAAAAGGTTGCTGTGGAAGGGGTTCATCGTCACTGATCACTACGATCGGTTTCCTGATTTCACTCGTGATATGGGCTCTTGGATCGCAGCAGGGAATATCAAGCACCCTGAGACATTGCACGATGGTATCGAAAACGCCCCGAAGGCCTTCATCGGCCTCTTCAAGGGTGACAACCTTGGGAAAATGCTTGTTCGCTTAGCTCCTGACGATAACTAGAAGGTGCCCGGGCAACGCTAGCCTCATTGATCCGGTGGTCACAGATTTCATATAGCTGATACATAAGAACATCTTTGCGATCAACCTATCCGACGTTGGAGGAGGCAGTATGCCCGTTCGACCTGCCCGAACGATCGCCCTGTTGGCTGTAGGATTTGCGACTTTAGCATCCACTACCCCAGTGGTATTACTGGCACAAGCCGAAAGTAGAGAACAATGGGTTGTACCAAGAACACCAGAAGGGCTTCCTGATATACAAGGCAACTGGACGAACGCGACGATCACCCCTGTCCAACGACCTAACGGAGTAGGACCTGTGCTCACTCCTGAACAGGTTGCTGCGATCGAGGGAGGACGTCAGGAATTCCTTGAGGAAGATTATGCCGATAGTGACCCAGACCGCGAAGCCCCACCTGCTGGAGGGGTATTCTCTGGAGACCTACTCTTTGATGCAGCTTCTGGTGGGACAGGTGGTTATAACCAGTTCTGGGTCGACGCAGGCGATCGTGTTGCGATCTTTAACGGAGAACACAGGAGCTCGCTGGTAATGTCCCCTGAGGATGGTCGAATCCCTGCCCTGACATCCGCAGCACAACGCCGTATCGGGGATACATTTGTACGTAACCGACAATTCGGAGAATTCGATAATCCGGAGAACCGACCTCTACCCGAACGTTGTCTGATGTCCTTCGGTTCCAATGGAGGGCCACCGATGCTCCCCAACTATTTCTACAACAACAATTACACCATTGTACAAACCCCCAGCCACATCATGATCATGACTGAAATGGTTCATGATGTGAGAATCATACCACTCAGTCAGACCAGGCAGGTTTTGCCAGGACACATTCGCCCCTGGATGGGAAACTCATGGGGCCGATGGGAAGGTGACACACTAGTCGTTGAAACCACGAACCTTCCAATTGAACAAGTTACCGCCTACTCGTGGCTCGTTCCGACAGGATCAGAAAATTTCAAAGTGATCGAACGTTTCACACGAGCAGGTGAGTTCACGCTCAATTATGAATTCACCGTAATCGACCCCGATTCGTATGAGCGTGAATGGGGTGGTGAAATTCCCTTCAGAAGGCTGGACGGCTTGGTTTATGAGTACGCCTGCCATGAGGGCAACTACTCACTCGAAAATGTACTGAGAGGTGCGAGGGCAGAGGAACGTGAGGCGGAAAGAATACGAAACTAGACTCCGGATGTATCCCTATAATCCCCTCTCTCAGAGTTGATCACTACAAGAATCCCTCGGGACCAGAAAGGCCCCGAGGGATTCTTGTTACTGAGCGCTAGGCCTTAAGGTAAAGCCAGAGCTGCCAATCCGCTGTTTAGCTGGATAATTATGTATTGTTTGCCTTCATGAACCCAACTGGACAACCCATATCGTGTGGATCCAGGTATTGGAACCGCGCCAACCCGTTCTCCAGTTCTCTTATCTAGAGCAAACAGTTTCCACTCATCATCAGCGGTCTGACCAGAAGCGAAAAGCAGGTTTGGTGTTACCACCATCACTGAGTGTCCTGACCGGCCTCGGTTTGTCCGAACTCCTGGGACTCCCTGAAGCAGAGGGTGGTTCCGTATCTCATCCTGCTGCGCTTGGCGAGCGTCACCATTAGGGATCATCCAAGCGTGCTCACCCGTATTCATGTCAATCGCCGTGATCCGGCCGACTGGACCTTTCCAAATCGAGAGACCATCAATGTTCTCTCTTCCGGAGCCACCACCTCGACCACCACCCATGGCCCGCGCCCAATCTGAACGGATTGTCCCTGTCTGAAGCCGCTCATCCATCGGCGACTCAGCACCAGCCATTAAGTATGCTGTTCCACAAGCCGATTGTGAGGTGACATACATCATGCCCGTCATTGGATCTGCCACCGCTGGGCCAGTGATGTTTGCGCCTCCTGCGCCTCCAGGACATACCCTTGCTGCGCCTGCTGGGTTACCCACGTGCGTCGGTGGGTTAAACAACGGGGCAAACGAGTTGTTCTCCTGGGCAATCTGCAAGGCCATTTGCCTGATCTCAGGCGTGTAGTCAATGAGGTGATCTTCGGTGCGACCCTGAAGGTCAAAAGGAGCCGGTTTAGTCGGGAACGGCTGGGTCGGCGAAAGCATCTCACCTGGCACCAGTGATTGAGGAACCTCGACTTCCGGTATCGGCCATATAGGCTCACCCGTTCTTCTATCAAGCGCATATACAAACGCTTGCTTTGTGGCCTGGAAGAAACCTGGGATTCGTTCTCCATCAACCGTGACGTCCATCAGTACGGGCCCCATAGGCGTGTCGTAATTCCATATATCGTGATGAACAAACTGGTAGTGCCACTCCCGCTCACCAGTCTCGACATCGATAGCAATTACGCTGGTACTGTAGAGGTTGTCACCTGGATGGAACCCACCGTAGTAATCGATTGTCGGTCCATTTGTGACGATGTATACGAGCCCCAACTCTGGATCAGCAGACATCGGTGCCCAAGAAGAAATATCACCCGTGTATTGCCAGGCATCATTTGTCCACGTCTCGTGACCAAACTCACCTGGACGCGGTATCACGTTGAATTTCCACTTGAAGTCACCCGTGCCAGCGTCATACGCGAGAATGTCACCAGGCACCATCTCTGTTCTAGTCTGGTTGTATCCCTGTTCCGCTGAGTTCCCTACTACCACAACGTCATTGACTACGATTGGAGGCGCTGAGCTCGTGATATACCCGATCTCAAGGGGGATCCCCTGATAAGGATCATAAGGTCGATCCCAATTCTCCCATGGAGCCCAACCTTCAATAAGATCTGCTACGAGATCCACACTACCTGAAGCTGGGAAACCATCGATCGGCACCCCTTCACCCCAACCTTCTAACGGCTGGCCGGTCTGGGCGTCCAGTGCATGGAGGAAAAATCCCGGAGTGGTGATGAAGATTACACCCCGACCGTCGACCTCACCGTAAGCAACTCCTTTCCCATACCCTTTCCGCATTGAGTACTCATAACGAAAGGTATTTGGCTCGGTAAAAGTCCACTTCAGTAAGCCCGTCACCGGGTCAAGCGCGATTACATGGCGACGGTCGTTGGTGACAGTAATCAACAACCCATCGATGTATGTGGGGGTGGCGGTATTGCCATGCGTGCTAGGCCCGAAACTCGAATTGTCCCAAATCCAAGCAACTTCCAAATCCCCGAAATTCGAGGCTGTTATTTCGTCACCGTGCGTATAACGCGCATTGCCTGCGTCACCACCAAGGTAGGTCCAATTTCCGTTCTCTACCCCGGTCAACTGCGCAGCACCAGCCACCGGCAAAGTCAGTAACCCGATTAAAGCGAATACAAACGCATTCACCCAGTCCAAGTGACTCCACCGCAAACCCTTCTCATATCTCATAACATCCTTCTCCAAGCAATGATGCGACATCCGAGGATATATAATCTCCCCCCGAGCACGCCATCGTGACCGTTTCGTCCCGGATTCGCAAGATCAAGCCATCCCAACCTCACCTCCCCGCGCATTCGTATTCTACTCATTTCAGTGCAAAACAAAACACCTCCCCTCACCACATTGGATCCCACATTGACTCTCCTAAGGTATCGTAATATCATCTCCAACATTGAGAATGAGTTTCAATCTCTTACAGGAATGAGTTTCAATCTCATGAGCATATCCTTCTGTAGCTGGATTAACTGAGTTGTGAACCTCTGCAAAGTGGCTGTGGGGTACGGACTATTTTGTTCGTTAATCCTCAGTTCATCTGGCTTTACTTCAAGTCTGATTGCGCAGCAAAAGCCCGTAACAATCCAACGCACAGCACTGTTAATGGGTACTCGGGCTAATGTTCAGGTCTCCGCTCATGATCGAGTCGAGGCCGCGGCCGCAAGCGACGCTGTGCTAAGAGAGATCGCCAGAGTTGAGGCCTTACTGTCTACTTGGATTTCAAGCAGTGAATTGAGCAGGATCAATCAGCTCCCAATAAACAGACCCGCTCCCCTGAACCCTGAAGTAGCCGCTTGGCTTGGTGAGCTAGACCAACTCAGGGCAAAATCTGGGGGAGCTTTCGACCCCGTTATCGGTGCCCTGATCGATGTGTGGGACTTAAGGGGTTCGGGACATAAACCAACTCAGACTGAGTTAGAGGATGCCCTCTCAGCTACCGGGTACCAAGCTTTCAAGATTGATCCAGACCAAAACAAAATTGTGCGCTTACATCCAGCTGCTTGGATTGACGCAGGGGGATTTGGGAAAGGGATCGCGCTTCGACTTGCAGCCGACACCCTCAGGGCAAGAGGGGTTTCGGGCGTTGTTGATCTTGGAGGTCAACTGGTTGTCGTTGGTGATACTTCTCAGCGAATCGATATCCCTGGCCCAGGTGAGCGGACTAAATCAAATAACAGCGTCATAGTCAAAAATACCTCAGTAGCAACCAGCGGGCTATCTGAGCGAGCAGTCGTGTCTGACCAGAAACGATTAGGGCACATCCTCGACCCGCGAAATGGGCGACCCGTCATTGATTGGGGTGTTGTCACAGTCGTGGCAGAGGACCCACTCACCGCTGATGTCCTATCAACCGCACTATTCGTGCTCGGTCCAGAACAAGGCATGCAACTCGCAAAAAGTTTGCAAACGATTGGTGTGCTCTTCCAGGAACAACCAGTTGAGAGTCGAACATCCGAAGTGACTCGCTATCGCAAGGTTCCTGGAAGAGCACCTGCCATACACGCAAATAGAAGAATGCAGGAACTCCTTATCCACAAATTAAGAGACTAGCCAAATTTTTATGTCCACCCACTACAACTTTGTTGCAGTTGCCATGCTCATAATTGGGCTATTGGCGCACGGGCAACCTATCGAGTCTCAAGCACAAGACGATTCAACCCGCATCAGTGACCTCGAGAGACAAATCGAAGCGATAACAAGAGATCTCGAGGCACTCACTCTCGGAACAGAAGTGGTCAATCCGGCACAGAGAGGGGCCTTTGGCATGGCTCCTGCAGCGGGAAAGGTTTACACAATCAATCAGGGTGTATCGATTGGGGGTTACGGAGAGGTTCTCTATCAGACCTATGCTGGAGCCAAAGAAAATGGTGATCCCTCTGGAAAAGCCGCGAAACTGGATGCGTACCGGGGAATCATTTACGTCGGCTATAAATTTAACGACCGAATACTCTTCAATTCAGAGATTGAAATCGAGCATGGTTCAACTGGGCTTGCAGGGTCAGCATCCCTAGAGTTTGCATACTTGGACTACAAACTGACAGACAACTTCGGTCTGAGGGCTGGACTCTTACTCGTCCCAGTAGGAATTACAAACGAGGTGCACGAACCACCAGTCTGGCTCGGAACGACAAGGCCCCTCACCGAGAATAAGATCATTCCAACCACTTGGCGCGAGTCGGGATTCGGAATTTTTGGGGAAACTGAAGCTTTTTCTTATCGGGCGTATCTGGTCAACTCACTTGATGGAGTTGGGGGAGGCTCTTCTGGTGCCAGTGGCTTCAGCAGTAGTGGTCTCCGAGGGGGTCGTCAAAAAGGTTCCAAGGCAGTTGCTGAGAATTTTTCAGCAGTAGGCCGCATTGACTATACCGGCACACCTGGACTGATGATCGGAACCTCATTTTATACTGGTGATCAAGGCCATAATCGTGAACTTAATGGCCGTAAGGTCAGCATCGGCACGAATATTTGGGAAGCCCACTTTAAATACCAGGCTCGAGGCTTTGATTTTCAGGCGCTCACCGCTCTCGCCAGTGTAACCAATGCGGACGATCTGAATGAGTTGAAGGGTCTGTCGGGCTCAGGGTCTGTCGGGGAAAAACTATCAGGATGGTATGTACAAGTCGGCTATGACCTGCTGTGGTCGAGTGCTAGTGAGCAGCAACTCCTACCATATTTTCGCTATGAAACTGTGAACACCCAGGCTGAAGTACCTAGTGGTTACTCGTCAAGCGGATCTAAAGATTCTAATGTTACCGCCATAGGAATGGCTTGGAAGCCTATTGGAAATACTGTGCTAAAAATGGACTACCAGATGCACAGCAACGCGTCCTCATCTGGAATCAACCAATTCAACGTGGCTATGGGATGGCTATTCTAATCCTACTTCTTTGATGTTTCAGGACCCTCCCTGGACATTACTCCAAGCTAATAACTGGCCAGTTGCCGATACGCCGTGCGCTAACCGCTCACGGCGTATCTTGGTCTTGTTTATGGTCCTCCTAGCGTGCCCTACCTTCAAACACAACCAGGCTACAGCTCAGGTATTACTGACACAGGATGAGGCACTCGCCTTAGCCTTTCCTGACGCTTCTGGATTCGAGCGGACAACAGCGTTCCTTGATAACCAGCAGGCGGAAGAAATCGAGCAGTTAGTAGGAACGCCACCGGACAGACTCACGATCACTCACTATATCGCCCTGCAGGGTGGTGACCCAATTGGTGTTGCCTATTTCGATGCACATCTTGTTCGAACGCTTAACGAGGTGCTTATGGTCGCAATCGGCTTGGAAGATGAGATTCTAAGCATTGAAGTTGTGGCTTTTGCTGAACCCCCTGAATACAAAGCTCCGGATGGGTGGCTTGAGTTATTCGACGGGAAATCTTGGGAAGACGATCTCTCAATGAAGGGCGACATCCCGAACTTAACCGGAGCGACCCTAACCACCCGGGCTGTAAAGCGAACGGTGGAGCGCATCCTGGCCCTGCACCGAGTGTTGAATCCCCTAGAAGAGTTTAGTCGGTGACCACCTTTCAACGGCAATTCCTCTATCTCTCTACAATTACTGCAACCATCAGTGGTGTATTGTACATCGGGATCAGGACCTTCGTGGAACCTGCAGACCCTTGGGCACTCGTAAACCACCCCCTAGAGCCTTGGGCACTCAAAGCTCACATCCTTACTGCCCCATTAATGCTGTTTTCGGTTGGAGTTATTACTGCACAACACATCATACGAAGCCTTAAGTCGAGCCTACCGACTGGGCGACAGAGCGGTGTGATCATGACAGTCATCTTCGGGCCTCTCGCTCTAACCGGTTACTTACTCCAAACTGTCATATCGCCCTTGGTAACCTCGGTCCTTAGCTGGGCTCATTTAATCCTTGGCATTATCTGCGCTCTCGCCTTGGCTATTCACTGGAGAGTGCTTCAGGGCCGAAGATTGAGGCGACGACCTGGTGCTCTGCCTGTCCTGCGATTGCCATCAGAAGAGTTGGATCCGGATGACGATCACCCGCGTTCTCCGGAAGTGACTTAACTCAGACTGTGAGGTTATCCAGGCCCGGAGTGGTCAACGACTCGCCCCCCTTTGTAACGATCATCCCTTCGGCATCTTCGAGGCGCTTCATCAACTGCAAACCCTCGACAGGGCCAAGAACCATAATTCCTGTGGAGAGAGCATCGGCCTCCATCGCGCTGGTCGTGACAACTGTCACAGCGCTCGCTTGGCTCGGTGAGTAACCAGTCCGAGGATCAATGATGTGGTGAAAATTCCGGTCGTGGGTGAAGGCCTGGATGTAGTCACCGGATGTTGCTATACACTCACCACCCAAACGCACATTAGCCAACAACCCTTGTGGTTCTGCGGGGTCCCGGACACCGATCGTCCATGGATCCTCCAACGAACCGTCTCCACCGGACGCCATGTCTCCACCCGCATTAATAAGGATCCGCTCGGCCCCATCATCCACTAGAGCACGCACGGCCTGATCCACGATATACCCTTTCGCGATCCCATCCAGAGTCACCTTCATCTCTGAACCCTCAAGCACGATAGCATCTTCATCAACTTGAACTTTCCGATAGTCGACTGACTCTAAAATGCGCTCGACCTCATGATCTGGAGGAGGCCGGTTGCTCGCTTCGAAGTGCGATGCGTATAGCTCTAGCAGAGGTGCTACCGTTACATCAAACGCACCGTCCGTTATCGATGAGTAGGTCAAAGCTCGACCCATGACCTCTACGAGCTCAGGTGGAGGGGTCTCTATGAACCCTTTCTCGTTAAGTCGGTCCAGCGGCGTATCCTTCCGATGGCGACTTAGAATCCCCTCAAGTCTCTCCATCTGACCGAATGCGTTCCGCATCATCTCCCGAGCAACCTTGAGCTCTGGAGCGACAATTGTAACGATGACTAGCGTCCCCATCTGTGTCCGAGTCTCACTAACATGGTGGAGCCCTGCTCGACTGATAAGCGAACGTACAAGGCCGGTGCCCATCGCAAGCGAAACACCTGCCACGGCAGTAATGCGGAGCACCTGACGCCGGCTGACCTTTCGCTTGTCCTTATGCTCCATCAGCCACTCCTTCGAGCGATCCCAATTTCACCTGTATCAACCGGGGTCGGATCTCTTCCATCTCGTGGCGGCATACTCCTGCTTTCTCGATAAGCTGCACTTCACAAACATTGCAGCGCACACATTCCCTAAAGTTGATTTCTGGCCCCTCAATCGCACCTGTTGGGCATTTCTGCTGACATACCAGACAGTGATCGCACTGCTCCACCCGCCGAATTCGTTTCAGTGAAACCACCGAAGCAACCGCCAACGCAGCTCCGAGGGGGCACGCATAACGACAGTAGAAGCGTGGCACGATTGCTGAAGCCAAAATGAAAGCGCCGGCAATCACCCATAACAAGACACTCGGGCTCCTAAAGAACACTGTACCAAACGGCTCAAAATACTCGTAGAAGCTCACGTGACTGCCAGCTAGCGCGGGGATCACAATGACCGCAAGAACTAGGTATTTCGCCCAAAGCCCAATCCGGTGGGCACGTGTTGAGGGTGTCCTCTTCCAGCTTTCGGGAACAAACCGATCCAGAAAGTCCTGGAGTGCGCCAAACGGGCACAAGAAACCGCAGAATACCCTGCCCCAGATGAGTGTGGTGACCACGGTGAAGACAACCATCAGCAGGAGAGGTAGATCATCCAAAAAGACTGAAGGACCGACCCAGATTGCGCTCGTGATATGAGAAACTGAAAGAAACCCACCATCCACAAATCCAAGGACCAACAGAGTCACGCCGAGCGAAACCCAGCGCAGTAAAGTGATCTTTGTGAAGAATGCAGCCATCCCAAATGCGAGTACGAGCAAGATCAACGCAACACGATCCCAAGAAGTGTTCGCGAGCATTCGCTCCAGAAGCGTTTCCTCTTGGATTAATGTGAAATCAAATCCTTCACCTGGAAGAATCTCGTCCGAGCCTGCGATAGCCGGTGAATCTGATAGTCCTCCCAGCTCAGCCTCTGCGGTGTCGATTGGAGCGACTGCCTCGACAGTTGTTGAGGGTGGAGCATTATTCGCCAGTGCTTCTGCTGCTGCCCTCTCTTCAGCTGCCGCACGCTCAGCGGCCGCTTCCGCCTCTGCCGCGGCGGCGGCGGCTTCCTCGGCCATGATGATCCGTGCTTCCTGAGTCGTGTAATCCATCCTGTGAGAACCTAGCCTGGGACCTAGGTCGTAGAGGAAGGTGAACGGCATCGTGATGTCGACTGTATCTTCGACCATCATGACCCCTGTCATTGTTGCCTCGCCGTACGAGACACCCCCTGAGGTCAGACCCAACATCACGATGTTATCAGGCGAGATGTCGATCGTGTCCCCACCCTGTTCGATCGCCCAACCGTCTCTGACAAAAAGCCGGAGACGCGGCCCATCCACTGTGTAGAGCATGAGATGATCCGCACCTCCACGCCTTTCAACAGAAGCTAGAGCGCGCTGGTACATCTCTTCACCCAAGAGATACTCTCCAACCCTATCGCTCCACATGTGTGCAATAGAGATGCCAGCAGACCCCTCTCCTGACTCAGTCACCTCAAACCGCTCGACAACACCTCGACGGCGAAGCTCGAACCAAGACAGTCCTACCACATCTTCTACCGTACCCGTTGGTAATTCGACCTCAAACGAGTAGGCATTTGCAACACGACGGGCTGCGTTGCGTATGCCACGGGAAAGTGCTCGGACGCTGATGGAAACCTGAGAGATCCCGTCGACATCTCCACCCACACGAAATGCTTCGCCGACGTACTTCCCTGTGTATTGTTCCTGGAAGCCCGGCCGCCGAAGGAAATCGCCCATGCTGCGCATGTACGATTCACGGTAATTAGTCACTCTGATACCCGTGACCGTCCCGTCCAGCTTCATCCCCACCAATGTCTCGATCGTACCGCTATACCCGTACTCCTCGGGAGGCAAATCAGAGGTGATGAAGACGTATCCGATGAGTTCCTGACCCCGATATGCCTGCTTTACGAGAGGATCCCCCGTCGCTGGGGAAAAGAGATCCGCCTCAGGCATTACTTCCCGGAGGAGTGATTCCGACACACCATCGATGTTCTGACTCTTCAGAGCATTCGGCACAGCCCATGACGCGAGAACTACAATGAGAAATACAAGGCGTCGTGTATGTGTCATCGGCAAAGCCTAAGAAAGTGCCAGATACGCAGCTTACGATCTGCGGATTCAGCCGACAGAAACTGCGTCACCCAAGTCATCTCCATCGCTCACAGCCATAGCATCACCGCGTGCACCGATGCCGATTGCAACTATCGCCCAGACACCCATGACAGGAGCTGCGATCAGGGCAATAGTACCGAGTGAAAGCCCAATAAACGTACCAAGTCCAGCGTAGATCCAACCACTGACCAAGTCACCGCCCCGGTACACTGCTGCATCAATAAAGGCTTTGGATTTATACTTTTCCTCACGTGGTACCACAGTGAACAACACTTCCCGAGCTGGTTTCGTAATACCGTAACGGCCCGCGCGATAGATCACCTGAACCACCATTAGAGTCACCAGAGTGGGATAGACTCCTAAAGCAACAAAGCCCACAAACATTGCCACAGGGACCAACGCCAGGGTCACCCCCACATTTAGCCAGCGTAAGATCCGCGCGGTCAACCACACCTCAAAGAAAATTGTCAGGATGTTGACGGTCAGATCAATTTTCGACAGAAAGGCTCTGCGTTCACCTCGATCAGTCATTACTTCGTACACAATGTCAGACTGTGCGAAGTAAAGAACGGTAGACGCGAATGTCATTAACGCGATAAAGGCGGCGATGCCCGTGAGATACGGCGAAGCGAAGACTGCTTTCATCCCCGACCATGCTCCACCAGAAAGCGGCCGACCTGACTCACCTACAGCCTCAACTCCACCGGTTTCAAAGTTTCGGTGCAACGCCCCGGCAAACCATGAAGCTATCTCAAGCGGCACACACGAAATCAAAAGGAGGGTGAACACTGGCACCTGTTCTGCCAAAAAGACTCCAACCAGCGGCCCAAAAATCCCTCCGAGAGAGACCCCTACAGCGATGAAGGCAAAAAGCCTCTTTCCTTGGTCGTTATCAAAACAGTCGGCTACGAGACCCCAGAACACTGTTACCACAAAAAGTGAGAAGATGCTCGCCCACACATAGAAGACTCGATCAATCCACGGGCGCGCTTCCACTGGGAGGAAAAGGAGGCTCGCCCAAAAACCGATTAGACAAGCAATAAAGAAGCGATTCACGAGAGGTACAAAGACGCCACGCGAATACCTAGACGCCACCCACGAGTATGCTGGAACTGCTACCAAAACCATGACCAAGAACACGGCAGTCCACAGGTACTGGAGGTTGCCCCGGTCTTCGGCCGCGATCTCATCTCGCACGGCCCTCAGGATGTACCACGCGAACATGATGAAGAAGCCATAAGCCGCAGCCCACAGCATCCCCTTAAACTCTTCGTCATCCCTGAAGTCAACGAAGTAGCCGATCAGCCCTTTTAGCACGCGGACCTCCAAGCAGTTAGCAGGCCACAGATCTCGATGGCTAAGCCTCGGTTAGCCATCTGTTCGAAACAGCATCGGCTATGGGCCCAAGCGCTGCATGATAGGGTTACTGTAGCCGCCTCACCAGAAGTTGCGAACGCGGTAGGCGTGATTCAGGACACCAGTCCGGTGCAAGGATGGACGGAACTACCTAGACTGTCTACTTCAGAATAAAGTAATCTCCGTATTCTTATGATGACGCTAAACCGGATAAGGCAAGGAGCCGCAGCACCATGAATCAAGATTGCAATGTTGTCCCTGAAAGATCACTGACAAGATCCCCAGGTCTCATGCTGACCCTAGCCTTAGCTTTATTGCCCAGCGCCTTTCTAGCCGGCACCCCAGACGTCAGTGCCCAGGCACCTGCCCAACCCACATCTGGTCAGCAGGTAGTCCTTGTCACGGGCTCCACATCCGGGCTGGGGCGTGAGGTTGCACTTCGCCTTGGAGCGATGGGATGGCACGTCATCGTGCACGGACGTAGTCAAGAACGTGGACTAGAGGTCGTGGATGAAATCAACAGTCAAGGTCCGGGCAACGCACGATTCTACAGAGCTGACCTGGCTTCTTTTGATCAAACGAGAGAATTCGGTGAATCGCTCCTGAGGGACTACGAGCGCATGGACGTTCTAGTGAACAACGCGGGCTTTGGTTCAGCACCCAATGAGCGCTTGGTGTCCGAAGATGGACACGAATTCCGATTCCAAGTGAACTATCTGTCCACTTACTTGCTCACCCACATGCTCATGCCTCGCCTACGCTCGAGCACACCTTCCCGCATCGTAAATGTCTCTTCGTTAGCTCAAAGCCCTATCGATTTCGATGATGTAATGATTGAAAACAACTTCAGCGGCGGGAGAGCTTACGGCCAAAGCAAGCTCGCCCAGATCATGTTCACCTTCGACCTGGACGAGGAATTAGATGGCACCAATATCATGGTGAACTCTCTTCATCCAGCGACATATATGCCTACTGGGATGGTGCTGAGAGCGGGCGCTCAACCCCGTGCTACGATCGATGAAGGCGCGGATGCGGTGATGCAGCTGGTAGTATCTGACGAAATTGAGGGCGGCCAATTTTTCCGGGGGCTAGTACCGGCACGAGCAAATGCCCAGGCCTACGATATGCAGGCCCGAGCTAATCTCAAGGCACTGAGCCAGGAGTTAACCGGAGTCCGCTAAGGTTTGGGCCAGGGGTTTCGACTAGCCTCTCCCCAACGCTTATCAGGTAGTAGGCTCCCCTACTGGCGGGCGTGCCACGCTGCTAACACCTCGGCTTCTCGTTCAGCGGAGATGCCCGCCCTCAGATCTGCCTGACGTTCTGGAGAGCGGGAGAAATGAAAATCCAAAGTCTCCTGGGCAGTGACCGCTAGCGGCCGGAATGTCAGACCAGCCTCCACCTCTGGTGTAAGATCGAAGCGAGCGAAACCTTCAGATCCTGGTGTAGGTGGCCTCCATACTGGCATGTGTGAATACGGGCGAATCCCTAATTGGGTCAGGAATTCGAGGTTGACCCAGGTGAATGTCGTCTCCGCAGTAGTGATCCCTCGGATCCCATAGAGCAATTCAGCCATCGGCCTAGGTGTCCTAGGCCCGACACCATTAAATACTCCAGCCGTGCCATCTTCTGCCATGCGGATCATCCATTCTGTAAAGTCTCGTACATCGATGATCTGCACCGGATCAGTAGGTTCACCGGGAGCAAGAACTTCACCACCACGGTTGATACGTACAGGCCAGTAGGTGAAGCGGTCGGTGTCGTCACCTGGGCCGATAATGAGTCCAGGACGAACAATATTGGTGCGGCCTACGAAGATTCGTTGCGCTTCCCGCTCTGAGAGTGCTTTCGCGAGCCCATAGGGCAAAGATTCAGAATCCCTGCTAACGCCAGCACTCTCGTAGGTGTATGTCGGCGCATCAGCGGTCATCGGCACGATGCTCGTATCCGAATAGGCCGAGCGTGACGAAACGTAGAAATACAGGCCCACCGAATCTTTCAGAAAATCAGCTGCCAGGCGTACCCATTCCGGATTAGATCGGGAGTTATCGATAACAACGTCCCATGACCGACCCGCGAGTGCATCGAGTTGTCCATTTCGGTCCCCGACGAGTCGCTCGACACCAGGAAAGAGGTGCGTGTTCGTCCGACCACGGTTAAAAAGTGTCACGGTGTGTCCACGATCTAATGCATAGCGCACCTGATGAGGACCAATAAAGCCGGTACCTCCAAGTATGAGAATCCGGATAGCTCTTCGGGGAGGTGGCTCAGATGTATGAAAGGAACCTGCAACTAGGGATTCCGGGCTGACCCCGAGACCCAGGCCACCGGTAGCTGCAGCTGTTAGTCTCAGGAAATCTCTTCGATCAGTCGGCATCTAAGCTCTCCAGTTCTCATGCATGTATCTCGGCTTATCGCTGCTACAACCTGCACCTGCTAGTGCCATTTCTACAAGCACACTTACACCATAGAGTGGCTGGCACGTCCATAGCTCGTCTTTGGATTGCCGAAAAGGATAATCGCAATGCATCTTGATCTTTACCTGACTTACATCTGCACACTGCGATTAAGTGGCCACTCACGCAGGCCGGGTAGAGTGAAGCAGAATATGGCCTCATCAGTTATAGGAGGATGGCGATGAGTTATACCTGTCGGAATCACCATAGGCATACCAAGCGGCTCGGAATCTATGCGACTGGAGTCCTGATACTAATGCTGATGACACCCACGAACGTGTTCAGCCAGTCAGGGACAGATGATGTGACTTTCACCGCAGATATAGCGCCAATTCTCCAGCGTAGCTGCCAAAATTGCCATCGTCACAATTCGGTGGCACCCATGTCATTGCTGACGTATGAAGAGGTGCGGCCTTACGCCCGACGTATCAAGGAGCGAACGATGCTTCGGGATCGGATGGGAGTGATGCCGCCCTGGTTTATTGAAAAAGACGTCGGCATCCAAGACTACCAGAATGACATCTCACTGAGTGATGCTGAAATCACGATGATCGCCGAATGGGCAGACAATGGTGCACCCCATGGCGATCCGAATGACATGCCGGCACCTCGTGTGTTTGCGGCTGAAGATGAATGGGATATCGGCACCCCAGATCTGATTGTTGACTTGCCTCCGTATACGATGGGAGCAGAAGCTCCCGATTGGTGGGGTATGATCCCTCCTGTAGCTAGTGGATTGGCCGAAGACCGTTACGTAGCAGCGATGGAGGTAAAGGAAATCAGCAATGTCGAGGGGGGGGGTTGGAGGAAAATTCATTTTCCATCACGCAATCATCACTTCGACAGATGAAAACGGTAGGCCGAACGGCAGTTGGCCAATACATGAGGTGGGTCGAAATGCAGAAAGATTCGACCCTTTGGCTGGTCGGATGTTGAGAGCTGGAACACAGTTCATGATACCGGGCGCACATATGCACGCTAACGGCCAAGAAACAACTG
>DLRL01000052.1:0-300 GCA_002501085.1 Gemmatimonadales bacterium UBA7889
GCTTGCTACGAGCTATCCCCCTAGTGTCGACATCCTGTACGGAGCGACAGATCGACTCGCCGAACAGGTTTCTGCAGCAACTGGTGGCAATTTCACGATTCGCGTTTATGCCCCAGGAGAAATCGTACCTGCTCTCCAAGTCATGGACAGCGTCATGCAGGGCACGACGCAATGTGGGTTCTCCCCTGGGTATTACTATACTGGAAAACACCCGGCGTTGGCTTTCGACACGACCGTCCCATTCGGTTTTGATCCGCGCCAGCAAGTATCATGGCTTACCCGCGGAGGCGGGCTCGAGCT
>DLRL01000052.1:644-55226 GCA_002501085.1 Gemmatimonadales bacterium UBA7889
ATCTATGCAGACTTCGGTATCATCAGCTTTCCTATGGGGAACACAGCCGGGCAAATGGGTGGCTGGTTCCGTGAACCTGTTGGAGGCCTCTCGGATCTCACAGGACTCAGAATGAGGATCCCCGGGATTGGCGGCGAAATCATGTCGAGACTCGGCGTGACAGTTCAGGTCCTCGGAGCTCCTGAGATTTATCCGGCACTCGAAAGAGGAGCGATCGATGCTACCGAGTGGGTTGGGCCACATGACGATGAGAAGCTGGGATTCCACCAAGTTGCGAAGCATTACTACTACCCTGGTTGGTGGGAACCTGGCTCTACCGCGAGCCTGATGATCAGCAGAGAAGCTTGGGATGAGCTACCAACTGCGTACCAGGAAATCTTAAAGACCGCGTGCGGTGACATACTCTCTTGGACACTGGCCGGGTATGACGAAGCTAATCCAGCTGCACTCCAGCGTTTGATCCAAAATCATGGTGTCACACTCCATGAGTTTTCGTCAGAGATCATGGAAGCAGCATGGCGGGAATCAAACGCCTACTTGGAGGAGCAAGCAGCAGCTGATCCTGTATTCCGAACAGTCTTCGAGTCCTTCAGTGCGTTTCGAAACCAAGCCTTTCCCTATTCCGCGGGGAATGAGGGTTCGTACGCCAGGTTTACGTTCCCAAAAATCGAAACAGGATGAGTGTAGGAACTCGTGAACGACTGTACCTACCCGAGTCACCTTATCACGTAAGTTCAGTCTCTAACGCTCTATAACAGTACCAAGCAGCTGCACTGCGCCAAGGCCGGTAAGGATCACCGAGTGGTCTGAGTTCTTTTTTGCTTAGATCCTCTGCCATACCCTGCACTCTGGCGTACCCTGCCCTCACTGCCAGATCACCCACCGGCCACACATCCGGACGGTGTAATCGAAACATAAGGTACATATGGGCTGTCCATTCACCGATTCCTTTGACGAGGGTCAGTCTGCTCACGATTTCTTCATCAGACCTCATCTCTAGATCATGTACCTCTAATTCACCAGACTGAATCTTTGTCGCCAAATCTCGAATCGCACCCAACTTATTACCCGAAAGTCCTGCAGCGCGGAGTGTAGACTCCGGCAAGCATAGAACGTTCTCTGGAGAGACGTCATGACCCACAGCTTCAATGAATCGCCCGTGAATCGTTCGAGCTGCCTTACCAGCGAGCTGTTGATGACAGATCGCTCTGACCAAGTAAAAGAAGGGTGTGACGTCTGATACAGGCAGATGGATTGATCCGAT
Source organism: Gemmatimonadales bacterium UBA7889 (assembly GCA_002501085.1). GTDB lineage: Bacteria > Gemmatimonadota > Gemmatimonadetes > Longimicrobiales > Gaopeijiaceae > UBA1142. The sequence continues at coordinate 1,909 of DLRL01000052.1, forward strand.
ACATCTCACCCAAGGGCCGAAGGCTGGGTCGCGTTTCAGTTTTTTGTATCCGCCGACCCAGACGCGAGCGAGCTCTTTCTTGGTCATCCGACACGCATGATGTGAGACACTTTCGAACAGTCGACAGAAGCTCGCTTAGTTATTTCGGAACTGTCACCCATATCAGTCCGGCAAGAACAACGAGTTGGATTGCGATGAATGGGACCACACCCTTGTACATCGAGATCGTTGGTATCTCAGGGGGAGTAACACCCCTTAGGTAAAAGAGACTGAACCCGAATGGGGGTGTGAGGAATGATGTCTGGATATTCACCGCGAACACGATTCCAAGCCACACAAGATCCACACCTAAGATTATGGCCGGTGGCACAATGAGTGGAACAATAATGAATGCGATCTCAAAGAAGTCGATAAAGAACCCGAGTACAAAGACCACCAGGTTCACCACGATGAGGAAGCCCAAGGCTCCGCCGGGGATACTAGTCAATGCACCTTCAATCCAGAGATCCCCGTCCAGGCCACGGAATACGAGAGCAAAGGCGGTTGAGCCAATCAGAAGAAAAACCACCATGATCGTGAGGCGGCTCGTATCCTCCATTGCTGATCTAAGTGCCGACATGGTCAGTGACCGATTGGCCATCGCGAGGAGCATCGCACCCACAGCACCGAGCGCTCCCGCTTCGGTTGGTGTAGCGATCCCAGCAAAAATGCTGCCTAGAACGACAACGATGAGGATGAGCGGTGGGAGAAGTGAGAGCACTACCTGCTTAGCCAACTCCATCCCGGTAGAGCGCATGTGTTCGGGTAGAGCTGGAGCAACTTCCTTATTGAAGAAAGCGAGAATAGCAACGTAGGCTGCATACCCTCCGGTGAGGATGAGTCCCGGCACCAATGCAGTGCGGAAGAGATCTCCAACACTGACGCCCATCTGGTCACCAAGTACAATCAGGACGATCGAAGGTGGAATGATCTGCCCCAGTGTACCCGCGGCCGAAATAACCCCAAGGCTGAGTTTCTCATCATATCCGTTACGGAGCATAACGGGGAGCGATATAAGACCCATAGCTGTCACGCTAGCTCCTACCACACCGGTTGCAGCCGCAAGCAGCGCCCCGACAAAGATCACGCCAACGGCGAGACCACCACGAAATCGACCGAATAGAACTCCGATTGTCTCAAGGAGTTGCTCGGCAAGCTTACTCTTCTCGAGTACCGTACCCATGAAAATAAAGAACGGAACCGCAAGCAGAACTTGGTTCGACATAGTACCGAATGTCCGTTCCGGCAGAGCGTAGAGGAGCACAAGATCGAATTGACCAAAAATCGATGCTAATCCGGCAAATATCAGTGCAGTACCAGCTAGCGCAAACGCGACTGGATACCCGCTGAAGATCATAACAAGGACCCCAATAAACATCGCGGGTCCCCACAGATTCATGAGCCTGCCTCAGGCTGTGAGTGGATAGTTGGGGGTTCCTGGTCACCATCACCTCTCAGAATGCTTACCTGTTTCAAGATTTGGCTATATCCCTGGCCGACCAGTAGCACGAACGAGAGCAAGATCACCATCTTGATAGGGTACCGCGGGAGGCCACCGGGATCTGGTGACATTTCACGTATGGACCAGGAATTTTGGACTGCAGGCCATGACACGTACAACATTACAACGCAGAACGGGATGAGAAAAAGAACGTGCCCTATAAGGTCTATCCAAGCCCGTTTCTTGGAGTTGAGTTCCGAATAGAGTACATCCACACGAACATGTACGTCGTGTCTTAACCCATACGCTGCACCCAGTAGGAAAATCAGGCTAAAGAGGTACCATTGCAGCTCAGTCTGAGGAGTAAGATTGAACGAAAGCCCCAGACCTCTTGAGGAATATCTAAGAACCGCAGTTGCTGCTCCTACGAGCACCATGACCAACGACAACCAACGAATCATGGCGCCGATCCTCTCATTCAAGCCATCGATGGCCCTGGCCACCCTACTCAGGATTGACATGGCCGGATGATGGGCTGCATTGCAACTATAGGCAATGAGTCTTAGAGAACGTATCCGCCATCAACAGTGATGATCGATCCGGTGATGTGTCGAGCTGCCTCGGAGCAAAGAAACAGAACCACGCCCGCCACATCTTGCGGATCACCCAAACGCCCAAGGGCGGATCTGTCACGAGCATGGTCTAGAATCTCAGGTGACACACCTTCGGTGAGTCTGGTCGTGCGCACATACCCAGGAGCGACAGCATTCACATTGATGTTCTTCGGCCCTAGCTCAACCGCGCTACTGCGAGTTAGGCCGATGAGACCGGCCTTAGACGAAGAATAATTGGAGATGCCGAACTCGGTACGCATTCCATGCACCGATGTGATGTTGACAATCTTCCCATATTCTTGGGCGCGCATTGAGGGGGCTACAGCCCTCGTGAAGTGAAAGGCGCCGTCTAGATTAGTTCGGAGCACAGCTTCCCAGTCATGATCAGTCATAAGCCACATCGGTGCGTCACGTCCGATCCCAGCGTTGTTCACCAAGACATCAATGCCCCCAAGTTCCTCCTCCGCCTCCGACACGAAGGAATTGACGTCACTTGATTCCCTTACATCGCAAGAGCGGAAAAGCACTTGCACTTCCATCTGTCGTAACTCACTCGCTACCTCTTTAGCTTCGCTACGAGATTGACCTCCGTCATCCAGATAACAAAACGCAATATGAGCGCCACAACGCGCGAGTTCCAAGGCAACCGCACGGCCAATCCCACTCGATCCACCTGACACGATCGCAACTTTCCCAGTCAGGCTCTCTACCTGCAGGACAGGCTGAGGTTGGGGTTCTGTCGTGACCTCATCGAGGAGTGCTTCGACGGCGTCAGTGGCCGTCTCCGGGAGTGGAGAATCCGACATAAGACACCCTATCGACTGGAAAGGTTACCGCGCAATGTCAACAGGACTTTTGCTCTGTGAGTTTACAGTCACTCAAAACATTGCGAAGCAATTCTAGGTAAGTAATGCGCTACACCATTCTACTGAATATTCACAAGCTCCTAGGCTTCAGGATGATTCAAGTAGGGTACCACTGATCAGCCATAGCGACCCTCAATATAGTCAGCGGTCCCTTCTTCTTGGGGTGCTAGAAATATTTGTTCGGTTACACCGTGCTCAACCATTCTGCCCAAAAGCATGAACGCGGTCTCCTCACTCGCCCGTCTTGCTTGGGCCATATTGTGAGTCACAATCAAGATCGTATAGTCTCCGTGTAGTTCCCAGATAAGTTCTTCAAGTGCCGCAGTCGCCTTGGGGTCTAACGCTGAAGTAGGCTCATCCATAAGAATTACGGTTGGCTTGACCGGTAAAAGTCTCGCTATACAAAGCTTCTGCTGCTCTTCAAGGGATAGTCCAGTAGCTTCGCGACCAAGTCGATCTTTCACTTCATCCCAAAGCAGAACACGACGGAGCGCATTCTCGACGATTTCGTCCTCTTCCAGTTTGTTGAACTTTTCATCGGCACGGTGGATTCGGTGAGCAAAGAGCACGTTATCTTGTATTGACAGGGGGAGAGGGTTAGGACGCTGAAAGACCATCCCTACGTGACGCCGAAGCTGGGACAACTCGACATCATCACTCAGTATGTCCTGATCAAGGACATGGATCTCCCCTGTCGTGCGTACATAATCACCTAATCGCTCATTCATGCGATTCACAGCGCGGAGAAGTGTTGACTTGCCACACCCTGATGGGCCTATGAGCGCAGTGATCGATCCTCGCTTAACCTGAAGATCAACTTCGAAAAGCGCCTGAAAATCTCCGTACCATAGGCTTACGTTCTGGATGTCGATCGCGAGCGCGGTGTCCTCAACCAAAGCGGCCTTCCAGGTAGTCCAAGGTGCGATGGTCTTTTGCTTCACCCCTAAAGAGGGCTTCTGTTTCTCCTACCTCTATCAACTGACCATCCAGGAAGAAAGCAGTGCGATCAGCAAGTCGGCGTGCCTGCTGCACGAGATTTGTCACCAAGATGATAGTGATTTCCTCCTTCAGTTCCTTGAGCACGTCCTCGATACGCATCGTGGTCACCGGATCTACCGCGATAGAGAATTCATCAAGTAGCAAGAGTTCGGGATCTTGGGAAAGCGCCCTCGCAATCGTGAGTCTCTGTTGTTGGCCGCCTGAAAGCAGGCTGCCAAGGGCATCAAGACGATCTTTCACCTCATCCCAGAGTGCCGCTCGCATGAGGCACTGCTCCACGATTTCATCGAGGTCACTCTTCTCCTTAATTCCTGAGAGCCTCGGAGCTAGTGCGACATTGTCATAGATGCTTAACGGTAGCCCTACAGGCAGGGGGAAAACGACACCAATGTGACGGCGTAATGCGTAGACGTTCTGGATCTCAGAGATATCATGACCATCGAATACGATAGACCCATTGACCGTCATATTCTCATGCAGCATCTCCATCCGATTCAGCGTCCGGAGAAAACTCGTTTTCCCGCTGCCAGCAGGCCCGATAATGCCAAAGATCTCATGCTCATGAACATCTAGAGAAACGCCAGAGAGAGCCCGCTGGCCACCGTATTGGATGTCCAGATCTCTCACGGCAAGTTTCACGTCCGTAGCTACCATTTCTTTTTTCCTCTCAGGTAACTCCGGAACCAGATTGATGCTGCGTTCATAAGTAGAACTAGTGTGATCAAAGTGAGAGCTGTCCCGTACTTGAGTTCATCGGGCGCACCAGGCACGGCAGTTGAGATCACGAATAAATGCATTGCCATCGCCATCGTTTGATCAAAGACACTGGAGGGAAGGAATGGAAAAAAGAATGCCGCTCCAGTAAACATGATCGGCGCGGTTTCTCCCGCTGTTCGCGATACTGACAGAATTACACCGGTTAGGATCCCACTTATCGCGTTAGGGAGTACGACCGTTCTAATTGTCTGCCAGCGAGTGGCACCCATGTTCCAACAAGCTTCTCTAAAGGCCATTGGAACTGCCTGGAGAGACTCGCGGGTAGCGACAATAACCAACGGTAGTGTCATAACTGCGAGCGTGAGACTCGCTGCTAAGATGCTCGTCCCGAATCCAGCGAAGATCACAAAAGCGCCAACCCCAAATAGTGCGTGTACGATTGAGGGCACCCCCGCGAGGTTGATAATCGCGAGATTGATTCCCCGCGTCAGCCAGTTATCCGGCGCATATTCTGAAAGATAGATCGCAGCTGCTACACCCACAGGCACCGAAGCAATCAGTGAGACCGCTACAAGCCACATCGTCCCCACAAGCGCCGGCCAAATACCGCCGGCAGTCATTCCGTCACTAGGATAAGAGAAGAGGAATTCAAAAGAGATCGCTGGCCCGCCTCTAACTAACAGAACCCCAAAAATAATCCCGACTGGCACAACCAGGATCAAAGTCATCAAACCAAAGAGAGCCCTAAATAGCCACTGAAGCCGATGGTTACGCATGTTGAGCGGGGTCGCCGCAAACATCAGGGACTGCCCAGAAACTCCACCATCCCCTTCAGAATAGGTCACGCTCTCCTGGCCCCCTTAACAACGAGGTCTGCTGTAAGGTTGATGATAAACGTCACCACAAAAAGCAGGATTCCCAAAGTAAAAAGAGCTCGGTAATGGTCCGAACCAACCGGGGCATCACCGAGTTCTGCTGCGATTGTTGCAGTGATTGCACGTACTGAATCGAATGGGCTTGTTGGGATCTGGATCGCATTCCCGCTTGCCATGAGCACTGCCATTGTTTCGCCAAAACCTCGACCTACTCCAAGAAGAACCGCCGCGACAAGACCGTTCTTTCCTGCCGGAAGTACAACTCTGAAAATCACCTGCCACTTCGTGGCACCCATGGCTTCAGCTGCCTCACGGTAGGTATCCGGAACCGCCTTGAGTGCATCTTCAGCAATCGTTGTCATGATCGGGGCGGCCATTAGACCGAGGATAATACCTGAGTTGAGGACCCCTATTCCGACCGGGACGTCGAACATGTCAATAATCAGAGGGTTCATGATCGATAGACCGATGAAGCCCCATACAACCGACGGGATGGCGGCCAAAAGTTCAACCAACACCTTAAGTGACTCTCGGAGTCGGCCTGTAGCGAACTCACCGATGAAGATGGCAGCACCGAGTGAGAACGGCACCGAGACCACCATGGCAAGGCCCGTTACGCTAGCGGTTCCTGCTATAAGCCCGAGAACCCCGTAACTAGGATTCTGAGAGGATGTTGGCCGCCAGGTTAGGCTTGCAAAAAACTCCCGGACATTCAATGGTCCCACTATGAAACCCGCACCTTCTTTGGTGATGAAGACGAAGATCCCGATGATGAAGATGATCGCGGAAATCCCACCCACAAAGACCAAGAATGTTACCGCTTTATCGATATACCAAGCTCTCCCACGGTGATCAAGGTCCATAGGTGCAGAACGTTTGACTCGCTTAGCGAGCATCCGGGCCTGCCAAGGTCTTCATGAGATCCTGAACGCGCACTGCGACCATCTTATACAGATCTTCCAACACACCCTTAGAGAACCCTTCGGGGATATCGATTGACCACTCTAGGACAATGGTTCGGAACGGAACTTCAGCTATATGCTCTAGCACACCCTCTTCAAGAGCGACGATGACATGATAGGGTTGGGCAGGTTCTCCCAAACCTTCAATAAGGGCTGGTCTCTTATGACTGACATCCATCCCCTGTTCATCCATGAACTCGACCAGGGCAGGGTCAAGCGTTCCAGCAGGGTTGACCCCGACACTCGAATATCTGCCGCTCTCAGGGAAAGCTTTCTCCGCATAAGCTTCCGCCATTTGACTTGCCCGATTGTTCTCCTCACCCAGAAACAAAATCCTAAAAATACGTGGGTCGCGTCCTCCTCCTGTGATCGCAAAGATCGCCTGTTCACTGATGTTATCCGCCTGCTCAGAAACCCGCTTAAGCAAGTTGTTGATCCTAACCAATGCAAAGCTGTCCTGTAGTGGGACTACCCGGTCACTTGCCAATTCTACTAGGTGGTCTAGCACTGTTTTCAACGTCACATCTACAGGGCGAACCAACCCCTCGTGCGTTTGCAGCGCGCGTTCAACATCCTCTTCAAAGAAGGCGGTTAGTGCTTCACCCAGTGCATGGCCTGCCTGTTGGGCAATGATTTCAACATCACGCGTGACACTTTCAGGCGGACGTACCGTCAATCGTAAAACTTCTCTTCCGATCGTGCCGGCATAGTCACCGATCCGTTCCAGTGCCACGTTAAGTCGGAGCACCGCTGAGGCGAACCGAAGGTGTCCCGCACTCGGCGCATGTCGGATGATGAAAGCATGACACAGGTAGTTGATCTCCTTGATCCGTCGATTCACCTGACGGTCTCCTAGGATCACGTTGTTCGCGAGATCCTTATCCCATCCAATAAGCGATCGAACGGTGTCTTTCACTTGATTTTCGACGAGTCCGGCTACCTTGCGCAGCTTTCTCCGAACCTCGTTGAGATCCGCCTGCATTCGCTGCTCATATTGAGGTGTCATTCTGAAAAATACCTCGGTTTCTAGTACAGAAATCGACTATGCACAGCTAACCGAACCAGCTGCTGCAAATCCTTTATCTACCAAAATACACTGACCGGCTTCACCAAGAATCCAGTCCATGTACTCCTTGATCATTCCTGTCGGCTCTCCAGCAGTGTACATAAAAAGCGGCCTCGCGATGGGATAGCTTCCGTCAATTGCACTCTCCGCCGACGGTGACACACAGTCCCCCCCGTCAGTCAAAATACAGGGCATCTCTACTATCTCCGTGGCGTAAGCAAGACCACTATATCCGATAGCGCAGGGCGTATTTCCAACTAGGTCGACCACCTCTGATGATCCGTTCATATCAAGCGATCCAGGCTTGTACTCATCCTGACCTAGCACTGCTTCCTTGAAGTACGCATATGTCCCAGAGTTGTTCTGCCGGCTCACCCTTATGATCTCATCGCTTGAGCAACCAGGAATGCTTACTCCTAGTTCACTCCAAGTCTCGTAAGTACCACCCTCTCCATAGATCTCAGCAAGCTGTGAGATGGAGAGCGCATCGAGTGGATTGTCAGGGTGAAGAAATACTGCCAGGGCGTCAAAGCCTACGACATGCTCTATAGGATCGATCCCTCGGCTACGTGCTTCTTCAATTTCGCTCTCAGTCATCGCTCTGCTTGTATTGGCAATATCCACCGTCCCATTAACCATTGCACTAATCCCAGTCCCAGATCCACCACCGCTGACCGCCACAGCAACGCTAGGATTGATATCACCGTAGCTCTCTGCCCAGGCCAGAGCTACAAATACAATCGTGTCCGAGCCCTTATTTTGAATGACGGTGCGTCTTCCATCAGCGCCTCCGCAGGCCAGGGCCACAAGAAGAACCAGAAGCGCTCCGAACATGCGGTTCACAGGTACACCCTCACGCTAGAAGTCATGACATAAATACTCATGCCAAAAGCTATACCCAGACTTCGCTCCTACAACGTCTCAATTGTATCAGCAATGTATCGATCGTATCAGCCCAAAATCTGGGTTTAAAGCAAGAACTTATTACTCTTAGTCAATGCTTATTCGAGGTACACTTTGAGAGCTCCGTGGAATTCAGCACTGAATCATCAGTACATGCCCGGATTTCTGTGACGGTTTCGTTACACGATATCCGACGATCCGTGACGTCAACGTGGCAACCTCTACATCTGCGAACGTTGCGATTTCCCTCTAAGGAGATAACGGACTCATGAGACATCGTCAGGTTTTTCTGACGCTCCTGCTAGCCATGGTTGCAGTTCCTGACATGGTTGAGTCCCAAATTGAGATTTCCTCAAGAGCATCATCGATCCAAGTCGGGGGGAGGGTGCACGCTCAGTATGCTGCCTCATCAGTTGGTGATGCAGACAATGATTTCTTTCTGCGACGTGTACGCTTAATCGCTGATATCACCGTGAACGATTTCGTTACTGCTCGTGTTCAGCCGGACTTCGCCCGCGGAAAAATCGCCCTTCAAGACGTCTACGTGAGGCTCGGATCTTCCAACAAGTTCCGAGTTTGGGTGGGACAGTTCAAACGTGCGTTCGACATCTTTGAACTATCGAGCTCAACCGACCTTTCAATCATCGAACGAGATGCTCGTGTTGAAGGGGTCTCGGAATGTTCTGGGGTATCCGGCATATGCTCTTACTCACGGCTTATAGAGAAATTGAAGTACGCCGAACGAGACCAGGGCATCAAGATTGATGGCTCTTCAGGTCGCATGAGCTACCAGCTTACGCTCACAAACGGCACTGGCATCAATGTGTCCGATGAAAATGATGCCAAATCCTACTCAGGACGTCTCAGCCTCGCGGCATCGGATAAGGTCACCTTTTCTGCACAGGTGGGCGTTCATGACTATCTGTTTCCGTTGGTGGATACGAGAACGGAAAGGGGCGTCGCCTGGGGTGCAGATCTAGAATTTGGGACTTGGAGAGATGGCGCTCACATCCAAGCATCAGTAATCCGCGGAGACAACTGGAAATCTCTGGATTCAAACCAAAATGAAGTAACATTTCTGACTACTCAGATTGTGGCCTCGTATTACTCTGAGAAAAGTGGTCGGTTGGCTGGAATTGAGCCTCTACTGCGGGTGAGCTTTGGTGACCCTGACACAGCTATTGGCAAGAATGCAGGGACCGTCGTTACCCCAGGGTTGATGTTTTACCTACAGGGCAAAAGCAAGATCGGGGCAAACCTTGATATTTACTCGCCCCAACTAGGCGACACAGCTCTCTCATTTAAGGTCCAGACCTACCTTTACTTCTGAGGCAGTGTCCTCCCTGGACATCCTAGATACAACGAATCTCTCTAGTAGTAGTGTCGTACAACCGCACAATGACCTATTCCACTGGCAGGGTGAACCGAACTGTTGTCCCCTGACCGAGTTGGCTCTCCGCGACAACTTCTCCGCCCATTTCCGATACTAGGTGACGAACAATCGCTAACCCTAGACCCGTTCCTCCAAAGTCCCTGGCTCTAGCAGAATCAGCTCGATAGAAACGTTCAAAAATTCGTGGCAGTGACTCAGCAGGAATTCCATCGCCGTCATCTGAGATCACCACCTCAACCATAGATTCTTGGTTCAGGGCCATAGAAACATTTATTGAGCCCCCGTTATCGGTATGCCGCATAGAGTTCTCGAGCAAGTTTCTAAAGACGTGAAATAGCCCCTTGCGGTCACCCTTGACCCTGAGGTCACCAAAGATATCGAAGGCGATCCCCTCCTTGCCCTCGGTATCTCTTACCACCTGCCATGCCTCTTCTGCTACCTCCTTTGTAGCCACTGACTCTCGGCCCCCAGTCCATCCACCTGATTCCAGCTTAGATAGATCTAAGAGGTCTTCCACTAGGTGCTCCAGTCGGAGCGTGTTCTTACGAATCGAGGTAAGGAACTCCAATTTGAGCTTCTCGGGCGGGTCATCATCAAGCAGTGTTTCCGCGTACCCCCGAATCGAGGTAAGAGGTGTCTTCAGTTCATGCGATGCGTTTGCTACAAAGTCACGTCTTACTTGCTCAAGCCGGCGAATTTCACTGATATCTAACAACGTTGTGACGGCACCCCCTAGATCTAAGGCTCGAGATGAAACCAGTAAGTGTCGCCCATTGACCTCAACTTCATCTGAATTGCCTGGCCTGATTACGGAATCCTCCAAGACAGAGCGCAGTTTGTTGTCGCTGACCACGGAGTTGACTGGAGCAAAATCTGGTGTATCTGGTAACTCGAGGAGTGCACGGGCACTCCGATTCATACGGACCACTCTGGCATCCTCACTAAGTGCAATGACACCCTCAGCCATGCAATCAATGAGTGTCTGCATTTCTTCACGCTCATGCCCAAGCTCAGTCAACCGAGACTGAAGTTCATCAGTGAGCATATTGAATGCATCAGCTACATCTTGAAGTTCAGTAACCCTTGCGTCCTGAACTCTCACGGCGTAATCGCCCCTGCTAAACTGCCTCGCCCGCTTGGCCAAAAATACCAGTGGCCTCGTTAGAGCAATACTGATCATATAAGCGGCAACCAAAGCAAAAAGCATGGCGAACAGACCAGCTAGAGCAATCGTCCTCTGCATACCGGAGACTGCTCGTGCTATGTCAGTCTGTGGGGCAGCAATTCTCATCACAACCGAGGAGCCCTCGAGTGTGATAAGTCTAGCTGCATAGAGAAGTGGCTCGGCAACAGTCTCGCTTGTGCGCTCCGCAAAACTTACGGTCTCACCACCAACTAACACGCCCTGAACCTCAGGACGGTCGTAGTGATTCTCAATCTCAGGCAGGCGCTCTAGTTCTACGTAAGAATCACCGAGTACACTGCCCTCAGGATCAATGAAGGTGACTCTGTAACCGATGTGATCCGTGATCTCTCGTGCAAGTGAATCCAGATCGACTAATCCGGCTTCCTGGACGACCCATTCACCTAGGGCGAGCTGCCGCTCTAAATCCTCCCGAACCGTCAATCCAAGTTCCCTTCTGAGGCCACTACTTACTAGTAGCACAATCAGGACTAAAAGAAGCCCAATGACGCCTAAGAAAGCGGCAAAGAGAGGATATTGGATCCTTATGCGCATACGGCTAGGGCCTTATCGGTACAGCGCCTTCGAGTGCACTTCTAGGTTGGGCATCAAATACAATGGAGAACAAACTCGGATTCTTAGTGATACCGATCAGGAAAGTTATTCCAGATCCTTCTTTAGGCGATAACCAAATCCCCGCACAGTCTGAATGGAATCACCAGCTGTACCGAGCTTGGCTCGTAGGCGCTGCACATGCATGTCAACTGTGCGTGTTTCAAGTCGATCCGACACATCAGCCTCAACATCCCAAGCTTTTTCCAAAAGCTGCCTTCTACTTAGTGTTCGCTCACGGCACTCTAGGAGTGCACGGAGCAATCTGAACTCTGTCGGCGTCAGGGATACATCTTCGTCCAAAACCGAGACCTGCATCGCGCTAACATCCATATGAATGGCACCCACTCGGAACATTCTTGATCCCGCAGATCCTCCTCCAGATTCAGGTACTCTCCTCAGGATAGCCTGAACCCTGAGCACCAACTCTCGTGGACTAAATGGTTTGGTTAAGTAATCGTCAGCGCCTAACTCCAAACCTGCAATACGCTCTTCTTGTGCCTTCTTAGCCGTCAATACTAAGACAGGGACTCTCTCCGTTTCCGGGTCATCCTTCAAGCGACCCAAAACCTCATCACCACTAATACCAGGAAGCATACGATCCAGAACAATGAGGTCAGGAATGTCTCGTCCCACCGCCCTCAGAGCTTCAATCCCATTCAAAGTAGTCTCAACCCTAAAACCTGCGCGGGTCAGTTGGTAGCCGATAAGAGCAGCAATGTCAGGTTCATCCTCTACGACTAGGATTCTTTGACTCCCGGAAGTAACCTGGGAATCAGGTTTTCCACTATCAATGGCAAACGTTTTCATTTAGCTGCTGAGTAACTGTCCTTGGACGAGCAATTGGCTACTACGCACTGGGCTCAAGTGCCACGGCAGAGGTGCTCAAGTTCCTCTTCTGTAAGAGTGTGGTCCGTCTTCTTAGACGCGGTGAAAATTCTCTGCACCAAATTCTGGTCGTCCTCGTTGTATCCATGCCTCCGGAGCCAGTGCTTTATGTTCGACTGGCCTGACATAGGCCCAACTTCAATGACCTGCTCTCGACCAACTAGTGACGCGGGAACACTCGAATAGATTCTATCCGCTAACCAAGCGTCGCCCTTAGCCTCGGCTTTCATGATCGCTGCCGCATGGACTCCAGTGCCGGTGCGGAAAGCGTCTCGACCCACAACCGGGGATGAGTGGGTGAGTGGAACCTGGCACATATCTGCTGCCAACTGACAATATTCCGGAAGCACAGACAGATCGGATTTGTATCCACCGAGTAGATGTAGATTGACCAAAAGCAGTTCCATTTCGGCATTGCCACATCGCTCGCCGAGTCCGAGAGCAGTTGCATGCACCCGGGTGGCTCCCGCCTCGATTGCGGCAAGTGCATTGGCTAGACCAAAACCACGATCGCGGTGCCCATGCCAATCGATCGCGATATCCATCCCTGAAGGCTGCACGATCTCCTCTATCACGAACCGCACCAGAGCCCTGACTCCATCTGGGGTAGCGTGGCCGACCGTATCGGAAATGCACAGTCGTTCCGCACCGAGTTCGATCGCCCGACCGAAGAGTTCCTTGATGTCCTCTGGTTTGGCCCGTGTTGTGTCCTCGGTAACCATCATCACCGACATCCCCTCCGCTACTGCAAAGCTTAGCGCTTCCTTGATGGTTTCCAACATATGGTCCAAAGCCCACCCCTCGGTATACTTCCGGATCGGTGAGCTCCCGATGAAGGCACATACCTGAATGGGGAGCCCCACACTCTGACTAATCTCGACTATCGGACGGATATCCTTTATAAGGGTCCTGGCTGCCGCATTCGCATGAATAGACAGTCCAGTATCCGTGATCTCCTTGGCCAATGCAGTCGCAGCTTCTACAGCCCGCGGGCCTGCTCCTGGCAAGCCGATGGCCACTGCATGGATACCCAGTTGATCCATCAGGTGCAGTAGACGAATCTTGTCGTCGATTGGCGGATCCACGACCGAAGGGTTTTGCAGTCCGTCCCGAAGCGTCTCATCGTTTAACTGGATGCCTCTAGCGTTTGACCAGTCGAACGCAGGGCTGGACTGATTCCAGTCGTAAATCAATTCAGATTCTTGCATGAACGTCGAAATTCAAATGTGGCTCACCATTGTACAGCCTAAAGATACCCACCTTTTCCGGAGAGGTCATGCAACCGTTCCCATCCTCGGAGATTTCATCGTGTCCCGAGTAGCCAGGGTAGGGGTTAAAGCCACACTATAGATAGGTTCAGCTGAACATTTTCTTATAATCTTAAACTCATCTTCCACCTCTGATGTGACAGAATGACGGACCCCAGAACACCGACCTCGTATGGCGACACTGCAGTTCTGCAGTCGGATTCCCTCGTTCCTTGAAGTGGACTTTGCAGAGCCTCTCAGGCAATCACGCTCACACTGATGTGTCAGCCGCAAACCCGAGACTTAGGGGGCGCACTTACACAATCCCATTCGATGGAGTCTGGAAATCAGCATTGAAAGTCTCTAATAAACAAATGCGAGGCTGGTCCGTACTCTACATCGACGACCAAACTGGAGTGATCGTAGCAGAAGCACTAAGGCTTCCCTGGAGAGATAAAGATGATGTCAGAATCTCGATCGGGCTTGATGAGAATGGTCAGACCCGAGTAGACCTGAGGTCTACCTCCCGCCAAGGGAAAAGGGATTGGGGTCGGAATCGCCGGAGGATTTTGAGCTTCCTGCGTCTTCTTGATAAGGAACTTTCTGCACGCCCTGACCAAATCCTAAATCAGAGTTAGGTGGACGTGTGAAAAACATTCTGCTTGAAGTCGCTATCGTTTCGTTAGCGATCTTACTCTCGGCGTGCAATCCAGATGAGCCAGCACCAGCCGGAGATTTATCGAATACTCAAGCGATGGTTAACAGAACTGGGTTTCCAGGACCATCCTATGAAAGAAACTTCGTTTTCATGACAACAACTACAGACAGCCTACTCTTGATGCCTTGGCTACTGGAAACGACCCTGGACTCGAATACGGTTTTCAGGGAAGCACGCGGATGGGTCAACCGGGGCGGCACGTGGGAAGCGTTCTTGGCTGAGCGATGGCAAACCCCTCCAACTCGCTATCCCGCCCGGATCCTTCCTTATGGAACCTTTCGAATCGTTGTCGGAGAAAGCGACAGAGTAGACGGTATCATTTACACAGATGGACCACGTAATCTTGAGCTTGCGCTTGGTAGGTCGGTCGCCCGATGGGGCGGCCCGCGGGAAGAACGATTACGACTTCTAGAGGCGTCTCTCCATCTGGGTGAACAGCGATTGAATGGAATTGTACTTGATATGGCACGCCTCAATTCATCTGATACACCAGCGCGTGGTGATTGGGCATTTTTGACTTCGGGGGACTCAGTTCAGATCGTAGTCCAAGGAGATCTGGAGCATGATATTGAAACTCCACCGAACTACCGCGGGTGGGGGCTGCTAGATTCTAAGGAATTACAATGGCCATCACTCAGAATCGATTGGGTCCAAGTGAGTGCCTATCAGCCGGCTCGACGGGACCTACCCATATCATGGACCCTTTCCTCTCCGATTGCATCAGTTGTTGGGACACTAGAAGTCTTGGCTTCAGAGATAGTCACAGGTACAGAATCAGGTCCGGTCCTGCCAGTTCAAGCCTTGTTCGAGGTGGTCGGTACAATTTCGATTGATGGGCTCTCATTTCCAGTGCGAGGTCTATTCAACCATCGCAGGAGATGATGGTTGATACTTCTCTTCAGATCTGCGTTAGAAGAGAGCTATAAGATGATGCTGGTAATTGCGGAATTACTCGTCGGGTAGCTCCACCCGAAAACCACGTGCATAGCGAGACCCGGCTTCCCGGGAAGTAGACACTTTAACATGACGCTGAAGCCATGCCATTGGAGTGAAGTGGCGCTTGACCTTCTTTCGGCGTCCTGAACCCCGAGCCATGCTTTCCTCGATTTCCTCTGCAGTCTGGGAGTAGCGCCCCGGTAACCCAAACCATATTCCAAGCGCAAAAGCTAAAAGCCCGCCGAAGATTTTCAGTGCGAGGATCATAGCAAGCTAAGAATTAATTCTTTGTTACAGTCTCGAAGGCAAGCAATCCTAGTCCAATAGACAGAATGATTGCGACCGCATTAGTACCAACTGCAACAAGGCCCACAACCAACCAGAATACAGCGTGGGTAAACAGGTATCCGCCGGGCACCAAATTACTCATGGCTGAGAGAAGGAAGAGAGATGAGGGATAGACGCGGAAATATGTCGGGGATACTTCAACCTGTCACCCCCATGTCGGCTAATAGAGAGGAGTTACTATTCGTCATCTATAGCGCACTATCTTTGATGTCTTCTGCACGCTTGCGAGCTAAGGTCAGGTATCCAGGTTCGAGTTTGAGCAGGTGGGAAATCTTTCTCATCAGGTGCTGCTCCTTATCGGCTAATTCTCCATCCGCGTACACCAAGCCCCACATGATCTCTGCAAGCACCATTTTCTGACCGACCGAGTAATTTTCAGCTATCAGACTTGTAAACTGCCATAGGTCCACTGCCCCCGCTCGTGCTTCCTCTGACAGCTCTATGAGCTGTGTAGCTTGAGCAGGTTCGAGTCCATACTGCCTCCGGATCGCAGACTCCAGATGCTCTCTCTCATCCTCCGTGAACTCTTCATCCGCGTAAGCAAGCTCAAGCAGAAGGGCACATGCCGCCAATCGGATGTCCTTCTTGTTCTCTTCGTCATCAGACTCTTCAACGGGACTCATGGAAGAGGAGAAGAATTTCTTTATAGAATCCAACATCCATATCTCCGTCTAATGACCCCTAAATTCACCCATATTAACTCAATTAGATGTGGCTTATTTCCGCTGTAATGCCCGAGCTTGCCGGTACATGAGCGCCGCTTCTTCAGTCATATGCTTGCGATCATAGAGGTGTCCCAACGTGTAGAAAGCTCTGGAATTTCTTGGCTGTAAGACTGTAGCCCGCTCCAGAGCAATAAGCGCTTCATCAAACCGGCCAAGCCTATTGAGGGTTTCGCCAAGATAGTAGAATGCGCGTGCCGATTCACGATCCTGCTCGCAAACCCAGCGCAGTTCCAATTCTGCGGCAGCATAAGCTCCACGCCGAAAACTGAGGATCCCTACGCTCGCTCGCACAGCCACGCTGTTTGGATCGATAGCTACTGCTCGAAGTAGTAAATGTTCGGCCTCCCCATACCGTGCCAGCACACCCAATGCCGACCCGTAGTTGATAAGTACCTCGACATTTTGAGGGTCAATGCCCTCCGCTGCCTCAAATTGTTCTAGTGCTAATTCGGGATGATCGAGTTCATCATAAAGAACCCCAAGGTTGTTACGCGCCTTAACATTTCTAGGGCTATCGGCCAAAATATCGCGATAGAGTTCGATCGCGTTCCCAATCTGCCCCTCCTGGACAAGGTTTCGGGCTCGACCCAGGCGCTCATCCGGAGGCGGCGAATCCTCTGTTCTGAAAAGCGCATCGTTAGTATCAGTTATATCAAGGTCTTCAGAAGATTGATCTTCGGCCGGTATCTGGGCTGTGCCCTCCTGATCCGGCGACCCTAACTCTTTCGGACTAAATATCTCTGCGGAGGCTGTAGCATCTTCCTGGGGAATCTGGTCTGGTATCAGCGGGAATGTGCCCTCGCCTAGTTCTTCATGGCCAGGCTCACCGCTTAGATCCTCACCCTTAGCCGGGAGCAGCTCGGTCTGCGCTTCTGCAGCCGCAAGTTTCTCTTGCTGCTTTTTCGCAGCTTGCTTCCTCGTTGACACCTTTTTCTTGGTGGTAGATAAAGTTTCTTCAAAGGCCTCTTTTTCAGCCACCGATTTCTTTCTAGGGCCCTTACTCGGCATCTCTTATCCCCCCACTTCGGAACTAACCCAGGCAATATAGGGAGGATGTCCACCAGTTACAGGAATCGAGAGCAACTCAGGAACATCATATGGGTGGAGTTCAACCAATCTGGTTTCTAGGGCGTTCACTTGGGCTGCAGTTGTCTTAATAACTAACATAGCTTCTTGCTCTTCCTGCAGTTGCCCCTCCCACCAGTACACTGACGAAACCCCGGGAATAACATTGGCACACGCCGCAAGCCGTTCGCTCACAAGCGTGCGTGCGATCCGCTTAGCTTCTTCCATCCTAGGGGCGGCCGTAAGCAAAGTGACGACTTGAGTCGATACTGTAGGACTCATTGCTTCAGGATGCAGTTTTGTCTGCTACAGCACCGGTATAGAGCTGTTCTATGACTGCCTTGAAACGTTCTTCAACCAGACTCCGCTTCACCTTGAGAGTAGGTGTGAGCATGCCGTTTTCAATCGAGAGTTCTTCTGATAGAAGCGCAATCTTTTTTGGAGTCTCAAAGGACGCGAGACCACTGAGTTCCCCTAGTGTCTCACGTTCCAAATGGGAGAGCACTTCTTGATTGGTAACGAGCTCTTCAAAGCTTGACCACTCGACACCGTTTTGGGATGCCCACTGCTGGAGGGGCTCTGTGGCCGGAACGATGAGCAGCACTAAGTAAGGGCGGCGGTCCCCAATTATTACAGCTTGCTCGACAAACATGTTCGTTTTTAGGCGATTCTCTATCGGTTGTGGAGCGATGTTCTTTCCACCACCTGTAACTATGAGATCCTTCTTGCGATCTGTGATATAAAGAAATCCCTCTCCGTCGATGTGACCGATGTCACCCGTCGCAAACCATCCTTCGGTATCGATCACGGAAGCAGTGGCTTCTGGTTTGTTATAGTACCCCTTCATGACCTGTGGTCCCCGAATCAATATCTCACCGTCGGAAGCAATCTTGACCTCTGTGCCAGAAGCTGGCTTACCGACACTCCCTATCCGGAAATGCTCAAGCGTGTTCGCGTTTGTGACAGGGCTGGTCTCTGTGAGCCCGTAACCTTCAAGGATGGTGAGGCCAATCGAATAGAAGAAGCGATTCAGTACCGGGGCCAAGGGCCCACCGCCACTCAGAAAGAGCCTCACCCTGCCCCCCACTCCAGCCTTCACCTTCGAGAAGACAAGTTTGTCAGCTAGTCCATATTGAAGTGCAAGCACCCCTGAAGGCTCACGTCCAGTAAGGCGCAGATCTGCAACACGATCTGCCACGCCAGCCGCCCAGTTGATTAAAGCTTTCTTGATCCCACTCGCACCCATCACGTTATTGTAGATTTTTTCATAGATACGCGGTACAGAAACAACCACTGTTGGACGAATAACCCCCATATCTTTGATTAACGTGGGCATGGAACGAGGGTAGCCAATCCGGCAACCGGTCCGGAAAAACAGATAGTCAGCAGTCCTCTGCAGGATATGAGACAGGGGAAGGAAGCTGATGGTATTATCGGCTCCTGCTACGATTGGAAGCAGGCTGCTACAAACCTGTACGTTTGAAGAAATATTATTGTGGGTAAGCATTACGCCCTTAGGGTCACCGGTTGTACCTGACGTGTAGATGATCGTAGCCACATCGTCCGGCTGGGCTTGAAGGGCACTTTTTTGAAAATCCTCATCGGATACCGCCGACGAAGAAGCCGCTGCGCCTAACTTCAGAAATCCCTCCCACGAAAGCACTCCAGCAGGCATCTCAGATAACGAATCAAATACAACGATCTGGATTTCTTGGGGGCACTCCACTACTGCCTCGAGCACCTTTACCACCTGCTCAGACGAGGATGCAAATACAAGCTTTGCGCCTGAATCTTTGAGCGCATAAGCCACCTGAGAAGAGGTCAATGTCGGATAAATGGGGACATCAATCACCCCAGTACACAAACATGCGTAATCCGCCAACGCCCACTCAGGCCTATTCTCCGAGAGGATCGCCGCACGGTCACCCCGAATGATGCCTTGAGACCCCAGCGCAGAAGCCACCCTTTTCACTATAGAGAAAGCCTCACTGTATACGACACCAGACAACTCTGTGTCGGATACCATCCGTTCAAACGCAACCCGAGAACCGTGTTCGTCAACTGACTTGAAAAAAAGTTCAGTCAGTGTCGACCTAGGAAGAACTGACTCATCTGCGAAGTAGCTAAGGGTCGTCATATATATTCCTGTGATCCGTCTCTAAGTGCGCTCAACGCTAATATCCATACTAATCTCTGGGTGAAGTGAATGCAGTACGCTGCAGTATTTGTCCCGTGACAGATCAAGGGCACGCTGCACTTGGCTTTCATGTTCTTCGCCAGGGCCAGTAATCCGACAAACAAGATGAATTAATTCGTATTTCTTTGGCGCCTCGCCCGCTCGCTCCCCCGTAGCATCAATCTCAAGTGATTTAACGGGAACCCTTGATTTCTCTAAGATCATCCTCAGGTCGATTGCCATACATCCCGCAAGAGAGAGGAGAAGGAGTTCCATGGGTGAGGGCCCTTGGGAACTATCCCCGTCTATGGCAATCTCAGGACCATCTCCTGTGCCTCCCGTGAAAATCAGTGCGTCACCGGACCAACGGAGCCCGATCCTTCGGGTATCAGAAAAGTTCATCTGGAGGAGGGGGTGCGGGGAGAGAGTCACTCGGATCGCCTAGAAGACCTGCAAGAGTGGCGCGCGCGTGAGTAACATGGCTATCTGCTTCTGGGTCGTCTGGCGCACAAGCAAGAAAAAACTCAAAGTGCTGGATTGCACCTTCGGGGTCACCGCTGTTCAGAAGAATAAATGCTAAACCATAGTGTGCCCCTGCAGCGGAAGCATCCCTATGGAGAACATGTCGATAGGTTTTCGCTGCCTCCTCCATCATTCCGATCCGAGTGTAGCAAATCGCAATCTGCTGAAGGATGACCGTGTCACCCCCAGATTGCTTTAGAGCAAGGCGGAAAGAGGTGAGTGCCTCGTGGAAGTTCTTATCCGCGAGGAGTTCAAGGCCTTCGTTGTAGTAGTCGACGTGCCGCGGATTGCCGCCGCCGAAAAGCTTGTTCCAGAACGCCATCTGTGAGCAGGCTACACGGTCGGAGTATGAGGCTTAGGGTACTAAGAAGGTAGGATCCTTCCTCAGAGAAACGCAACTTCTTGATACCTCAACTACTTGTGGCTACGACCCTTCCTGATTCATCAGCCATAATCGATAACCCAGCAGCTTGAAGCCACTCAGGTGCGGTTGTAGCTGCATTGACGACAACAACTCTGGACATTGGCGCAATCACTCTCGCCGCCTCTTCAAACCAATCTCGGTCAAGTCTGCCATCGATCACCACCCCTCTAAGTGACCGAGAAAAAAATGGTATTCCTGGGTGAGAAACAATCCGGCTCCATGATGGGTCAGTAGGCCATCTTGCCAAATCTGCATCCACCCCAACCACATGGATGTCATCTAGCAAGGCCGCAAGGCCTGGACCCAGTACAGTGGGACCACCAATAAGTAGCACAGCCGCAGGGTCCCGGATGATACCCAATAGAGGCAACAGGTACTCACTTTCCTCCTGGGTTCTGATCACAGGATCTCCCGCTCGTCCCTTCGGGAGTTCAGGACGAGGAGGAGCCCTTAGGTCCCCGAATCCATCAGTAATCGGATACTGGTCCCTGCAGTTGGGACATCCCAACACACCTTCGGTAACCCTCCGGTCATGTGTTTTGTCAGCCCTAAGGATTAAACCAAACTCTGGGCCACACCTAGAGCAGGTAAGCCTGTCTGCAACGAGTACATGCACAATGACCTGACCGGAAAATAATCTTAGAAATAAAAGGCCCGATAGGAGTATCGGAAGGCAAGAATAGAAGCCGGATTATTCACGCCGGCTCAATCTGCATAAGGGGTATACTTACCGAGTCGGGCCGAGTCGCTACGAATGCCACCGCTTCGGCGACGTCCCCAGGTTGCATCATCTGACTCCGGTTGGGCAAAGCAGGGTCATTGTCCGGATCTATTGTATCCCATAACGCAGTGTCTGTTGCAGCTGGCTCAACCAGTGTAGCACGCACACCAGTTCCACGAATCTCTTCAAGTAAAACCTCGTGAAAACCTCTGAGTCCGAACTTAGAAGCAGAGTATGCAGCATTCCCAGGGTAAGCTTTCCGGCCCGATACAGAACCAATGTTGACAATCAAGCCCTTCCGACGATCCAGCATTCCCGGAAGCAAACTTCGCACAACCAGAAATGTGCCCCGGAGATTCACACTAAGGCTTTCATCAAACGCGAGTACCGACTCTGTAGCACAAGACGAGAGCCCAAAGACACCGGCTGAGTTCACAACAATATCAGGCGCGTGTCCAATGTCATCGGTAAGCCTCTCAAGCGCACTCCAAACTGATGCATCATCTGAAAGATCTGCTACAAGCGAGCCACCACCTGTCTCAGAGGCCAGTTCAGTTAATGAGGCTTCGACACGACCCATACCCCACACGATCGCCCCTTCCTCAGCAAGTCGTGTAGCTATAGCGTGGCCGATACCTCGGCTTGCACCGGTGATAAGTGCAATGCGGTTTGAAAGAAGCTGGCCTGCCGACATCAGAGTGGTTCGTGAGCGCTGGTTGTCAGTCTCAAGAACTCGTCTCGAGTGCGTTGGTCGTCGAGGAAGGCTCCTCTCATAGCTGAGGTGATAGTCTTCGAGTTCTGTTTCTGAACTCCACGCATCATCATACACAGGTGATAGGCCTCGACTACGACTGCGACGCCCTGTGGTCTGGTAGTCTCCCACACTGCCTGCGCGATCTGTTCTGTCAGCCTTTCTTGAACCTGAAAACGCCTGGCATAGACCTCTACTAAACGAGCTAGCTTTGATAGCCCCAATATATGTCGGTCAGGTATGTAAGCGATGTGAGCCTTGCCAAAGAACGGAAGGAGATGGTGTTCGCATAATGAGTAAAGTTCAATGTCTTTGACGAGCACCATATTTTGATGACTCTGCTCGTAAAGCGCGTCACCAACCACCTCTTGAGGACGCTTGTGATACCCCTCGGTTAGAAACGCCAGTGACTTAGCAACCCGTTTGGGGGTCTTACGCATCCCTTCACGCTCAGGATCATCGCCAAGTCTCAGGATCATCTCGGCAACCAAATCCTCAAATGAAGCAGTTGACAGATCAGAAACCTCTGCAGGCTCAACAGCAATATCGCTCATGATCTGCCATCCTTTGGGGGGCCCCTATACTCGACTGAGTTCCGGGGCGTCTCATTCACTATAACGCTGGCTAAATTAGCTCCTGATGGGAGTGATTCACTGATCCGGTTCCAGATCGAGACTGCCAGGTTTTCAATTGTCGGGTTTGTCTCGGACAACCATGGTACATCTAAATTCAGATTCCGATGATCCATATCAGAGACCACCTTATCTTCCAGGATATCGTTGAGTTCCCTCAGATTCATAACGAATCCTGTCTCTGGATCGATCGCTCCTTCGACCGTTACAACTAATTCGTAGTTGTGACCGTGCCAGTTAGGGTTTGAACAATTCCCAAAGACTTCGGCGTTACGCTCTTCAGACCACTCAGGCCTAGAAAGTCGATGCGCTGCGCTGAAGTGAGCCTTTCTAGTAATTCGGACTAGATCCATCGTATTCGCTAGTTAAGATGCATGCCTGGCATACCCTAATTCTTATGGAACGAGAGGGCCGACGTCTTGCACACAGTGTGCGTAGGCGCCGGCCCTCTCATGCACAACGGAGGGGGAGTTATTGAAGCCCGGGATGAATCTATGGTGACCTCCTCAAGCAATCCGCTTTCCCCTCTTCCGGGGCCTAGCGTCCGACTTGAGAGTCAGTCCCGGCTTCGGTGCATTGGCTCAATAATGGAACCCCCCGATGCGCGCTGGAGAATATAGATTGGGCTGAAGTCCAGGACCAGCCGCTGAGAATCAGGAAGAGAAAAATCCAGTGCTCTAGGCCGATGCTCGGAAACCTCGCAATAAATCGAGGTTTGCTATATCTGCTGTATTGCCCTCGTCACCTTTGGGCGTCTCGAGAATCTTCGGCACGTGCCCTAGGCGTTCGTCGAGCATAATGCGCTGAAAAGGCTCAGGGCCAAGCGTTCCTTTTCCTATATTCTCGTGTCGATCCTTGCGTGACTCGAACGGATGCTTCGAGTCGTTCATATGAATAAGCCCGAGTCGCTCAAGGCCGATCACCTTATCAAATAGCACCCACACACTGTCATAGTCATTTACAAGATCATAGCCAGCTGAATACGCGTGGCAGGTATCAAAACAAATGCCAAGTCTATGTTGCTGGTCATCCGGTATCTGCTCGATAATGGACTGTAGGTTCTCGAAGGTAGCTCCCACACTTGTGCCTGACCCAGCGGTTAGCTCAAGCAATATCTGTGTCGCGCCCTGGACTGCTTTAAGTGACTCTGCCACCCCACGTGCATTGCGTTCTAAACCTGCGGACTCATTACCATCCGTAGCGTTGCCGGGATGAGTTACCATGAAGTCTAGACCTAATAGACAACACCTCTCAAGTTCGCCTTGGAAACAACGTTGAGACATACCCCACAGACGTTTGTCAGGGCTTGAGAGGTTGATGAGATATGAGTCGTGAGCGCCTGCGAATCGGATTTCATACTCCTCTCGAGCAGCCCTAAAGGTCTCTGCTGTTTCCTGCTCGATCTTTGGTTCCGCCCACCGACTCGGCTGTTTCGTGAACAGTTGTATGTTGTTCACGTCAATCTCTGCAGCCCGTTCAGGAGCGAATTGAACACCGCCGCTTGCGGATACATGAGCACCCAGTTCGTCACCGACTCTACTCATCATTCTCTCAGCCCTAGCAACATATCGGTCACCTCCGCAGCCCGTTGTTTGGGGCGTTGATAGAAGGAGTTCTTGAGTGAAACTCGAAGCTTTGAAGTACCTACACGGCGTTTACTTTTCCGGCAACCCCGGCTCTGTCATGCTACGAACATCTAAGGCCTCGTTCACCTTGTCCTCTGAGAGCAACTCTTTAGAGAGCACGATTTCTCTGACACTCAATCCACGATCTGTTGCATCCTTCGCAACCAATGCCGCTTGGTCGTATCCGATGTAAGGATTGAGTGCTGTTGCTATCGCAGGATTTTTTTCTAGCAACTCCTTCGCTCGCTCAGGATTTGCTTCTATCCCAACCAAGCAACGATCGGTAAACGTGCGCGAAATGTTTGCGATCAGAGTGATAGATTCGAGAAGAGACTGAGCCAGTACAGGCATCATCACATTTAACTCGAAGTTCCCTCGGCTCCCGGCAATCGTGATGGTGGTGTGGTTCCCCATCACTCTTGCACACACCATCATCATCGCTTCCGACATTACGGGATTAACCTTACCGGGCATAATCGAAGAACCAGGCTGTATTGCAGGCAACCGCAACTCTTGGATACCGGATGTCGGTCCTGACCCGAGCCAACGGATGTCATCGGCTATCTTCATAAGGCTGGTGGCAACTGTATTGAGCGCACCGGACAAGCTGACGGCCGCGTCCTTCGCACCCTGCGCTTCGAAATGATCATCAGCTTCGCGGAATGCAATCCCCGTAGCATCTGCGATCCGAGCGATCACCTTTTTCGCAAAATCAGGATGAGTATTGATCCCGGTTCCAGTTGCAGTGCCACCCAAAGCGAGCTCTTCCAGTTCTGCCGAAGCAGATCGGACCCTATCAATACCCTTGGTAACCTGAGCTGCATATCCGCTGAACTCTTGGCCAAGCCTTACAGGTGTCGCATCCATCAAATGGGTGCGGCCTGATTTTATGATTTCATCGAATAAGTTTGCCTTTTCAGTGAGCGCAGTACTTAGATGCTCAAGCGCAGGGAGGAGTTCCTCTTCGATTGATACCTTTGCGGACACATGGATTGCCGTTGGAATTACATCGTTCGAAGATTGGCCGAAGTTCACGTGGTCATTAGGATGCACCTTTTCTCCGTGAAGCTCGGACGCTCGACAAGCCACTACCTCATTCATGTTCATATTTGTAGAGGTGCCAGAACCAGTCTGGTAGATATCAACGATGAACTGGTTGTCCCACTTGCCCTCTGCAACTTCAGCTGCTGCGATCGCCACCGACTCGGCGATCTTCTCATCTAGAATTCCGAGTTCGGCATTAGTTTCGGCAGCTGACTTTTTTATGAGACCTAGGGCTTCGATAAAGCGTCGACCAAAAAACTGACCACTGATCGGGAAGTTCTCGACAGCTCTTTGAGTTTGGGCACCGTAAAGAGCATCCTCGGGAACCTTCATCTCGCCGAGAGAGTCTTTTTCAATGCGGTATCCGTCAGGCATGGGAGAGCTGCCTCCTATTATTGATTCACTATGACGAGTACGCCTCGGCTATCACGCTAGAGCCTCCTTAAATCTAAAGGAGGCTGCCATCAAAGGGGAGCGCCCCGAGACTTCGATTACCCTTTCTTAGGCTGGCTCGGGCGCATCTCTATGCGACTTACATGGGCTTCCTGAGGATAGGACAAGAGTTGCATGACTGCGCTTGCACAGTCTTCAGGCTCAAGCTTCCAGGTACGTACCAGGCTCTGTTCACGACCGCGGAACTCTGTGTTAACACTACCTGGCATCACAATCGATACGCGAACATCGTCATACCGTACGTCCAACATCATGGCCTCTGTCAAGCCAAGTACCCCAAACTTACTCGCGTTGTAGGCTGTGCCTCCAGAAAACGGATTTCTACTAGCAAGTGACGCAATATTGATAATGAATCCGTCTCCAGTTGTGATGAGGTGAGGCAGTGCGGCTTTGGAGCAGTAGAATACTCCACCAAGGTTTACGTTGATTTGAATTTGCCATTCTTCGATCGTCATCTCCGAGATTGGCTTGATGATGCCCAGGCCGGCATTGTTCACCAGTATGTCAAGGCGACCAAACTGCTTTATGGTATCGTTGATAAGCTGCTGGCATGCTGATGGGTTTCCTACATCCGCAGAAATCGCGATCGACCCATTCCCAATCTGATCAGATACCACCTGCGCTTCGTTAACTGAGCGTGAGTTGACGACAACAGATGCGCCCGCGCGAGCAAGGTGTTTGGCGATCGCACAACCAATACCTTTGGAGCTTCCCGTAACGATTGCGACCTTACCGTTAAGGTCGGGCATAGGACTCCTTCCGTTTCAAGATCAGTGACAGGACTAGCATGAGCGGTCCTACAGATATTATGAGTGTCTCAATGAGTAATCTGAACTCCAATAAAATCGCGCTAGTAACTGGAGGGGCAATCCGCATTGGTCGAGCAATTAGTATTGCGCTCGCTGAGGCAGGTTATGATCTCGTTGTCACGTACTACTCGTCTATGGATCAGGCGGTTGAGGTACAGAAAATAATCTCTGGCCTTGGGTGCCGATGCGAACTCATTCAGGCAGATCTCAGGGAGCCAAGCACACCAAATATAGTGGTCGAATCAGTCAAGCAAGCGTTTGGTCAACTGGATTTACTAGTTAACTCCGCCGCAAGCTTTGAAAGTAGTTCTCTATTAGAATCAGGTGTGGACGAATGGGATTCTGTAATGGCTCTTAATTGTCGCGCACCTCACCTCATTGTTCGTGCTGCAGCAAATCTGTTAACGGAAAGTCGCGGTTCCGTAGTTAACATCCTGGATCTCTCGGCATTCCAACCATGGACTGAGTTCCCAGCGCATGCGGTCTCAAAAGCTGGCCTGGCTCATCTAACACGCATTCAGGCACGAGTACTCGCCCCTGAAGTTCGCGTTAATGCAATCGCCCCTGGAGCCCTACTACAACCTAACAATTGGTCTGATAAGCGATGGGAAGCCGTAACCAAAGCCGCACCTCTGAAGTGTTCGGGATCACCAGAGGATGTATCACAAGCAGTCTTATTTCTTGCAGATGCGGACTTTGTAACCGGGGAAATCCTAACCATCGATGGAGGCCGGCACTTGGGTCCAGATGGACCTCCAACTTCAGTATAAGTTTGATGAACGGACGGACTATTTAATCCGCTAACGCTAGTCGCTCGGGGTTTTCGTGTCTCCTAGCCCCCACCGTGGGCCAACCAACGCTCAGCTTCGAGTGCTGCCATACACCCCGTCCCGGCAGCGGTAATAGCCTGACGAAAGTAGTCGTCCATGACGTCCCCAGCAGCAAAGATACCAGGCACAGATGTCTCAGTCCGCCATGCTGTGGGTGTCTGGACGTAGCCATTGTCCTTGAGCTCTACCACTCCATTGAGGAATCCAGTATTGGGTGTGTGACCGATCGCCACAAACATCCCTCCCACTTCAAGCTCACTCACTTCACCACTCACAGTATCCTCTAGCCTGAGAGCTGTAATCGTCTCATCGCCAAGCACCTCCGTCACTAATTTATTCCACTCAACACGGATCTTATCATGAGCCAGAGCGCGCTCAGACATGATTTTTGAGGCTCGAAACTCATCTCTCCTGTGAATGATGATGACTTGCTCTGCGAACTTGGTTAGGTAAAGCGCATCCTCCATAGCCGAGTCCCCTCCACCTATCACAGCAAGAGTATTACCTCGGAAATGAGGGAGTGCCCCATCACAGACTGCACATGCACTTACACCACCACCCGACTGTGCCAGTCGTTCTTCATTCTCTAGACCCAGCCATTTCGCATTTGCGCCAGTAGCTAAGATCACGGAATCCGCGAGAACTTCTGTATCTGTATTTGAGCGCAGCCTGAAAGGATGTTGACCGGGGTCAATATCAACGATGTCCTCCCAGACGGAACGGGTACCGAAGCTGAGGGCCTGTTCCCTCATCTCGACCATTAGGTCTGGGCCCATTACTCCCGCCCTAAAGCCCGGGTAATTTTCTACGTCTGTAGTAAACATGAGCTGGCCACCGGGAATCATCGTCCGACTTCCAGCTCCTTCAAAAACAAATGGCTTCATCTGTGCTCTGGCCGCATAGATCGCCGCTGTCCAAGCAGCAGGTCCGGACCCGATAATGACAACAGTCTCTCGCTCTCTGATTTTCTGTTCACTCATGTCGTATTATCTCCCTAACATCTTCCCTGCAGAGTGCGGATCTTTACTAGTACTAGAAGGCCTATCACCTCTTCAATAGATTTGGAATCCTATTTCTTGAACACCTTCATGTTGGTCGAATGACCAGGGTTCATCCGGGCACTTGGGTCGATATAGCGCACCGCATGATTCACTGCGATCGCAGCTTCAGAGAAGCCACTGGCAATCAAATCTAGCTTCCCTTCGTAACTAACGATGTCACCTGCCGCATATATCCCCTCGATATTCGTGCGCATCAATTGATCTACTGTGATGCGATTCTTGACTACCTCAACCCCCCACTTCTTGACCGGTCCAAGGTTTGGCTTGAAACCCAGGCAGGACAATAGAATATCACACCCAAGCCTCAACTCTTCATTTGTTCGGTTTTCGTAGATCGTTACATTCTCAACGTGGCTCTCACCCTGAATTTCCTGTACCTCGTGGAAGGTGTGGAGTTCGATCTCGCCTAATGCAACGGCTTCTTCCATACGCTGCACCGTGACCTCATGCGCCCGCCACCTATCTCGACGATGGACAAGCGTCAACGATGCTGCAACATCCTTTAGCATCAAAACGAAATCGAGTGCAGAGTCACCACCTCCGACCACGACGACCCTTTTACCGCGGAATACCTCAGGATCCGCCACGGCATACTCTATGCCCCGGTGCATCATCTCTTCATAGCCCGGACACCGCAGCGGCATGGGCTCAAACGCACCCTTCCCCCCTGCGATCACGATAGTCTTTGTCAGATAAGTTCCGTCAGCTCCATGCAAAGCGAAGTGTCCTTCAACTCGCTCTACGTCATCAACTTGTTCGTCAAGCATGATATCTGGCTCAAACTGCATGGCTTGATCAATCAGGCTTACCGCTAAATCCTTCGCGAGAACTTTCGGAAATCCACCTACGTCAAAGATATATTTCTCTGGGTATAGCGCCGTGAGCTGTCCTCCGAGTTCAGGAAGAGAGTCAACAATCCTGCACGATATATTTCTCATGCCGGCATAGAAGGCGGCAAAGAGACCAGTTGGTCCGCCACCGATGACGGTGATATCGTGTATTTGGTCAGCCATAGCGGGAAAAGTCTAACCGCACCCTCAGGGGGGTCAACTGAAGTCGTCCGTCTCTAAAGTGGGCCTTAGCTCCCCATCAATCTGCATCCCAAATCCTATTCTAGTGAGGACTTGTTGAGCCTTCTGTAGGATTTGGTGCAAATTCTTGTAATTGATCTTACTACAGGCTTCATGGGCAGGTACCCAGACACATTTAGTGATCCCTTCCTCTAACTGAGGCATGGGGTCCCCCTCTTCAGAGTAGATCAAGTAGAACGTACCTGACTTATGGACCACACCGCCCTTGGCACGAAAACTCCAGTCTGTAACCCCAAGCTGTTCGCTTAACTCCAGATCGGAGAGTCCGGTTTCCTCATTGACTTCACGCAGAGCCGCCTGCTTGGAACTCTCTCCATCTTCAAGATGGCCCTTTGGGAGGCCCCATTGTCCATAACGATCGCGGATCACAAGGCAGTGAATTATGCCTTCAATCATTCGGATTACGACACCACCCGCAGTCCTTTGGATACGGGATTGCACCTCAGACTTTGAGCACCCAGTCAACAGCAATGACCGGGAAGCGGAACCCTATAAGGTGCTTCGTTACTTCGCCCCCAACCAACTCTCGCAGCTTTATCAGAGTTAACTTGCAGGCTCCGAAATGCCTTCGAAGGCGAATTCGATTTCGTCCATCTGATCACCTTCACCCGGCAAGGCATACACAACCTTGATGCTTTTCACAGCTGACTTCGGATCTGTTAGGGCTACCTCGAACTCAAGCGCCTGATCATCGGAAGTAATACCGGCACGTATCCGGTCACCACTGTCAGCCTCTGGACCACACGCAGGGTTTCGGAAGAGTCCTTTGGTTGACTGTCGGCCATTCTTGAGCTGTCGTGTGACTCTAATCCGTTTGAGCCAATCCGGTTGATAGCTGATGGCATACTTGAAACCTAACTGGTCGGTTCCCCGGCCTTCTCGATTGTGACGCGCCAATATAAGTCCTCCACAACCCAAGTTCGATTACAAGAACACATCAGAATAAACGTTCCTGGATGCATGACAACAAGTTGAGTTCCGTAAAGGCAGCACGGCCCCAGGAAGTAATCATCTAATTAACCTTGGCGGATACTCAGATACCAGTGGCCTCAGAGATGGGTTACCAGAAAATAGGAAAAGTCGAAGCAAGACCTTGAGATTAGGGTTGACCGATTTAGAGGAGCTAATTATTCTCGCGTTGGTACTATAAGGATACCCTCCAAAATCTCATTTTCCCTGGCCACTCTCGCCTAACCGAGAGAGCTGTTTTTGGCTAAGGCCAGTTTGAAGGTCTAGTAACTCACCGTTTGCTATTTAGTATTCCTAACATCAAGCAAGCGGTTAATTCACAGCCCACATTAGCACACCCTACGGAATCCCATCGTGGACATCGCAGACCTCAAGATTAAGAGCGTCGGTGAACTGCATGACCTGGCTGAAGAGCTGGAAATCAGCAACTTCAGAGGTATCCGCAGACAAGACCTGACCTTTAGAATTGAGCAGAAATTATTCGATTCTAATGTAGTGCTCCGAGGCGGGGGCGTCCTCGAAATCCTCCCAGAAGGCTACGGTTTCTTGCGCTCACAGGAGTTTAACTACTTATACGGTCCTGATGATATTTATGTTAGCCCGTCCCAGATCAAGCGCTTCGATTTGCGCACAGGTGACACTATAGCTGGGCAAGTTCGCCCTCCCAAGCGAGGAGAACGCTACCTTGCATTGCTGAAAATCGAAGCCCTGAGCGGCCTATCCCCTGAAGAAGGTGGAAAGCGAGTTCAGTTTGACAACTTGCGCCCGACTTACCCAGAGAAACGCTTAGATCTAGAAGTTCCCGGGGAGGCAGGCAGCATTTCTACAAGAGTCCTCGACTTAATTGCTCCGATCGGGAAAGGGCAGCGAGGACTTATCGTATCGCCTCCCAAGGCAGGTAAAACCGTCATCCTTCAGGAGATAGCCAACTCTATATCGATTAACGACCCGGAAATCCACCTGATCGTACTACTCATCGATGAGCGGCCTGAAGAAGTGACGGACATGGCAGGACATGTGGATGCCGAGGTGATTTCATCAACCTTCGACGAATCTGCGGAAAGGCATGTTCAGGTCGCGGAAATGGTGATGGAGAAGGCTAAGCGTCTTGTTGAACACGGGAAGGATGTCGTGATTCTGCTGGACTCAATCACACGCCTTGCTAGAGCCTACAACTCGACGATGCCACACTCTGGGAGAATCATGTCTGGCGGTGTAGATGCTAAAGCTCTGCACAAACCAAAACGTTTTTTCGGAGCTGCACGAAACATCGAAAATGGAGGATCTTTGACAATCATCGCGACTGCATTGATTGAAACTGGTAGCCGGATGGATGAAGTGATCTTTGAAGAATTTAAGGGAACCGGGAATATGGAACTTCTGCTAGATCGCACTATCTCCGACAACCGAATCTTTCCTGCGATCGACCTAAACCGTTCAGGTACAAGGAAAGAAGAACTCCTACTGAATGAAACTGAACTCAACCGTGTATATTTGCTCCGAAATTTCTTAGCAGACATGTCCCCAGAAGAGGCGATTGAATTCTTGATCGCTCGGATGGTGCGTACCGAGACAAATCAAGAGTTCCTGGACTCGATGACTCAGGGGGACTAACAGACTTAGATTGTTAGAGGTAGCTGGCTTAGCATAGACAACCCCCTCTCGACGTAACCACTTTCTCCCATGCATAGTCACCTCGATTTATGGATGCGAGCTGGTTGCTATCTCATCAGTTTTTGAGAGACTGAGATAACATTGACCCTCACATCATCGGCTCACCATTCTTACGGACTATGTTTGAAGATCTGACCGCTGAAGCTGATCGTTTGCTTGTAGAAGCCCTAGGTGCATCCGGTGAACGCGATCCCCGTGATTATTATCGGGATCAGTTGAAAGAGCTAAAGGAGAGCAACCCAGAAAGATACGATGCTGCAATTGAGTACTACCGAAATAATCTCATCCCCCTGGTCGCATCAGGAGAGGAAAAGCCCATCGTCGCCTGGATGGAATACGGTAGATTTCTAGCTGAATCACTCATGTCTGGGCAAACTGTAAGCATAGATCCATCCGGAGAATCACATCCCTACGAGCCAACAACAGCTAGTGGACAATTGGTGCTCCACATCCCAGAATCCGGAAAAGGTGGCAGAGCAATCCTTGTGGGGTTACCCAGCGAGCTGAGCCCCGCCCAGCGGGCGACCTATGACGTCTTGGTATCTGGAAGACATAAGCTGCCAGGTTGAGTCCCAGCATGGATTACTCATCTTCCACAAGATAAGCAACTCCCCAAGCTCCTATACCGAGATGTGTCGCTATAACTGGTGTCGCAGGAGCTGCGAAAATTTCTACTCTATTCCCATACCGTCCCCTGAGTTCATCTGTAATTGGCTGGACGATTTCTGGCATCCCAACATGAAAGATCCCAAAACGCATACGTTCCGTGCCATCAGGAATGCGTTCATCAACAAGTTTCATCAATTGACTTCGGGCCCGAGTCACACCGATAGCCTTCCCTGCAGAAGTAACATGACCGCGTTTGTCAATTTCTAGCACAGGCTTAATTCCTAGGAGCCTCCCGAGAAACGCCTGGCCCGATCCAAGGCGTCCAGATGCGACAAGTCTCTTGAACGTCTGCACAGTAAACAAAATCCCAGATTGGCTACGAACCCTTGTGATCTCCCTAACTATCTCCTCCGGTTGCCACCCAAGCTCGGCTAGTTCACAGGCCTTCACGACTAGCAAACCCTGAAGAACCGATGCACTGAGCGAATCGGCCATATAGATATTGGCCCCCTGAAATCCTGATGCTGCAGCCTCGCCGGCCGCGAAGGTCCCTGACAACGTAGACGCCGCGAGCACTGCTAATACAGCTTCCCCTTCTTCCGAGGCGCGGACGTAGGTCTTTGTGATGTCAGCTCGGCTGGGCTGACTAGTCGTTGGCAATTCAGAATCATCTTGAAGTTTTTTATGGAATTCCTCGGTGGCAATGTCAATTCCAGCTCGATAAGACTGATCCCCATCGATCAATAAGAGAGGTATTACATGTATCCCATGCGCGCGAAGGATCTCCTCAGACAGATCAGCTGCTGAATCCGTTACAACTGAGACGGGCCGACGGGCAAGCTGAATGTGACCTTCCGCCGCCCGTTGGATAGAGCGGTGTTGTGCACGCATGTCCTCAGCTTTGTGTGTAACCAAATCGCCCAAACTTCTGAGGTAGTCGAAAATCTGCTCAGGCTCATCAGTGTGGATATGAATTTTCAGCACACGGTCCGAGCGGATCACAATCATAGAGTCACCTGCAGATCGGAGCCTACTCTGCACACTGGTTTGTGTGGGGAACGAGCCACCGTGTACTAGCGCCTCAGTGCAAAAACGAAATTGTTCCTGACTAACCGGATATTCCACGAGAGACGCGGGAGAAGCTCCGGCCTTCTCATGCACTTGAGATTCAACAGAAATCGGCAGTGACCCATCCACCAAGTAAAGAACTCCTTCCAGTAAGCTCACGAAGCCCTTAGCCCCTGCATCAACCACCCCAGCTGTCTTGAGGACGGGCAGAAGATCAGGTGTTCTCTCAAGCGAATCTCGAGCCTCATCAACGAGATGCTGTAGCAAGGCCACAAAATCCTTTGCGGTACTCCGGGTAGCTGCTACAGCGGTATCGTGGATAACTGTGAGAATCGTACCTTCAACAGGCTTATCTAGTGCTTCTCGTAGGCTTTTGGCACCCCGATGGAAAGCACAACAGAACTCAGCTGTGTTAACACGGTCATAACCGGCTAAGCCGTCCGCGAAACCAAGTAGGAAATGAGATAACATCATCCCACAGTTACCTCTGGCACCCATAACAGCTGCGTCGGCTGCCCCTCGTGCGATCTCGGCAACTGACGTGACTCGACTGGGTTTCACCGTGTCCGCAATCGCTCGAACTGTCAAAGTGAGATTCGTTCCAGTATCCCCGTCAGGAACTGGGAATACATTGATCCGGTTCAACTCATCTCGGTGTTGTTGGGCATAATCGCAGGCTGCAAGGAGTGAGCGGCGCAGCCGCGAGCCATCAAGATAGTGAATCTGCATCGTCGATCCCGTCATATGACCGGCGTACGCTAATCTAGTAGTTGGGATATATATATCTAGATATGCCAACCCACAAATCGAGTCCCCCACAACCCTGCTCGAGGTGTGAATACAATCCCGAAGTCTTACACTCGTGAAACCCAACACACATTTTTATCTGGGCTTGTATTCTCTCACGCTCAAGCTACGGTATCGCTAAGAATTCAGGGATGGATAGACACATGACATTCGTTGCAACCAACCCAGCTACTGGTGATACGATCGCCTCGTATCCAACGATGTCTGAAGAGAGTGTCAACGAGATCATACTAGCAGCACAAGAAGCTCAACTCATTTGGAGTAAGTGTGAGATCCCAGAGCGCACGGAGATACTCGTGGGCCTGGGATCTATTCTCCGGAAACGCAGGGAAGAGTTCGGCGAACTCATGACTCTCGAGATGGGCAAACCGATACAACAATCAATATCCGAATCAGAAAAATGTGCGTGGGTGTGTGACTATTACGCCGAGCATGCCGAGCATTTCCTGGCCCCAGTACCAGCACCGACAGATGCCACAATCAGTTATTGGACCCATCGTCCACTAGGCATTGTGCTAGGAATCATGCCCTGGAATTTCCCTTTCTGGCAGGTAGTTCGCTTCGCTGTTCCTGCACTGACCGCTGGCAATGCAGTACTATTAAAACACTCACCGAGTGTACCCGGATGTGCCGAAATACTCGCACACATTTTCGCGGAAGCTGGCTATCCAGATGGTCTATTTACCAACCTCGTGATCAATCTTGAAACAACGGGGGAGGTGATCGATCACCCGCTTGTTCGGGCGATTAGCCTAACAGGGAGCGTTCAGGCAGGACGATCCGTTGCTTCTAGGGCGGGCGCTGCAATAAAGAAATGTGTACTCGAGTTGGGCGGTAGTGACCCGTCAGTGATCCTTGCTGATGCCGACATCGATGCCGCTGTCGCCAGCTGCAGGTTAGCACGCACTATCAACTCAGGCCAAAGCTGTGTCGCAGCAAAACGCTTTGTGGTTGTTGAGCCTGTCTGTGAGGAGTTCGAGGCAAAATTGGTCGGTGCTATGGAAGCTACTGTGATGGGTGACCCCCTGAACCCCGCGAGCGAGATTGGACCACTAGCCCGGGAAGACTTACGGGACACGCTCCATAATCAGGTTCAACGATCAGTCAACGATGGCGCACTTCTTCTGACAGGTGGAGAACCTCCTGATGAGCCAGGGTGGTGGTACCCTCCCACTGTTTTGACAAATGTGGGCCCTGGCATGGCAGCCTACGAAGAAGAACTCTTTGGACCTGTGGCGTCTATCCTACCGGTGAGCAGTGAAGAAGAAGCCATTCGGGTCGCAAATGACACTGCTTACGGCCTCGGAGCTTCGGTGTACACTGAAGATTCTGCACGAGGAGAGAAGATTGCTGCCGAATTAATAGACGCGGGCAACTGTTTTGTGAATGGCATTGTAAAGTCTGACCCGAGACTACCATTCGGCGGCACGAAGGATAGTGGTTATGGACGTGAGCTTTCCCCACTAGGAATCCTTGAGTTCACATATCCGAAAACAATCTGGGTGAAGTAGGGAGTCTCATCGGAATTCAGGAGAAACAGTCGACGCCCGGCTCAAAGAGGGGTTATTCAAAATGTCCAGGGACTGCCTTGTGCATCTCAGACTGAACATCCTCTGCTTTGCGCATAGTCGAAAGATCTAATTCAAAGTCTTCGACACTAGGACGACGAAGCTTGCCAAGGAACTCCTCAATTTCTCGTCCGGATAGCCCGATTTCTTTGAGCTTGTCGGAAGAGAAACTCGTGCTTGGCCTAGCAGAGATACTGGATTCATCTGCATCTAGGAGCTCTGTTAGCACGCTGAGTTCAGCCCGGCTCATGCTTTGACCAAGTAGGTCATAATCAAGCCACGCTTCGAACGATAATGGAGCAACACGCTTTACCATGCCTGCGATAATGTTCGCAAAGACACGGATCTCCCACTGCGCATGGGGATCTGCCCTGAGCGATAGGAAGTGCAGCAAGTTGTGCAGATCAATCTTCCAGTACCACTGTGTGTAGGTAGAGAGAGGTAAATCTATCCGAGCAATTTCCCTTGCAATGTCCTCACCAATCATCCAAGAATAGCCTTCACCAGCATCTGCTCGGATTCTCTCCCAACGTTCCACGGCAGACTTATAAATCTCCGCTGAAGCAAGCTGCTCGCGTCCCTGCTTGTTTGACTGGCTCTGGAGCGCAAAGTGCTCTTCATCCGGCATATAAAACAGCAGGGGCATAAGGCTATAGCGTCCGCTGTACTCATTAATAGACGCACTCCTGTGACGTACCCATTGCCGGGCGATGAACATTGGCATTGCACAATGGAATTTGAACTCAACCATCTCACTTGGTGTGGTGTGGCGATGGCGCCTGAGATAACGGATCAAGCCACGTGTAAGTGATACCTTACGTGTGCCAGCGCCATAACTTACTCGGGCCGCTCGCTCGACATCCTCGTCGGTGCCCATGTAGTCCACCAAGGCCACAAAGCCATGGTCAAGCGCCGGAAAATAGCCCCCGAGAATTTCTTCGGCTGCCTCCACTGTAGGTCGTTTTGTTTCCAGACTCATCGAAGGATCATCTCTCGCTCACACAGAACAGGGAGCCCGAATATAGCCGACATTGTAAGCCTCGATAGAGACGGTTTTCTTTACTGGGAATGGAGTCATCAGGCCTAATAAATAGACCACTACATATTAGAGCACACTCAGTAGGTTCAAGGATTCGACAGTCCCCATTCACCGATGTCTGACTCCGGCTCAACCCCGAGCGCATCCGCAATCCGAGTGATGTAGTTGAAGTACCCTATGATCTGTGTTGCATCATGGATTGCGGTGTCCTCAAAGCCATGAATACGTAGAGATTCGAGGTCACCTGGGCCTATTTCTTGCTGATCCAGAGTGAGTTTTTCCGCGAACAGACACAGTGCCCGATCTTTTTCAGACAGATCCGCAGAGCGCCAGTCCGTGGCAATGGCCTCTACAAACGCGTCTGCTTCATCTGTTGACTTGAACCTTTCCGTAACCTCTTCCCGGAGGTCATGTGCGTGCGATTGCACTCAATAGAAACAGTTATTCGCCTTTGATGTAACTACGGCTAGCATCTCCCTCTGCACCCGCGACAGGGGAGACGGAGTGAACATCAATGCGCGATAAAGCCCCATGGAAGCTTCCATCACAGTCGGGTTAAGGCTCATCACATGGACGATATTCCATACGCGACCTGCTCGACCGATCGCATCGTCGAATTGCTTTTTGAGTAAGCCGTCAGCTTCTAATAAAGGGATCTGCTCTATATAAGGCATGCTCATACAGGTTGAGTGATACGAGGTCTGTGAAATGTACTGCCTTAGTAAAGGATCAGCCTCAGATACCCTTCACTGCCCTCTGCAATGTCGGAAAACATCTCTCATCGAGAAGGACTACAGAACTCAGATCTAGAAAATAGGAAACGGAGCGCACCTTGAAAGGGGCTGAGCATTTAAACAGCTTGGCCGGATGTTTGATGTCCTTACCGAGCTTGATCTCCGTTGACCCTTCATTTGGTTGACCGTGCCGAAGCCTATTCGAACCACACGGCCATCGTAGTAGAAGAGGACGCCTACACATACTCAGACCTGTTACGAGCTTCCAGTATAGTTGCTACCCGGCTGCTCTCTGGACGGAAGAACCTAAATGCGGGCCGCATATGTATCCTAGTACCACCCGGATGGGACTACGTGGTTACGCTGTGGGGCATCTGGCGTGCAGGCGGTGTGGCGGTACCGATGGCAATATCACATCCTCCTGCTGAGTTAGCACATGTGATAGAAGATGCTAAACCTGAAGCGATCATCGCTCATCCAACCCTCTTTGCTCAGATCAATAATCTAGCCAACAAACGCGGGCTCCCAGTGCTTGACGGTTCAACTCTATCCCAAGAAATCCCTCTTTGTGAGATCCCGATAGTTGAGGAGGAGGGTCCATCAATGATCCTCTACACGTCTGGAACCACCGGACGACCCAAAGGAGTCGTCCTAACCCATAAGAATATTCGTAGTCAAGTCGAGTCCCTTACTGTTGCCTGGGGTTGGGATCATGACGATCACATCCTCCTCCATCTTCCCCTGCACCATGTTCATGGCATCGTAAACGTTTTGCTTTCAGCACTATGGAATGGGAGCACATGCGAGATTTTCCCTCGGTTTAATGCCGTGGAAGTTTGGGAACGATTGAGTCACAGGAATATCACGCTCTATATGGCTGTACCAACCATCTATCGTCGTTTAATAGAGGCCTGGAAGCGCGCGAACTCTGCTACACGAACTGCTTGGGCTTCGGGCGCTGGTGCCTGCCGACTTTCGGTTTCCGGCTCAGCTGCGTTACCCGTGACAACACTGGACATGTGGGAAGAAATAACTGGCCAACGCCTGCTTGAGCGTTACGGTATGACAGAGATTGGAATGGCACTCTCAAACCCCCTTGATAGTGAACGGCGACCCGGATATGTAGGCAAGGCACTACCTGGGATAGAGGTTCGTCTGGTGGACGAGGCTAACCACCTAGTCGCAGAAGGTGAGCCGGGCCTGATACAAGTCCGCGGAGCTACAGTATTTAATGAGTACTGGCGTCAACCCAAGGAAACAGAGGCAGCCTTCACGACTGATGGATGGTTCATAACTGGTGACCAGGCAGTTGTGGAGGCAGGTGCGTACCGCATACTCGGCCGTTCCAGTGTCGATATCTTAAAAACGGGCGGTGAGAAAATCTCAGCTCTAGAAATTGAGGGAGTTATGCTCACTCATCCAGGAGTCCGTGAGTGCGCAGTGGTAGGTGTGCCGGACGTCGATTGGGGGGATCGAATCTGCGCAGCGATTGTGTCCGAGGACAAAGATCACCTTTCGGCAGATGAGCTTCGAGCATTTGCTAAAAAGCGTCTCGCCCCTTACAGGGTCCCCAAAGAAATCCTAATAGTCCCCGAGTTGCCGCGTAATACAATGGGTAAAGTGACCAAACCGGAAGTACTCCAGTTCTTCAAACCGGACAAAGCATAGTGATCTACCATCAACTCTCTACTTTCCCCTCATGATTGACTCAGTGATTGCAAACCTGCGCGAATACTGGATGGTTCACTCACTCCTCGCGCTATACACCGTGATGCTCGCGCATCACGCATGGACCGGAAAAAGAAAAACGAAAGGGCTCGCGGACTATTACGTTGGTGGACGGAATATGGGTGGCTGGATCATCGGCCTCTCATTCTTTGCTACGTATGCAAGTACAAATTCATTTGTAGGCTTCAGCGGTCAGACATACGACTGGGGCGTGCCATGGATGCTATTCATTCCAACCTCTGTTGCACTAAGCCTCTTCGCCTGGCTTGTAATCGCTCCTCGACTCAGAAGCTTCACCGGCGCGATGGACTCTCTCACGATACCGGACTTCATAGGCTTCCGCTTTGACAGCACCACCGCCAGAGTCTTTGCTGCCCTGATCGTTATGGCAGCTTCGTTCTTCTATATGACAGCAGTCTTTAAGGGCATCGGCAACCTACTAGAAGTCTTTCTAGAGATTCCTTATAAACTCTCAATCGTAATTGTTTTCTTTATCGTCATGCTCTACACGATGATCGGCGGCTTCATCAGTGTGGTGAAAACAGATTCAGTGCAGGGCGTAGTGATGATCCTAGCAGCTATCCTCTTGTTCACTGGAACGGTGAATGCGGCAGGGGGGCTGAGC
Organism: Gemmatimonadales bacterium UBA7889; assembly: GCA_002501085.1. Taxonomy (GTDB): domain Bacteria; phylum Gemmatimonadota; class Gemmatimonadetes; order Longimicrobiales; family Gaopeijiaceae; genus UBA1142. The sequence continues at coordinate 42,466 of DLRL01000052.1, forward strand.
GCAATCTCTGAGGTGCGCGCTCAGCCTGGCGGGGAAGCACTCTTTACCTGGGGAGGCGGTGTCGCAGTTCCTGTACTACTCGGCACAATGTTCGCGGGACTCATCAAATTTGCTGTCGAACCTAGGCAACTCGCTCGATTCTTTGCACTAAAAGGGGACAAAGCGATCCGCACGGGCATGCTTGTCTCAACGATTACATTCGGTTTCGTATTCTCACTCTTGATCCCGATCGGACTCTATGCGAGACGAATCTTCCCTGACGGCCTCGGAGACACTGATCTTGTAATTCCCAATCTCTTGAATGAAGTCTTTGGGCAAGGCACCGCTGCATTCTTGTTAGTCGCTATGGTAGCAGCGGCAATGTCATCACTCGACTCGGTGCTTCTCGTACTGGCATCAACTACGGAGCGGGACATTGTCGGCGTGGTCAAGCCTGGTCGCAGTGAGAAGGACCAAATGTTTTGGACAAAGGGATGGGTAGCGCTATTCGCATTCATCACCATGCTGATCTCTCTAAATCCGCCTGGTGGTATAGTCGCCCTTACAGCGTTCAGTGGTAGCCTCTACGGTGCTTGTTTTTTTCCAGCCATCGTCTTTGGACTTCATTGGAAACGAGGAAGTGGTTCAGCGGTTATGGCTTCGTTTAGTGTGGGAATCACGACACTCCTGACGTGGGATTTTATACCAGGTTCAGAAGTGGTACATGAGGTTTTCCCTGCGATGGTGCTTTCAACTCTTGCCTATGCGATTACCTCATTCATGACACCTGACAGTGCCAGTGATACAGTGCTGAACTTGATGAACAAAGCGAGTCACAACCTCGCTGATTGAGCGCCTGATTGATCAGGTTTTGGTACCACTCACTTGTCAACACTGACACCATAAAACCGACCCTCGTAAGTTAAGTTGTTATCTGTATCCGAACTCTAACGCGGCAGTCCAAACAGTAAGTCAGCTTGCCCATTTCAAGCTTGATCCGCAGTAGTTCATGGAACTTTGCGATTTCCCTGGGATTCCAGATACACGTAGTATGTTGTGATAAATCGGGGCTTAGAGTTCTATACATCACTCTTGGATGAAAGATCTAAGTTTAGATTTCGAGGAACGTTATGACACGGCACACATCATAAACACATTTACTGGCAGCATCTGGGCAGTTGTCCTTCTGATTGGCTTAACCTCTTGCACGCCAATGGGACGTCCCATTGGCGGAACCGGTGGGGGGAGTGACCCATTCGCGGGACGAAGCAGCGCTGAACCTCAAAATATCGAATTGATCGTGGAGAACCTGAATTTCAACGATGCCAGGCTTTATGCAGTTAGCGGTGGATCACGCCGCCGTGTGGGTCAAGTTAGTGCCCTTTCGAGCCAAACTCTTAAGATCCCCTGGGCTTTCATGACGGATCGCCTACGGATAGAGGTCGATCTTGTCACGGGGCCAAGCTGTGTGACGCCCGAAGTAATGGCCGACCCAGGCGAAAGGCTTTACCTACAGATTGCGTCCCGATTTGATGGAAGCGGGCTCTGTAGATAAGCAGTTCCCCAGATACCCTTCCTGCATCATTGATGCTTAAGTGGTTGCTAACTGCTCACTCATAGATCAAGAAACTTGCAACACTCTCTTCAAAAGTGTCGAGATCTTCCTGCACACCCTCTAGAACCTCATCCACGGTAGCACCGTCGTCTATCCTACGCCGCAGGCCATCGTGTCCCCAAATTAGATCTATCGGTATCAAATCTTCCTGATATTCGTAAGGCGGTTCAGACCAGTAGAATTCCTGCGGAGCAAGTTCTCTCGCAGCCCTGAGGATTGCTACCGCAGTTCGAACAGGCTGAAATGTTTCCGGGTCAGTAACGTGAAGCTGTCCTCCCGCACACATGGCTCCAGCGTATTTCTGAAAGGTGGGCTCAAAATGACAGGGGCGGATCGTTACACCGTCTAGGCGCTCCTGACCTAAGAAGTCGGTTAGATGTTCGATATTCAGATAAGGTGCGCCAAAATACTCAAAGGGCTTCGTGGTTCCTCGCCCTTCTGAGAGGTTGGTCCCCTCCAAGAGAACCATACCTGGATAGACGAGACACGAATCCGGCGTCGGTAGGTTAGGGCTAGGTGCCACCCACGGTAATCCGGTATCACTCCATCCCATGGACCTACGCCAACCCCTGCACTCGATCACTTCAAGGTCACACCCAATACCTCGGGTTTCGTTCATCCAGACCGCTAACTCACCACAGGTCAACCCGTGACGCAGTGGAATAGGATGTAGGCCAACAAAGGATTCGAAGTTCTCCCGAAGCACCGCACCTTCTCTCTGAATTCCACCAATGGGATTGGGCCGGTCGAGTACAATGAACCGGAGATTTGCTTCGGCACACGCTTCCATTGCCAACAACATTGTCCAGATGAAGGTGTACACACGGACTCCTACGTCTTGGAGATCGAACACGATAGCATCCAGCCCGCTAAGCATCTCTGGGGTAGGTTTACGGACATCGCTATAAAGCGAGTGCACGGGTAGACCTGTGTACGGATCAGTATAGTGTGCGGACTCAATCATGTTGTCCTGTTTCTCACCCCTGGCACCATGCTGTGGGCCGAAAAGAGCCCTGACCATGAATCCTTCTTCTAACAAAGCATCAACTGAGAGTCGAAACCCCCTCGTTACCGAAGCAGGATGGACAATTAATCCAAGAGAGAGGCGTCGTAGATGGGATGCTTCACCAGCAAGAAGTCTCTCGAGACCACTAGTCACCTGAACGCAGTGGTTACGGCTGCTGCCGAGTGATCCGGAGAGGCATCCGGTGTTCGGCATCATTTACCCCTAGGATCACAGTGTATTCTCCGGGCGGAACCAAATCGGTTCGCCTGGAGAACCCAGCTCCCCGCCCACCCTGATCTGAGCCCATACGTTCAAGCGTCCACTCGACCGCATGCAATCCTGGATCGCCGCTTGCCTCAAGGATATTCACCACCTGACCACGGTTATCCTGAATCTCCAGACTCACTTCAGCTTCTTCATTAAGCCAATAGTGAACGTACGCACTCTGCACTGCGGAAGTACTAGAACGGCCCCTCCCATTACCAAGTGCGAGAAGCCCACCTTCAGGCTCAAACATATGCGATGTTGTAGCAACGATTTCAGTGGTCAGCTGTTGTAGCTGTCTCACATCAAACGCGAACATTCCCCTTCCATGTGTTGCAGCAACCATGATGTCATCCCGAGGATGAATCACCAGATCATGCACAAAAGTACTCGGGAGACCATAAGGAAGTGCATGCCACTTGCTCCCTTGATCCAGAGACACATACACACCCACATCATTACCTACATAAAGTAAGTTCGGGTTCTTGGGATCCTCGCGAATGATGTTAACAGGTCCAAATGGGATTCCGTCGGCGATACTTTCCCAAGTATCGCCGTAGTCCGTGGACCTCCAGACGTAGGGAGCAAAATCATCACTACGGCGACCGTTCTGCGTGACATAGACGGTGCTTTCGTGGTACTCAGACGCTAAAACCTCAGAAGTGAACCGGTCAGGATGTAAACCACCTGAGATATCGGTCCATGATTGACCCCCATCACGTGTGACATGAACTCGGCCGTCATCAGAACCAGCATAGAGGAGTCCCTCAGTAATCGGTGACTCTGAAAGTGCCGTGATCGTCTGGAACTGGATATCCCCTAGACGATCCGGGTCATTGTGAGTCAGGTCAGGGCTAATACGCTCCCAATCGTCCCCTTGGTTGGTAGACCGAAATACGTGATTCATACCGTGGTAGATCGTGTTTGGGTCGTGGGGCGACATAATGAAGTGAGCAAGCCACTGGCCCCGGTACGGAAGCTCGCCTTCGGGTGGCCTAGGAACGATTTGCTTTGTCTCCCCGGTTGACCGATTCGTTCGTGAGATCGTGCCGTAGAACCCCGCTGAATACACGATATCCGTATCCCTAGGGTCTATGGCATGATGACTGCCCTCTCCACCTGGGGCTCCATCAAACTCTACGGCTGGTATCTCGTGCCTGCCGTTATTGAGGTTAACAACACCCGTGTAGGAACCGTGGTCCTGAACCGAGCCATAAACTCGAAAGGGATCACCCATATCGAAGTTGACATTGAAGAACTGAACCATTGGAAGTTCACCGAAGAAGCGCCAATTTTCGCCGCCATCATAGGACACATAGGCACCACCATCATTAGAGTTCACTAGATAATCCGAATTATTCGGGTCTATATAGAGACCGTGATGGTCACCGTGCATTCCAGACAGTCGCCGGAATGTTCTTCCGCTATCCTCAGATACGTTCAACCCAAGACCCATCACATAGACCTTTTCTGGGTTATTTGGATCAACTCTCATCTGACCGAAAACCCAACCATATGTGCCACCAAGACCTTCCATGAACTGATTGTGTTCGCTGGTCCGACGCCACGAGCCACCACCGTTATCTGATCGAAAAACAGTCGCCCCACGGATCACACCCCCCCGAGGACGTCCGTACGCATCGGCTTCACCTTCCTCGGCTTCACGCGCAATCTCATAGTTGTCTACAAACGCATATATCGTCTCAGGCTGTGAGCGGGCAATGTCGATCCCGATCCGACCTCGATACCTTGGGCTGGGCAAGCCATCATTCATCTGCCGCCAACTTTCCCCTCCATCAGTGCTTTTCCACACGCCTGAACCTGTGAAGTACTCATCGGAACCCGTAAATGCAGGTTCATTACGAGGATCATTGAATTTAGCTCGTCGGCGTTGCCAGGTAGCAGCATACAGAGTGTTTGAATCAAGTGGGTGGATTACAAGATCAATGGCCCCAGTCATGTCATCGATGAACAGCACTTGATTCCAGTTGTGACCACCATCAACGGTCTTATAGACCCCTCGTTCGGGATTATCACGGTACTCATGACCACTAGCAGCGACCCAAACGACATCCGGGTTTTCCGGATGCACGACGATACGACCAATGGTCTGGGTCTCAGTCAGGCCCATATGCTGCCATGAGTTGCCCTCATCCGTTGATTTATAGATACCGGCGCCTGCATGCGAACTGCGGAAAATATTTGCCTCTCCGGTACCTACCCACACTATCTCCGAATCTGATGGAGCAATCGCCAAATCCCCTATTGAGGTGGTCAATTGCTCATCGAAGAGCGACGTCCAAGTAACCCCTTCATTCTCCGTTTTCCAGATGCCTCCAGAAGCTCCAGCGACATAAATCGTGTAAGTCTCACCTCGAGGCTCTGCCAGGGCGATATCAGTAGACCTTCCACTGATATTTGTGGGGCCGAGATGCTGCCAGGGCAGGTTCTTGAATAACGATTCCCCAACCATTGAGCGATGTGTCTGGTATGCGGAAAATCGCTCCGCTGCAGACATCCGACTCTCTTGTGCATTAATGGAGGATGGTGCCACCACTAAGAGGATTACTGCCGTTAAGGCTCGCTGGTAAAACTTACACATGGTATTCGACCTCATGGGCTTGATATAAGTTCATTCAAGGTGACATGCCGACACTGGGTTACCACTGGTCATGAGCGTGAACGTACGGATGCCACTTTCACATACGCTAGACGTGGAGCCGTTATTCAGTGGAGACTTGAGTATAAAATCCACTGCGGAAAAGAGTGTTCGTGCCCCAGGGTACCTCTAATCTCAAATCCAAAGTTCAACCGTTGGATCGGATCTCCACACGATGGACCTGAGCTCCACTCTCCCCTCTGACACGGATCGTATCGCCCGCTGTCTCAATACCGTCAAAACCACCGCGAATCGTGAGGAGTTGATTCTCGGGTACTCCGCAAATCCGGTAGTAGCCATCAGCGTCGGCGGTCGCTTGGAGTCCAAGTACATCCGCCTGCTGCGGCACCCCACCCAAGGTTGCTCTGAAACGCTCCCACGTCAGGGAAACAGTTGCCCCCGGAAGCGCCCGACCACGTCGATCAACAACCTGCCCGAGGACAGCTGCAGAACCATCCTCCTGACTTTCATCCCGACAAGCTTCAAAAACTACATCTGACTTTGCGGGCATCCGGAATTGAACTCCGGTCACCTGCCCTTCCACTACTTCTTCAATGATAGGAGGTGGGCGAAATCCAACTTCCTCAACACTCGGATGTGAAATGCTGATCTGATATCTCCCCCCAGTAAGGCCTCGTATCACAAATTGCCCATTAGCATCTGTGAAAACCGTCTGATTCGATCCGACCATTCCCACTCGAGCTCCAGCAAGCGGTTCAATACCTAGGCTGTCGAAGACCACCCCCTCTATTGTCCCAGTCTGAGCCTCGACAATCGTCCGACCTGCTGCACCAGCCTCGCGTACCTGCATTATTCGACCTCCTGTGCGCCTGTAGGCCGTGATACGCATTCTCGCTCGCCCGGAAGTATCATAGGAAACTCCGATACGGGGCATCTGGATCCACCATTCGGGAACGATCCAAGTGCCGTTCGGAAGCCGTTGGAACTTGACATGCCCACCCACTTCGGATGAGTTGATGTCCGGGTCGAGGTTCTCATAGTTGTACTGAAGCCAACGCAGCTCAAAAGTCTGCCCATCAAGCCACAGTGTCCCTGAGATATCTACGTTGCGGTTCCGGCCATTAGCGGGCTCAAAACCAAGGCCGACCAGACCTGCAGCTTCTCCCTGACCAGCCGTGAATCGGAAGCAGTGAGAATCTAGAAAAGGATCCGACAGCAGTACGTCTGCGTCTGGGGCAAAGTAGAGTTGTCCGCTACCGTCCTTCTGAACAAACCCATTTTCAATCAGGTCTTCTGCCGGCTTGCTATCGAATAATTTCGTTCCGGTGCGCTCTTCTTCTCTCTGGATCGTCTTGGCGTCCAGAGCTAGGTCTCGAGTGTAACTCGTTGTGCGGTAAAGATAGATAGCCTCTCTGTCAGTGAAGGCCGCCGCACTAAGCGCTTTTCGAGCTTCATCCCAGAGGTCTGCTACCCCCACTCCCTGTGATGGCCGAACTCTGCAACGCCCGCCTTCCGCTTCAACTTGCAGACCCTCAAGAACAATTGCACTGGATTCAAGCCGCACATCCTGGGTCGCGGTTGCTCCGGCAGCAACCTGGAAGAGATCCGTTTCTACTGTGGCCTTGCCGATCATCTCGACACGCACCCTAAATGCTCCTACCTGGAGACCCACGAAGAGTGCCCTGCCAAGCTGGTCTGTCAGGGCACTCTTCAATACGGTGCCCTCAGAATCTACCAAGTACGCTAGCGCTCCGAATACCGGCCTGGAGTCTTCACCATCGAGTACTCGTGCCAGGACCGTCTGCGCATTGCCATGAGTCGGAATGCTGGACAATGAAGTCGCGATAAGAATAGCAAACAAAACGCGACCAAAGCGCATTGAAGTTCTGGGCCCAAGGATAGTCATAGGATAACTACAATGTTCTTTCCAAAGGGTTCCTGGTAGGACGGCGAGAAGCCGAGGACGTGGAAGACCCACATTCCTAAAGACATCTCAACCGATCCAGGTAGCTAATCAAGCGACTCCTCCTCCAGTTAGTGCTTTGACAAGGCGGTAAAGAAATTCCTGCCCCTCGAAAAAGTTCTGGATACTTATCCGCTCATCTTGACCGTGGGCCCGGACATCATCCATATCACCGAAAAGCCCACTCACGCCGTAGACGGGTATCCCTTCTCGACGCAAATAGAGTCCGTCTGTCGCTCCTGTAGACATGACCGGGAGGACTTCCACTCCTGGCCACATCTGCTCTGTAATCCTTTCAATCGGCCCAAGAACTTCTGGAGTCAGGGGCGAAGGCGGACTCTCTGTCACTGATCCTCTGGGCTCGACAGTCACATCAAAGGGCGTAGCTAATTCTTGAAGTTTCACGTGCACGTCTGAAGGATCATGACTCGGAAAGATTCGACAATTAACGTTGGCCTGAGCTAATTGCGGAAGTGCATTCTGGGCGTGTCCTCCCTCAAGCAAGGTCGCTACACAGGTCGTCCGCAGCCGAGAGCTATAGCCAGTCTCTGAGGATAGGATTCTAGCAGCCTGAGCATCCGCAGGGTTGGATACAATTCTGCGCATTGCCTCACCCATTTCACCCCCAACGAGGTTTGCAGAGCGGCCGAAGAATGCCTCAGTAACTTCGTTGAGCATGATGGGAAAATCGAAGTTTTGAACTGCTAGAAGCGCTCCAGCAAGATCATAAATCGCATTCTTGCGCACTGGTAAAGAAGAGTGTCCACCAGGGTTTGTGCCCGTGAAAAAGAATGAGAGGAACTTTTTCTCAGCAGCTTGGACATTGTTTGAGATCTTTCTCCCATTCTGCTCCATGCCTCCACCACCCTCGTTGAGAGCAAAAGCAGCGTTAATCAATTCACTATGCTCCTCTAACAGGTACGCAACGCCATTCCGGGGACCACCCTCTTCGTCAGCGGTTAGTGCCATGATTATGTCACGATCTGGCACAAAACCTTCCTGCCGCATTCGAATTAAATTTGCGGTGTAGATAGCCGCCTCATCTTTGTCATCCGTAACACCGCGCCCATAGTAGTACCCATCACGCTCGATGAATTCGAATGGATTAAAATCTGGACTCCAATCCTCGGGTAGGGCTTCAACAACGTCGATGTGTGCAAGCAGTAGAATGGGCTCCTGTCCAGTATCCCGCCCTCTGTATCTGGCAACAAGATTGCCTTTAGTGGGTGAATCTTCTGGCACAAGGACATGCACGTCCTCCTGAGGAAATCCAGCTTCTAGCAAAGCGTCAGCCATCGCCTGTGCTGCGAGCGTATTGTTCCCGCGCTCGGTGTTCGTCGTATTAATCTCGACGAGTTCTTCCAGCAGTGATCGGGCTAGATTCATATGCTCTCTTGGGGATGTGGTTTGAGCAGCGGTACTCATCGCCGCCAAACCCATCGCAACAGCCAATACCCCAGCTGATCGAAGCTTGCTTGTCATCACTCAGTGTCTCCCTGTTCACCTGGTCCGTTAGGAACGGCCTATAGTGTGCGACTCCATCTCCTTCACAAGACAGGTATTAATCTATCGTATGTCCTGGTAGGGCGATCTCCCTAACCTACCCAGGTCGTGAAATCTATAGCTGATTTGCGAGACTTCTGTTCCGGCACGCTAGCTGGCTCACCGAGGTGGATCGTCGCGACGATCCGTTCTCCATCAGCCACCCCCACTGCTGATCGCGCTAACGGATCCTCCATGACCGCACCACTCTTAATATGCGCCCCTAAACCCATATGGTGGGCGGCCAAGGATAGGTTCTGGAGTCCCATAAATACTGCAGCATAATCTTCCTCGCAGACTTCAGGATTTTCATCAAGTACCAATGTGCTCGCAATCATGCAAGGGAGCGCTTCATGTGCATTAGCGACCTTGAGAATCACAGCCTCCGCCGCCCCAGAATCCTCTACTCTCTTCGCCTTTCTTCTACCCAAAGCAGCACCGTACGCATAACGAGCCTTGGGGCCAAGCACATAGAATCTCCACGGCTCAGTCATTCGATGGTTCGGAGCTTGAACTACAGCCTCAAGTAATTGCTCAATCTCCTCTCGCGTTACGGTTCGCTCCGTAAACTCCTTGATGGAGCGACGCTCATGAATTGTCTGGAAAATACTCATTTCGGAAAGTAGTCCATTGGGGATAATTACGAGTGGTTGAGGTAGCTAAAGAAAGCAATCAAGAGATCCTCTAGCTATCAACGGAACCTAGTACACGTCCAGATCCTTCCCGGATGCTAGCGGGCCATTATATCCAGCCGCCCGAATCTCGTTAACGAGCCCCGTATCGTCTGTACCCCAAAACAGGTGGTGATAAAGCACCAGCATACCCGGCCTAGAGCGATTGGCGATATCAGCAAGCTCGGTCGTCGAGGTGTGGAACTGCGAGTGGTAAGCCTGCCATTCTGGCGGTCGTGTAGTAAAACGCTCGGCACTGTACACCTCGTGTAGGAGGATGTCACAGCCATCACACGCCTCCACCAGAGATTCACTCGGCGCCGCATCACCACTAATCACTATCGTCCGATCAGGTCCCTCAAAACGGTAGCCATAAGAGTACTTCCAAGATCCATGTTTCACCGGAATCGCATACACGCGAACGAGTTCGTCTTCGTACACAAGCCCTGGCTCGATCTCATGAGTATTCGGTCTGTACCCGTCGCGATTCGCGCCCCGCGGTTCGAGCCCGTCGAGCCGGATGGAGATGTCGTCAGCCCAGGCCTCCGCTATGCCACTCATCATCCGCTGTATCCCTGGAGGCCCGAAAACATTCAGAGGATCAGGACGATCGAGCACCCAAGGGCTATAAAGCAAATCTGGAAGACCAACAGTATGATCGGAATGCAGGTGGGTAATGAAAACATGGTTGAGGCCCGACGCTGACAGTGCGGGCATATCCTTCTCGCGTGCTGCCAGAGCCGCGCGGCGAACAATGCCGGGGCCAGCATCAATGAGGTAGGCACGATCATCAACCACCACTGCAGTCGCGGGACCTGACCGTTCTGGGTCCGCATTGGGTGTTCCTGTCCCTAATAAAACAAGCCGAGTGCGGGGTATCGCCTGTGCGTCCAACCTCACTGGGCTAACAGTGAACCCGATAATTATCCCAACCAAGAATATCATTCGGCTTGCGTTTAGCCTCAGTCCCTTCTCCATCAGTTCTCCGGAAAGCATTGGTTGTGTGTGGGCAGTTGATGGGTCAGCCACGTATACCTCAATACTCAAGTCTAAGGAAGCATAATAACCCTAGGAGTATGGAACCGCGCCGTGGGCTCTCAGTTCACCAAGACTCCATTCTATCCTGAGCGGTAAAGAATAATATTCGCTCCTTTACGGGATCCCCTGTCAAACGGGCCCAGGCATCCGCATAAAGGTCAACTTGCTTACGGTAAGTTTTGATTCGAGAACTAAAATCCGGATCTGTACCCAGGTCCGTCTTGTAGTCGGCAATCACCCAACCTCCGTCTTCCCTGAACGCCAGATCAACTACCCCTTCGATCACCCGTAATAGAGTTTCTTCCTCCTCGACAGAGGATTCATTGCCCATTTTAGGATCCTCTGTAGTCGAAAAAATATCTATCTGTCTAGCAGTCAGGGACCTTGAGGCAGGCTTCTTCCTACTCTTTGAACCTTCAGAATCACCGACGGCTTGGATTCCTTTGTGCTGCACGGCAAACGGCACCTCAACCATCATCTTGTCGGCTTCCTGTGCTCGGGTCCACAGTTCCGAAGCACGCACGGCTTCTACCGCCTGAAGAAGTTCGGTAAGCTCGATCGGCTCTCCTAGATCATCGAGCGGGCGCAGATATTCTCGCAGAAGGTCTCGGCATATAGTCCTAAGAAACTCAGGTGGAGGATCAACTGCGGCTGCTGCCAGGGCACCGTGAACTACGCTGCCCCAAGAAAACCCCCGAGAGATCTCTACTGGGTCATCTTCATCAGACCTAGTAGCCACAGACTCTTCCGAGATAACTTCATCCTTCTCCACGATTCGAGTGACAGACCTATACTCGAATGAAGGCTTGGCCAACCTGCTTAGCCTATCAGTTGTTGCCTTACGATCTCGCTCGATCACCTCCTTCTTAAGAGAGAGTTCCGCTCGTGGCTCTGGTTCATCAGCCGTCATGAGCTGACCCTCAGGCTCCAGTTTTGTCAGCAAGGGATCGAGTTTAAGCCACGGTGACTGCTCATTATGGGGATATCTTGCGACCAAGAGTTCACTCTTTGCTCTGGTGACTGCCACATAGAGGAGCCTTACTTCCTCTGCCTCCTGAAAGCGTTTTTCAGTTTCTTCGTTATCGTCCCAGTCTGGAGCAGTGGCTAAAGTTCGAGACCCACGCATCACCTTCAGATAACCCGAGGCTGGGCCATCTTCGTCCCGACGAACATGGAGCTTTGGTTTCCGGGATCCGGCTCCAGCAGGATCTGCGAGAACAACCACGTCCGCCTCGAGGCCCTTGGCCTGGTGCAAGTTCATCAGTCGAATCACCCCTGAACGCCCTGGTTCGAGTGGAGCCTCAACCCGAGTCACTGCGAAAGCCGATCGCAGTGCCCTCAAAACACCGGGTAGTGAGGCATCACCGGCTAACGTGGTAGCCTGAACGATTTCGAGCGCGTACACGAGGGTGCCAGCTCTGAGCGCGCCCAATTCTCCCGCTGCTGCGTAAGGCAGGATCCCTAACTCGCTAATCACTCCGGATATAAAAATGTCGGCCGGCGACGTGGCAGTCTCCCGCCACCAACTGTTCAGCTTGTTCAGAGCTTCGATCACCATCGGATGACCAATGGAATGGACCTCCATCACATCGAAGTGCCCTCCATCCTCTTGGTGTTGTAGCATTTGCTCGTAGTCGATCCCGAAGAACAGTCCTACCAAAACTGCTACGACCTTGATCGGATTTCCTGGATCAATCATGCATTCGAGGAGCACTTGAAGTTCTTGAAGTTCTTTCTCCGCGCTGACGCCGGCGCCAGTGACTTGAACCGGGAGTCCCCATTCTTCTAGCGCATGCGCATAGACACTGAGTTGCTTTGTGTCCCGCGTTAGGATCATGAAATCACCTGGTACACGCTCTCCTGCAGTGAGTCGACTATTGATCCATGTTGCCAGACGGGCAGCGTCCTCCTCGGCAATCAACTTCCGATTGTTACGGGGCTGATGACCTATTTCATACCAATACACCCCATCGGCTGCACTCGAATTACTCACCCAAGTATTCAGAGGCTGAAACGAGGCCTGCTCCTCGCTCCCTTCCCCCGGGAACAAGCCACCCTTGCCG
>DLRL01000023.1:0-9475 GCA_002501085.1 Gemmatimonadales bacterium UBA7889
ATTCCAACCCTATGTGTCGAAGAACTTCCGGAGGCGGAGGATCCCAGCGCGGAAGGGGGACATTGCCCACATACTGCAGATCCTCCATACCCTCGGGTGTAGTCCAGAACGCTGTGGAAGTCAGATCTCGGACTTTATCAAAAAACAGAGCCGCAGACTCGAGTCCAGGGGGGGTGTTCTGCAGATAGCAGATTTCATTGCAAATCGTCATATGTCGATCTGCAGTGAGCTCTCTGAAACGCATTCCCTCACCAAATCGCCGGGCGGCTTCACTATCGAGCCAAACAAGACCCTCTCGCAGGATGATTTTATCTGATTGGTTTGCTTCATAGGGAGCACTCACCCACTCGTCTATGAAATCATGCGCGCCAAGTTGACTGGCCGACTGTGAGCGCTCATCAGCCGGAATGATCACGTCGCAAAGCACTGCCAGGGACTGTAGCTCATCTGAGGTCAATGATCGCTCCCAGAGTACCGTCGGTGTGAGGAGATCTGGATCCCACGCATCCCCTCTTGCCTTCGGGTTCGATGCGGAAGCAGGGGTCATCAAGATTTCAGAAGCTTCTTCGTCAGGCTTGCATGAAACCAGTGCCGGAGTTGCAGCTGCGATTGCCATAACCTTCAATGCCTGTCGCCGATCTATGCTCACAGCACCCAACACTGGCAACTCAAGTCTATACTTAGAAATATCTTCTGCGTGCTTATCCCGATCGCTATTCTGTGATTCGTTAGCCATCAGAGATTCCTCTGGTTCAACTGATCAACAATGTAGTCGGCCGCACGCCATGCGATGGCCATGATGGAAAGCGTCGGATTCTTATCGGCGTTCGACACGAAGCAACCTCCATCGGGAACGAAGAGATTGTCGACTTCCCATGACTGGCAAAATTCATTGAGAACCGAGCGAGATGGATCGTTTCCCATTATTACGCCACCCACTTCATGAATGATCTCTCCCGGCTTCGCTATGGCATCTGCTCCGTCCTCATTTATGGTGCTAAGCACGTGTCCGCCCATTGTTTCAACGATCTCCCCGAATGTCTGCTGCATGTGCCGTGCTTGGTTAAGCTCATGGTCCGACCATGTCCAATGAAAGCGTAGGGTAGGAATCCCCCATTCATCGACTTGCTCGGAATCAATCTCACAGTAGCAGTCATCGTTCGGGATCATCTCACCACGACCGGCAAAGCCAAGGAAAGACCCGTAGTAGCGACGACAATCTTCCTTGAAGCTCTGGCCATAAGAGCCCATGGTAAGAGGCTCGATCCCTCCGAAAGAACCAAATCCGGGCATCTTCCGACCGCCACCAAACTCGATGTGGTAGCCACGAGCAAAGTCGAGTTGGCCTCGAGCCTGATCTTGATAGAGCCACCAGGGCATATAGAGGTGCATCGCTGAGGCACCATCAGCGTTATGCGGGGGCATATTCTCAAGCGCTGGAATCTGACCCTGCACACCAGCACCTACAGTATCCATCAGATACTTACCAACAAGCCCATTTCCGTTACCGAGTCCGTCCGGGAAAAGAGAGCTCTTTGAGTTGAGAAGAATGCGTGCTGACTCACATGCGCTTGCTGTGAGGATTACGACACGGGCACTCACGTGCTCCTCAAGCCGTGTATCCTTGTCGATGTAGTGGACTCCAGTCGCTCGCCCATTCGTGTCGACTGTGACCTCACGCACCATCGCATTTGTGATGACATTGAGGTTGCCTGTCGCTGCTGCTGGTGGCAACAGAACTGTCGGTGATTGAAAGTTCGCCTTAATTGAGCAACCACGACCGCAAGGAGTCGCGTAATAGCACGCAGCTCTAGCACGCATCGATTCTGCAGTCACACGCCGAGCCATCTCATTGTTCGGCCAGAGCATACGCGCAATTCGGTCGGCCTCAAGTGGCTGAGTCAGGATGGCCAAATGGGCTGGGACTACGGGGATATCTAGCCTCTCACGACAAACCTTCTGGGTGAGCAGCTCTTCCGCTCTTGGCGCCGGAGGAGGTAGCAACACCCCTGGAGAGGAGTTCGGCGTATTTTCAAGTCCTTCGTTTGACCCATAAACGCCGATCAAGGCCTCCGTCTTATCGTAATATGGTGCTACGTCCTCATAGGACATCGGCCAATCAAACCCGAGTCCGTCACGCGAGTGTGGCTTGAAATCGTACTCGCCCATGCGAAGTGATATTCGACCCCAATGGTTCGTCCGACCTCCCAGCATCCGTGCCCGCCACCACAAGAAGTCTGTGCCTTCAGCACTCGAGTAGGGCTCCCCCGGTACACGCCAGCCACCGTCAACTGTCGCGTCATAGAACCCAAAGGGCTTTTCAGGGGTTCCTGCTGCTCGTAGCGGTGCATCGAAGGGAAGCTGAAACATCGGAGTCTCAGAAACCGGGTCGTAATCACGCCCTGCCTCAAGCATAAGCACCTTGACCCCAGAACAGGCAAGCACATATGCACACATGCCACCCGCCGCACCCGAACCGACTATTATGGCGTCGTAATCGTCTTGCGCCTTCAGCGTCACTTGCCCTCCATCAGGCTGGTCGGCTACTCAACCTTCTCGGTCTAAGATTCAGGTCACCCCGTCGCTGCCCGGTCGACCGCAAAGTAATCTTGCTAGCGCTCTACCCTCGCTTCCACGAGTCTTGCAATCGCACCTAGCGTCGTCTGGGCTGCATTGAAGCCCAGCCGAAAATCATCATCTGAGAAAGTTACGAATAAGTCCGTCGGTTGATGCCAGTGTGGATTGGCGCGGTTACCAGTCTCGTAGAGCCGACGGTTCTCACGCAGACTCACAGCAGCAACGATGTCCTGGAATGGGCCAGAGTCTGTGTTGCTCATGGCATTACTCATGACTGCCGGATAGTGCGTAGCAAACATCCGGTTCGCATTGAGAAGTGCGAGCGCCAACTGTGCGGAGGCATCAGCCATCTCCGAGTTCAGCTGGAATTCGATATCAACATCAGCATCGAGTGCCTGATTGTGCGTTACTGGATTCCCATGATCCCAAAGCATCATGTCGTGTTGAACCATGCCCAACCACCTGGGTTCTGGGTAATTACCCGACCCCGCAGGCTCCTCGATTCCCTGCAAGCCTTGCCGCTGCTCAACATATGCGCGGGCTCCGTTTAACCCGGTTTCCTCATTGTTCCACAGCGCAAACCGAATCGAACGAGCACTAGTCACTCCCGAGGAAGCCAGCGCTCGAGCAATCTCCAAGACAAGTGCGGTTCCGGAAGCGTCATCATTCGCAGCCTGACCACCACCTCGCCCATCCATATGCCCCCCCAAAATGTACATCTCACCAGGAGAGCTAGCACCGACGAGTGTCGCATAGACCTCCTCACGTGGTTCGGTGACATCAGAGCCACGCGGCATGTAGTCATAGTAGATACGATCCGTCTGATAACCCCAACCCTGCAGTGTCTGTTCAATCCAGTCGACCGCCGCCGCATTTCGCGGTGTGCCTTGCTCACGATCGCCAAATTCTGTCAGTCCGCGAATCAGTGATTTGTAGCTTTCGAAATCGAGGAGGTCGACGACTTCCTTGATTGCGCTGTCAGCCGCTGTCATCGGGACATCCCCAAGCACGCCTCTAAGATTCCTACTATCCGCAGGACTCGGACGGCCACCACCACGCCCCTGCGCGTCTATGGCCATAGGCCAGAGAAAGGCAACGAACATAAGGGTGATCAGTACATGTGTGACCTTATTGCTGACCGACATGATATAGTCTCCAGAACTTGACCTATTTGCTCTCCGGGATGAACAACCTAGGCGCCACGTTCGATTCCGTCACGCGGAGCGATCAGGGTAACCGCAAGCCCTCGGATCTCCCTGGACGTCTTTAAAGCTTTAGGGCACTAAGGGCATTGAAGCTGTAGCGAACACTCTCGATCGGAGCATCCGGTGTATCATGTTCTACAAAGGCGTGGAGCATACCTAGCTCCTCAGCACGCGGCAGGATGGTTGCAAAATCAATCACCCCTTTGCCAACATCCACCATCCGTCCGTCTGGTGTACGGTCCTTCACATGAACGCTTGTAACTCGACCAGCTTGACTCTCGAGATAAGCCATCGGGTCCCCGCCGCCATCCACTACCCAAAATATATCCATCTGCCAATCAACAAGTCGTGGCTCGGTGCGTTCCAAGAGCAGGTCCATCGGGACTGTACCGTCTGGCAGTGCCGCAAACTCCCAGGCATGATTATGGTAGCCGAAATGGAGCCCGCCCGAGCCAGCTATTTCACCGGCCCGATTGAAGTCCTCAGCCAGTTTACGAAGTCCTTCAGGGGTACGCTCGGATTCCGGAATTGAGGGAACAAAAATGAAATCTTGGCCTAATTGCTGCGCTCCTTCGAGAAAAGAAGCCCAGTCACCACGAATGTCACTCACTCCTGCATGGCTTGATACTGCCCGCAACCCAACGGCATCCATTGTTGTGCGCATTTCTCCAGGGGTGAGCCCATAAAGCCCTGCGAACTCCACAGTTTGGTAGCCGATCTCTGCAACCTGGGCCAGCGTTCCGGCAACATCTTCGGAAAGCGGCGCACGAAGCGTATACAATTGGATTCCAATCTCTTCCACAACTAGCGATCGCCCTGGCAGCAAACCCTCCTCACCAACAGGTAGTCCTCCGGGCTTTGACCCTAAGAATCCAATCGCGGGCATGGTGGCTATAAAGCTGCGTCGGTCCATCAATTGATCTCTCTGACCTTCAAGTTACGGAAGGAAACCCGATCTCCGTGATCTTGGATCCCGATATGGCCATGAGAAGCTTGGCCGTACGCTGGCCACTGGGCAAACTTGCTGTTCGCCACCCGCTGCAGCCAATCCGTACTTCTGAGTTCATATGCGACGACTTTATCGCCGTTCAACCAGTGTTCGACCTGGTTATTCACAACAATAATGCGAGAAATATTCCACTCGCCTGCCGACTTAACGATGCCACGCGGCACACCATGGAGTCCATAATTTGAACCGGCACTTGTCAGTGGACTTCGGCCATCAGGGTGGCCAGCATCATCTAGAATCTGCATCTCGGGCGCACCGTGGTACACCTCTTCCTGACCCTCAACTGCCCGAAATAAGATGCCACTATTCCCGCCTGGCCCAACTAACCATTCAAGGGAAAGCTCGAAGTCACCAAATTGCTGTTCTGTGATGATGTCCCCACCTGGACCTGTGCGAATCAACGTACCGTTCTCTACAGACCATCCAGTGGGCATGAATTCACTGTTGTATCCACGCCATCCCTCAAGAGAATTGCCATCAAATAAAAGCTGCCATCCAGCCGCTGTTTCGGCTGCTGTAAGCCTGTTGTGCTCCTGTGCCGAGAGTGGAGAAAACAGAAAAACCAGAACAACTCCTAGCAAGAATGGGCGATCGATCACAATTCCCAGCCCTTTCGGTACTCCCGTGTCAGGTATGTATTCGCCTGCTCGGAGTTAGTCACTCTCATATTATCAGCGTCGTATTCGATCTTGAAACCTTGGCCAGTTCTTAGGGCCACGAGCCCTAGAAGCATGACCTCCGTAAGTGGCGCAGCGTAAGAAAACGGACAGGTCGCCTCTCCTTGTCCCTTGCAAGCATTCACCCAGTTCATCTCATGACTGTCTGCAATGCGAGCAAAAGTCTGAGGAGTTGAGGCCGCCTGTTCCATTAGTACTTCCGGAAAAATCTGGGGGCTCCCGCCATAGGTTTCGTGCATTAGGATTCCTCGCTCACCTACAAAGATCACTCCACCCTCACGGTTAAGAGGCACGCCATCCGGAAGATGTTTCGGGCGCTTCGGCATGAGTCCCCCATCATACCAGTGGAGTTGGACAGGTCCCCGCTCACCACGCCGAGGAAAGTCATAGTGAACCTTAGTCGCCAATGGGTACGAGACGGGATCGTCTTCTGGTCCACCCCACATAGACGAAGTCGCTTCGATCGTGGTCGGATAACCTAAATCTAGGGCCCAAAAAGGATGGTCAATTAGGTGGGCACCCATATCTCCCAAGGCGCCTACACCAAAGTCCACCCAACCCCGCCAATGGAATGGGTGGTAAATCGGGTGATATCGTACATCCCTGGAGACAGGTCCAAGGAATAAGTCCCAAGCCAAGTGATCCGGCACACTAAAGTCAGCCCACAGAGCGCCCGCATGAGCCTCGGCTACCGAACCCGGCCACCACGAACGGTCCGCTGATAAGGGATCAAAATCCTCTGGGACCGGAGCAGGTTGCAGAAGACCCTGCGCCCAAATCGGCCTATTCGTCCAGACATGGACTTCGTGAACATCGCCGATGACCCCTGCAGCAATCCATTCATTAATGAGCCTGGCATCGTCGCTCGAATGACCTTGGTTCCCCATCTGTGTCACAACCCCTGTAGACGTTGCCAGCTCGTCGAGCACACGAGACTCATGGACGGTAGTAGTCAGTGGCTTCTGAACGTATACGTGCTTCCCAGCTCGCATCGCCGCAGCTGCAATAACAGCATGGGTGTGGTCAGGCGTAGCAATTAGCACCGCCTCAATGTCCTTCTGCTCATCCAACATCGCCTGGAAGTGCGTGTACTTATGGGCTTTCCCGTACTGCTCCTTCCATCGCATCCCTTTCTCTCTAGGTCTGCCATCAGCGCCCGTGGAGCGTTCTTCGACCTTAGCTTCGACCAACTGATGATCAATGTCACAGACTGCAATGATGTTTTCGGTGCCTAGTTCCTGGGCATTCTCACCTCCCACACCACCGGCACCGACGATCGCGATATTGAGTGTATCACTCGGAGCTTGATATCCCGGGCCTCCCAAAACATGCCGCGGTACGATCATGGCCCCCATCGCTACCTTTGAACTGTTCGAGACGAAGTCTCTACGTGTGATATCTTCCGGCACGAGATCCCATCCTTGCAGCGGCCAACTGTATGTGGCCGTTCTTGACCACAAGATAGGCGTGAGTGGGAGTTTTGAAACGGCCAGTGACTTTGGTTGTATCAGACCTCTGGTACAGCAGCAATGCACTCAATCTCAACCCGGGCTCCTAGTGCAAGACCGCTACCAGCGACAGCGGAACGAGCTGGTGGGTCTGATGGAAAGTACTGGACGTAGGCCTCATTAACTGCAGCGTAATCGCTAATATCTGCCAGAAACACCGTGCACTTAATGAGGTCTAGTAGGGTGGCGCCAGCAGCATCTAGAATGGTGATGATATTCTCCATCGTCTGATGTGTTTCGGGGATCACACCTCCTTCAACCAACTGCGGAGGATTCACACCGGGCTGGGCACCAATTGAACCAGACAAAAAAATTAGATCCCCACTCCTCACGGCTGATGAAAACACCGGTAGGCGAGCGACGCCCTCAGGTTGGATGATTTCCTTTCGAGGCCCCATCTCTGGGGTTACTGCCGTGTCTTCTATACCTCCACTCTGCCGCTCCTCGAAGGAACATCCAATCAGGAGGGGTAAGAGCAAGGCAGCTAGGATAGAGCGTTTCATCTGGAGCCTCTCTCGAATCGGATTTCACCACCTACAATTGTCATATCGACCTGAGCACGAGCGATCTCGGCCTCAGGAACCGTCATAATGTCTCTGTCTAGGACTGTTATGTCAGCCAACTTGCCAACAGTGATAGAGCCTTTGATATCCTCCTCAAACGCGGCATAAGCGTTGTTGATCGTGTAGCTCTGTAGGGCTTCCAAGCGTGTCATTCTCTGGCCGGGAAAGAACTCATTCCCATCCCTATCCTGGCGAACAACAGAGGAATAAAGAGATGAGATTGGTGAAACATCCTCTACCGGCGTATCAGTCCCGTTCGTCACCATCACACCCGCCTCTATAAGAGAACGCCAAAGGTAGGCTCCACTTTCAGCACGCTTTACGCCAAGTCTTGCATAAACCCAAGGCGCATCGGAAGTCGCATGCACCCCTTGCATGGATGCAATCACACCAAGATCGGCAAAGCGCCGTACATCATCAGGGTGTACATGTTGTGCATGTTCAATCCTCCACCGCATTTGTCCACCGGCCCCCTCAGGGAAGGTCCGTTCATAGATATCAAGTACTTCTCGGTTCGCGCGGTCTCCAATAGCATGCGTATTCAATTGGAAGCCATGTTTTGCGGCAAGCTGAGCTGTTGTTTCAATATCGTCCGGCTCTTCAACCCAAAGACCGGTACTGCTCGGCATATCTTCGTAAGGTTCCAGCAGCCATGCTCCATGCGATCCAAGTGCCCCATCAATTTGGCGCTTGATCGATCGGACGGTCAGATGGTTTCCTCCATAGCCGATCATTCGATACGAGGGGAGGGCGTCATCCATCGATACATTGGATTCGGAACGAACCATAACGTATAGCCTCACGGGAAGGCGGCCCTCGTCAGCGAGCTGCTTAAAGCCGTCTATAGTCGCGAAGCTCGCACCCGCATCGTGAAACGTGGTCACACCCTTGGAGAGAGCTTCCTCACCAGCAAGTTCTACCTGATGTGAGAACTCATTCCATTTCTCAGCCTCAGAGAGCTGAGCCTTTTCCTTCTCTACTACCCGATAGACCAGTCCGTCGGCGTTCTCTCTAAGTAGACCAGTAGCAGAACCGTCAGCATCACGCACAATGGTACCACCAGGTGGATCTGGGGTCTGATTGTTAATGCCTGCAAGCTCAAGCGCGTAGGCGTTCACAAACGCGGCATGCCCACTGGCATGGCCCAGAACCACCGGATTGTTGTTGGATACAGCACTGAGTGTCGTATGTGTGGGGACGCCCTCAACGGAACCAGGCGGAACCTCGTTCCATTTTTCTTGATGCCAACCGCGTCCTTCAATCCATTGGTCCGGAAATGCACTTTGGACGGCATCTGCTACCATCACCACAATCTCGTCCCAGCTCTCAACTTGGGTGAGGTCGAGAATTGTCTTCGACCTACCGAGGCTAGTGTAGTGCCCATGCCCCTCAATGAAACCTGGAAGTGCAAGTCGGCCTGCTAAGTCGATCGTGCTAGTCAATTCTCCGACCAAAGCCGTGATCTCTTCGTTAGTCCCTACGGCAATGATCCGGTCTCCCCGAATCGCAATAGCCTGAGCCTCCGGTAAGGCATCATCCACAGTGACAACTTTGCCATTGGTTAGCACCACATCGGCTAACTCTTGAACTTCATCCGTTGCACAACCCAAGAATGAGGTTGATGCCACCACCAGCATCATGACCAGAAACATGTTGATAAAGCGTGGCAAGGGGTCCTCCAGTACTGTATTTCGATGGAGGGGGAAGGTGGTCGAGGTTCTCAGGGCGCGCTACTCTCTGATATGGATCGGCGACACTTTAACGGGCTTGCGGCAACAGGCCTTATAGGACTCAATCTCGGGCCACAGGCTTGGCTCGACCTTTTGTCTGACCAGAATTCGGAGGTCGATGGTCGCCGGCTGAATCAGCGGATACGCAGGCTTGCAAGCTTTGGTGCTAACGCAGCAGGCGGCATCGACCGTGTTGCATTCAGTGA
>DLRL01000023.1:9855-45339 GCA_002501085.1 Gemmatimonadales bacterium UBA7889
TTTTCTCCTTCAATTGACTTTGCGGGTAATTTGATCGCCCGCAAGCCGGGATCCAGTTCTGAGCTTTCTCCGATCATGCTCGGCTCCCACATCGATTCGGTTCCTGGCGGCGGTAACTACGACGGACAAGTCGGTTCGATGGGTGCCCTAGAAGTTGCTGCTTCGCTGGCTGACGCAGCTCATACCACTCGACATCCACTCGAAATCTTGATTTTCTCGAACGAGGAAGGGGGGAAAACGGGTAGCCGTGCCCTAGCCGGAGAGGTAGAGGGGTTCGAGTTGGATATAGTCACCGCTTCAGGTTTTACGATCGCGGACGGCATTCAGCGACTCGGAGGGAACCCCAATCGCCTGGAGGAAGTGCGCCGGACGGATGGGTCGGCGGAGGCCTTTTTGGAGCTACACATTGAGCAGGGTGCAGTATTGGACGCAGATGAGATCGACGTGGGAGTCGTCGAGGGGATTGTAGGAATCATGCGTTGGACCGTAACTGTTGATGGCAGCACCAACCACGCCGGCACGACCCCTATGGACCGGCGGGCCGATGCGATGGTCGGTGCGGCGAGGTTCATCGATCTAGTCCATACAACTGCTCGTCGGATGCCAGGCCAACAAGTTGCTACAGTGGGCAGACTTGAAGCTGAACCAGGTGTACCTAATGTGATACCTGGTCGTGTCACTATGACGCTTGAGATCAGAGACCTCTCAATGGACGGCATTGAGCGTGTCTACAACGAAATCAATCGCAACTTGATCCGGATTACAGAAGGGACCAACACCCACTTCTCATTCCAACGTTTCTATACAAGCAGGGCAGCTCCGACTGCTCCTTGGATTCGTGAGATCATCGAAACTTCTGCACGGGGCCTCGGACTTTCCACCCGCCGCATGCCCTCAGGAGCCGGACACGACGCTCAGAGCATTGCACTCTTTGCACCGGTTGGAATGATATTCGTGCCCTCTGTAGCTGGCATCAGCCATGCACCTGACGAGCATACCACCCCTCAGGATGTCATCAACGGCGCTAACGTCCTCCTGCAAACGCTGCTAGAGTTGGACCAGCGATAAGGTCCACTTAGCTGCACCTAAGAATCTCCGGATCAGGTCGCAGCTCTTGGATCATTAACGCGGCGGAGAAGCCCCAGTCCCACGATAAACAGAACACTGATCGCCATCACAGCGAGCCGCTGGTTGCCACCACTGGCCATGGCGATATAGCCAAATACTAGGGGGCCGACGACAGATGAAGACTTACCACACAGGGCATAGAAACCAAACATCTCTGCTTCCTTACCCTTTGGAATCAGTGCAGCCATAAATGCACGGCTGGCCGCCTGAACAGATCCCAAGCCGAATCCTGCTACCATCGCGAGTGCACCAAACCACAGTTTCGAGGTCGGAATGAAACCGATGCTGACCGCGACAAGAGTCCACATGACCAACACACCACTCAATATCTTCTTCGGACCCAGGAAGTCCGTAGGCTTCGCCAGTGCGAAGGCGCCAACTAGAGCCGCAATCTGGAGCGCTATGTACAGATAGACCAATTCATTCTGTGTATATCCAAACGTCGTCGATGCTACCGTACTCGACATGTAAATTGCAGTGAGTACTCCATCTATATAGAAGAAGAATGCAAGCAGAAAGCGCCTCAGGTTCTTCTCCCGTAGTACCTCACCCAGGATCTCCCGGAAGTTGGTCACGCCCCACCGTGCAGCTCGACCAACGGACATGTCACTAGCCTGGTCCTGGGGAAGGAATAGGAACGAGGGGATCGAGAATAGGATGAAGAAAACTGCAACCATGACCCATACCAGATCGATATTGGTCTCAATAAGAGGGAGAGCAAGCAGGAGGCCCACTGCCGAGCCTGCGTAACCCACTCCAAACCCAAGGCCAGATACCCAACCTTGTTTATCCGAAGGGGCGATGTCAGGCAGGTAGGCATTATAGAATACCAGACAGGCCTCATACCCTACGTTTGCAAACACGAATACCCCGAATCCCCAAAGCACCGCTCCCGGGCCAAGCGTCGTAAATAATGCAACTCCTGTAACGCACATGGCGACGAAAAAGGCCATAAACCTCTTACGCATGCCTGCTCGGTCAGCGATGGCTCCCAGTAGAGGTGAGCTAACCGCAACAATCAGAGCAGAAAGAGAAACCGCCCGACCCCACCACCAGTCACCGATACTGTCGGTATTCCCCACAACGGTATTGATGTAATACACCTGGAAAACAACGGCCGTGATGACTGCCGGGTATACAGAATTTGCTAGATCGAAAAGCGCCCAGGCTCCGACTTGCTTCTTGTTCACCCCAGTCTCCTTCGGACTGTAATACCCATTCAGGCTAGCCTCATCAGTAGAAATCTATCCATAGACAACCGATGCCTCAGTTGCGTCTTCCCGAGCGCTAAGCGAATCTCAGCAGCCCAGGCCAGTCGGCATGATAGAATTTCCCCAAAACCGAATACTCAATGAACAGAATCGCGGGAAAGCGCGTCCTTATTACCGGTGCTTCAGCTGGCATCGGAGAAGCTTGTGCGAACGCCTTCGCAGAAAGTGGGGCTGATCTTCTCCTTTCCGCCAGGCGTGTCGAACGTGTCGAAGAGTTGGCTGCCCGCCTCTCTGAAGACCACGGTGTGCAGGTGCACACGGCCAGGCTCGACGTAACTGACTCGCCTGCAGTGACCGCATACGTAGAGGAAATCGCTAATGCGGACCTTGTGCCAGATATCCTAATCAATAATGCGGGCAAAGCTGTTGGGCTTGATCTGCTGCACGAAGGATCGCTCGATGACTGGGAGGACATGATCGACACCAACATAAAGGGACTACTTTATGTGTCCCGTGCCGTCATCCCACACATGGTCACCCGCAATTCCGGGCATGTCATCAATATCGGTAGCATTGCGGGGCGCTGGGTCTACCCTAAGGGGGCAGTTTACAATGCGACCAAGTTTGCAGTCTGGGCGCTTAACGAGGGCATGAACATTGACCTCGTTGGAACAAAAATTCGCGTCTCAAGCGTAGACCCTGGTATGACTGAGACAGAGTTTAGCGAGGTACGCTTCCATGGAGACAGGGAGCGAGCCAATAAAGTCTACGAGGGAACTCAGCCACTCACAGGTGAGGACATTGCTGATGCAATCATTTACGTCGCAAACACACCT
Source organism: Gemmatimonadales bacterium UBA7889 (assembly GCA_002501085.1). Classification (GTDB taxonomy): domain Bacteria; phylum Gemmatimonadota; class Gemmatimonadetes; order Longimicrobiales; family Gaopeijiaceae; genus UBA1142. The sequence goes on from DLRL01000023.1 coordinate 13,031, forward strand.
GAGCATGTCGACATCATCAATCTAGTCATGATGCCCACCCAGCAACGTCACGCTTTTGTGCTCCATCGCGAGTGAAGGATAGCTCACCGTACGTCATTGTCTTTACACTTTGGCTGCTCGTCTTCTCCTCGGCGAGCCAGACCATGATTATCTCGCCGATCCTTCCTCAGATCGGCGATGACCTCGGAATAGCAGACGCCGCACTAGGAACACTAGTGTCCGTATACTCTCTGATGGTGGGCATCTTCGCGATCCTCTCTGGTCCAGTATCAGACCGCATCGGACGCCGCCGGATTCTGCTGATCGGCTGTGGTACCATGACTGTCGCACTTATGCTACACATGCTTGTGTCTGACTACGCTTCATTCATTGCAGTGCGGGTGTTTGCGGGTATGGCAGGCGGCATATTGAGTGGGGCTGCGGTTTCCTATATCGGAGACTATTTCCCATATGAACGACGTGGTTGGGCGACTGGATGGGTCATGAGTGGGTCCGCGCTCGGTCAAGTTGCAGGCATTCCGATCGGAATCGTCCTGGCAGACCAATGGGGTTTCAAGGCACCCTTCTATATCTTCGCCGTAACGATGGCAGCGACAATCCTGCTGCTCTTTTTCAGGGTTCCACAGCCTCCTGGAAAGCAATCACTAGAGCAATTAACTGTAGGGAAAGCGGCGGCGGATTACGCCGCAATGCTCCGGCGACCTGAAGTAGCCTGGGCAGCACTCGCTTACTTCATGATGTTCCTTGGAGTTTCTATTTTCATAGTCTATCTCCCGACCTGGCTCGAGCGAGATCTCGGTATTTCTGGAAACGAGCTAGCGCTGATGTTCGCAGTGGGTGGCATCGCCAACGTCCTGACGGGACCTCAAGCTGGGAAGTGGTCAGATCGGATAGGCCGGAAGGGTATTATCCTCCTTGCATGTATCGGGCTGTCATCCTTGATGCTGCTCACGGTCCCACTTGTGACCAATCTTATAACGGCGTGTGTCTTCTTCTTCCTGACTATGATGCTCGTAGCCATGAGAATTAGTCCCTTCTCTGCACTACTTACTGCTTTGGTCAATGATGACCGACGCGGCTCACTCATGAGTTTAGCGGTCGCGCTGGGACAGATGGGTTTCGCACTTGGTGGAGCGATAGCAGGACCTCTTTTCGCTGGAATCGGGTATAGCGCGAACACTGTTCTTGGAGCCATTTTTGTGCTCGCGATGGGTCTCATTGTATGGTTCTTTATCCCTGAACCCCCCATCCGAACTACTCTGGCCGCAGCAGACTGAATCGCAACCCCTATCGCCTAAGCTAGGCCTTCATATCTTTTTTTTTACTTTAAAATCAGGGTGCCTTACCACCCAGGACACTTCTGTGGATAGAGATTCTGACAATGCGCTAGGCTTCCTATTATTTGAGAGAACCTCTTACGGTTCTCCGAGAAGCAAGAACCGGTCATGCCTTTAGAATTCGAGCACGGCATCCTAGGGGTCCAGGTCCAGATCGATAAGCTACTCGACCTTGCTGACCGCAAGGGCATCGACGTATCAAGCGAGGTAGAGGTTCTTCGGGAGAAGCTCCTCGAGATTAGTCAACAAACGTACGAGAACCTAAGTCCTATGGAGCAAGTTCTCGTTGCGAGACATCCTCAGCGACCATACACACTCGACTATATCGATCTTATATGCACCGATTGGATCGAACTACATGGTGATCGTGCATTCCGAGACGACCAAGCAATTGTAGGAGGATGGGCTCGTATACGTGGGCGCACAGTCATGATGATTGGCCATCAAAAAGGCCGCTCTATGAAAGAGAACTTAGACCGAAATTTCGGCATGCCCCACCCTGAGGGTTACCGGAAGGCACTCCGTCTGATGAAACAAGCAGAGAAGTTCGGGCGACCTGTTGTTACGCTCATCGACACCCCGGGCGCTTATCCAGGTATTGGAGCAGAAGAGCGGGGCCAGGGGGAAGCAATTGCGACAAATCTCCGGGAAATGGCACGATTAAGAACACCTCTTATAAGCGTGATAATCGGTGAAGGCGGATCAGGAGGTGCCCTCGCCCTAGGTGTCACCGACCGGATTATGATGCTTGAGCACTCAGTTTATTCAGTGATCTCACCCGAAGGCTGCTCAGCAATATTGTGGCGCTCCGCAGAACATCGCGAAGAAGCCGCCAGTGCCCTGCAGCTAACAGCTAACGATCTACTTGATCACGGTGTATGTGATGAAATCATCCCTGAACCGGTAGGTGGCGCGCATTCAAATTGGGACAGTGCTGGGGCTCATCTTGAAGATACCCTAGACCGAGTCCTCTCTGAGCTTGCAGAACTGACAATTGAACAATTACTCGAAAGTCGGTGGGCAAAGTACGAAGCAATTGGAACATGGCGTGAAGCATGAGTGACGATAGAGTCTGGAGCGGTTTTGCAGAGATTTCGTTCAAGGGTAATCGGAAGGATTATTTCGGCTACACTAACCTTGATCTGCGTCCCGACTTACATGTGATTGTCGAGGTAGACCAGGGTAAGGACTTGGGGAAAGTGACAGCCGTAGGAGCGATCGCTGAGAGGAAGTGCTCCTCCTCGAACGGAGGTTGCACAACACCGGCTCCAGAGAAGAAGGTTCTTCGGATTGCTCACTCAGACGATATCGGAAAAAGTCAGACACTCCGAAAAGATGAAGACCGAGTACGAGTGGAAGCCCGTAAGTTGGTAACTAAGCACCAATTGAGCATGAAGGTGACAGATGCAGAGTGGCAATTCGATCGTAATAGGCTCACCGTGTACTTTACAGCTGAGAAACGTGTTGACTTCCGCCAGCTCGTACGAGCTTTAGCAAGCAAGTTTAAGGCTCGCATCCAACTAAAGCAGATCGGAGTACGGGATGAAGCTGCACTCCTAGGAGGAGTGGGCCGCTGCGGGCGAGAGCTATGCTGCTCCACCTGGCTACCTGAACTTAAGCCAGTCAGTCTTCAACTCGCCAAAAGTCAGGGGCTCTCTTTAAACCCCTCCCAAATCAGTGGATGCTGTGGCAGACTGATGTGCTGCCTCATGTACGAGCACCGTACCTACGTAGAAGCCCGACGGAGATTCCCACGTGAAGGTCGTAAGATCCGCACGGAAAGAGGGCTCGAGCGTGTGGTAACAATCGATATCTGGAATGATACAGTTTTGCTCAAGAATGATGAGGGCACCCGTCGTACGTTGACGCTTGAGCAACTAGAGGGAGAGGTCTTACAGTGAGTGATGCCAGGCGTCTCTTCATCACAACCCCCATCTACTACGCTTCGGGTGAACCTCATATCGGCCACGCCTATGCGACGATTCTCGCAGATTTAATCGCACGCTTTGGTCGACAAACTGGAGCTGATGTCTTCTTCCTCACCGGTACCGACGAACACGGCCAAAAGATACAGGAAGAGGCTGAGCTTCAGGGCATTCAACCAATCGAACTGTGTGATACCATGGCGACCGCCTTCGGCAAGGCATGGGAAACTCTGGAGATTTCACATAACCGTTTCATACGGACTACAGAACCTGAGCATATCGCTGTTGTAACTGCCTTTCTTCAGCGCCTCTGGGACCGTGGTGAGATTTATGATGGGGTATACTCAGGGTGGTACTGCGTATCTGACGAGCGTTACTGGACTGACAAGGACCTCGGACCGGGAGGCACCTGCTCAATCTGCAGCCAGAAGGTTACGCATGTAGAAGAAAAAAACTACTTCTTCAAGATGAGTAATTACCAAGACGCCTTGGTCCAACACATCGAAGACAATCCAGACTGGATCATCCCGGAGATTAGACGAAACGAGGTCCTGGGCTTCTTGAAACAACCTCTTGCTGACCTTTCAATTTCACGACCGAGGAGCCGGATCTCCTGGGGGATACCGCTACCTTTTGATGAGGATCACGTAGCCTATGTCTGGGTGGATGCCCTAATCAACTACCTCACAGCCTCAGGAGCGATTAACCCTGAGGCCCCACCAAGTGAGCAGGGCTTTGAGGATGTGTCCGATTCGTGGTGGCCTTGCGATTTGCACCTGATCGGCAAGGACATTCTTACGAACCACGCGGTTTACTGGCCGACACTACTGATGGGTGCCGGTCTCCCAGTCCAACGACAGATCTTATCTCACGGATGGTGGATTGTGGGAGACACAAAGATGTCCAAATCACTTGGAAACGTAGTAGACCCACTAGCACTGCAAGAAGATTTTGGAACTGATGCCGTACGCTGGTATCTACTTCGGGAGATGCCAACTGGTTCAGATTCCTCATTTACGCCAGAACGGTTTATGGCACGCTACAATGAGCTCTCTAATGTGCTTGGCAATCTTGTGAGTCGTTCAATTGCGATGGTCTCGAAGTACCGAGACGGAATTGTACCCACCTCCAAAGATGATGGTCTTTCCAGCGAAATCAGTCAGGCATTAGCTAGTAATCATGAGGCGATAGCTGATTGCCGTATACACGAAGCGCTCGCAGCTAGTATGGACCTAGCCAGGGCCGCAAACGTCTATGTAGAGGACCGCCAGCCCTGGACACAGGCCAAAGATCCCAATGCAGCACAAGAACTAGATGAGACCTTGGCCACCTTAGTACGGGTCCTCTGCGTGCTTTGCGCCCTCTTAGAACCTGTTGTTCCGGGTAAAATGGCTGAACTTGTACTGAAGCTTGGACTTGATACTCTTCCATCATTGGAAACTTCCCTAACAGTCAACCTTGCCGGTAACCGTTTAGAGGTAAGTGATCCGCTTTTCCCGCGAATCGAGCCATCTTGGTCTGGGGATTTGGGTTGACGCTCAGTTCAACCTTCGTCTACTTTTTCCGTTGTAAATGAGGGTCCCGCCAAAGCATTGAGCGATATTACGGATGATTGGAGATAGGTGGACATTTCTGTTAGTCCGAGACGGGCTCAGCACTGTCAAGCAATACTCCCTGTCCTCACGCCTCCTTCGAATCCTAGTTGGAGGAGGGCTGGTAGTAGTTCTGATCCTAATTGGATACGCTGTCACAATTGGGGTTGACGGGTACGCTCGATTACAATCAGCTCAACTGGATACTCGCAACACTGTCCTGCAGGACGAACTCCGGCAGTTTCAGACGCGCGTGGACCATCTTGAGTCGACACTAAATCGTATTGCTCAGAATGACGCCCGTTTCCGCAGCATAGCCGGGCTAGAATCCATCGACTCTGAAGTGCTACAAGCTGGTGTAGGAGGACCGGGACTCGTTGGACCAGAAGCCCACTCACTCTGGACAATTGACCCATCCATTTCGGAAAACCTCTTCGAAGTGTCGTACGATCTAAACCAACTGGAACGCCGCGCCCGCTTGCTGTCTAGCAGTCTAGCGGAAGCCACAGATTCTGTGCTCGCTCATAGGGATTTGTTGGAATCGACTCCCTCCATTCTACCAACTCCAGGATGGCTGAGTAGCAGCTACTCTGAATCCCGCATGCACCCTATCCACAACCGCCCACTTCCCCATCCTGGAGTAGACATTTCTGCTCCAAAGGGAACATCTATTTATGCAGCAGCTAAGGGTCGGGTTATTAGAGCAGGTTGGGTCGTTGGATACGGACTCACGATTGAAATCGATCACGGCTTTGGATACGTAACACTTTACGGTCACGCCTCAGAGCTGGTCGCTAGCCAGAACGAAGAAGTGCAGCGTGGTGATGTAATAGGAAGAGTGGGCAGTACTGGTATAGCAACTTCACCACATCTGCACTACGAGGTCCGTGTTCAAGGTATAGCTCAAAATCCGGCTAACTTTATTCTCCCTGAATATGTACGGTATTAATGACCTTCAAGGATGACCACCCAATAACGCACCATGCTAAGCTTCCACTTTTCTCAGAGAGATTCTCTCAATTAGAATCCGAGGCTTATGCATTATACTGATAGGAAGTATTCGTAGAGTTATGGTAAGACTGCCTTACCGGAAGCTTGATGCTATTTTTCAACGGATGTACCTTCGCTCTCTTCTGTTTCTAAACAAGACGCATGGAGTTTAAATATGAGGTGTAGGTTCCTCTTGCTCAGCTTGAGCTTGCTGATAACAGCCTCCGCATGTGGACCGGCTGAGGTCGTGGTGACCATGGAGATTGATGTAGCCAATCCGGATGGGGAAGGAATGGTGACACGACCTCTTTCAGATATTGAGGTACAGCTCCTACCCTACGATAGAGATGCTGTCTTCGATTCCATGTCCAACGCGTTCAACACACCAGAACCTCCCATTCCTGAAGAACTCATCACAGAACGAGGACGGGTTCAAGAAGCACAGCAGGAATGGCAGAATAACCAGAACCGCTGGAACTTGATCCGAGACACACTCCAGAAATTGACTACGGCCTTAGAGCAGTATAACCGCGGGGAAGCAACCTACGTTGTGCTATTCAGGGAGTGGAATGATTTCGATGGAGAGCTTGGCAATGTAGAACGCCAGATGAATCGGTCGTTCGAAAACTTTACCAGCTTACAAGAAGGCACAATCGAGGCCTCTAACACCATTCGAATGATGCGGGACAATTGGGGTGACGAGGCCTTCGCTGGAGCAGGTGAAGTCTTTCTAGCAAAGCTCCGGGCCTCTGGTCTGGATGCGGTAGCAGACACTACAGATGCTTCTGGTATCGCTAGACAAAATCTACAGGTTAAGCCTGGCCAATACTGGATCCATGCTCGGTACGAGCTCACTTATACAGAACTCTACTGGAACATCCCAATCGAAGTTATTCGAGGGGATCCTGCTCAAGTGTCTCTTTCCCGTGCTAACGCCGAGGAGCGGATTAAGCTGTAAACGCTCATTGGTGACTGCACCCGTAGACTGCGATTAGGCCGCCCGGGCACGAACAAGTGCCTGGGCGGCTTCCTTTTATGAGTCTCGGGAGCGATTGTGTTGCCCCATGACCAGCACTAGCGGCGCAAACCCCATCTTTCAGGTCGATGCGGACTCTATCGGTTGGATCACATTTGATGATCCAAAGCGCAAGCTGAATGTGCTTTCTGAAGACGTTATGCGTGACCTCGCTGAAGCACTGAATCAGGCACACGCGGCAGAACGCGAAGGTCTTATCCAGGCATTAGTGATCCAGAGCGGCAAAATACGCTCTTTCATTGCAGGAGCAGACGTACATGAGATTACCAAGCTCAAGGATCCATTAGAGGCAGAGCAGAAAATTCAACTTGGTCAAGCAATATACGGGGAGCTGGAGAGCCTGTCGGTCCCAACCATTGCGGCAATCCATGGCACCTGCCTCGGCGGGGGCACTGAAATCGCATTGGCATGCCAGCACCGAGTCCTTTCGGATTCAAAGACCACGAAAATAGGACTACCAGAGGTCACTCTTGGGATATTGCCCGCGTTGGGTGGTACGACTCGCTTACCACGGCTGGTCGGGCTACAAGCATCGCTCGAACTTCTGCTCACTGGGAAACAGATCGACTCGCGGAAAGCCCAAACAATTGGCTTCGCCCAAGAAATTTTTCCTGAAGCCCTCTTTGGGCGAATGGTCCGAGATTTCGCTCTTGATGCTGTTGAACTTCAACCAAGAACATCAAGACGAAAAAAGAAGTTCCTTAGCCGAATACTGGATGATACTCTGCTCGGTCGTAAAATCGTGCTCAGCATGGCTAGAAAGAGAGTCACGACCCAAACCGGTGGGCATTTCCCCGCGCCACTCCGGATTCTTGACATCCTAGATAAGCATCTGGGTGGAAGCATCTCACATAGCCTCGCAGCTGAAGCACGCCTAGGCGCCGAACTTATCGTCTCTTCGGTAAGCAAGAACCTCCTACATGTCTTCCATACGAGAGAAGCCGCCCGAAAAGGCAATGGTGCAGATGCTAAAGAGACTGATTCTAGTACAGTTCACGTCCTAGGTGTACTTGGAGCAGGTATCATGGGTGGTGGTATAAGCCAACTCGCCGCGTACAATGGCGTACGTGTGTATATGAAAGACATCCATCACAAGGCAATCACTAGTGGATTGCACCATGCTCAAGCTCTGTTTCACAAGGCTACTCAGCGTAAGAAGCTATCTAGAAGGCAGGCCAGCCAGCTCATGGAATTGATCGATGGAGGACTTGAATACTACGGGATCTCAAGTGCTCATGTGATCATTGAAGCGGTTGCAGAACAGATGGATGTCAAGAAGTTAGTCCTCCGGGAAACAGAAGAATTTGTGCGCGACGATTGCATCATCACTACGAATACCTCCTCCCTATCAGTAGACAAGTTATCTGAAGCACTAAGCCAGCCAGACCGTTTCTGCGGGATGCATTTCTTCAATCCTGTGCACCGAATGCCGCTCGTCGAAATCGTGAGAGGACGGGATTCAAGCGAGGAAACAATCGCATCGGTCTACGCCTTCGCACTGCAGCTAGGCAAGGTGCCAGTCGTGGTGGATAATGGCCCTGGATTTCTCGTTAATCGTGTTCTGGGACCCTATTTAAATGAGGCAGGATTCCTACTCGAGGATGGAGCAAGCATCCAGCAAATTGACACTGCTGCCAGAGAATTTGGCATGCCGGTAGGCCCATTAAGACTTATCGATGAAATCGGGTTTGATATCTCTTCGCATGCGGGAGCATCGCTCCATAAGGCTTTTGGAGAGCGGCTCAATCCCTCACTTGCTCTTGTAGCACTCTCTGGAACAGACCGATTGGGCAAGAAGGGTGGGCAAGGCTTCTATCAATATGAGAGGGGGGGCAAAAACAATCCTGACGAATCTATTTATGGTGAGCTACAAATACCGGTGCCGGCTGAGCCCCAGAAGTTCTCAGATCAAGAAGTCCGTGCACGTCTAGTTCTGCAGATGATCAATGAGTCCGCTCATGCACTACAAGACGGTATCGTACAAAGAGCGGATCAAGTTGATCTAGCGTTAATCATGGGTACCGGGTTCCCGCCGTTCCGAGGCGGTCTACTCAGATTCGCTGATACTCTGCACCCTCGTAGTATTCTCTACCATATCCGGAAGCTTGAAGAGGTGTACGGGACCCGGTTCACTCCTGCACCCCTCTTGATTGACCTTGCTGATCGTGACCGAACGTTTTACCAGGCGTTCGGAGCATGATCGCGGGAATAGTTCCATGCGCTGGCACATCAAAACGAATGGGCGAACCCAAGGCACTGATGGAGGTCGCGGGAAAAACATTTGTACAGAGGGCTGTCGATACACTTTCTTTGGGGGGATGTGCTCCAGTGATGGTCGTTGTCCCAAATGACCCTGACATAGAAAGCGCCGCTCACAGCACTCATGCCCATGTTTTGGTTAACCACGATCCTGGAGAAGGCCCTATCACATCGCTTAGGCTCGCACTCCGCGAGCTGACCTCACAACTTGACGGCATAATTTATCTGCCCGTTGATCATCCTCTGGTTCAAGTTGACACCATTCAGCAGTTAGTAGCTGTCGCTAAAGAATCTTCGGCACCATTAGTCATCCCCACATATTTAGGAAATAGAGGTCATCCAAGCTTTTTTCGAGCTGATCTGTTTACTGAACTCAACGACCCTACTCTTGATGGTGGGGCGCGCACTGTTGTGCACCGGCATCTCTCTGAGGCAACTCTAATTCCCGTAAATGATTCCGGAGTTTTAGCCGACATCGACACACCCGAGTCATATGAACGTGCACTGCAGCAAGCTAATGAATTACCATGACATCCCTTCACCCAGCAGAAGCAGCAAGACTCCTGGTAGAGACCCCAGAACGAGGTGGCAGTGTCGTTGTGGCAACCGTTGTTGGCGACAACCAGTGCACCGGAAACCGTATCGCTTTGATTGTCATTGAGAGCGAGGAACCAGAGTTACAAGGCTCACTCAGCCTTAAATCAGGAACCGATTCAGTGATTCAATTAATGAAGGATATATTGGAGAATCCCCGCGCCTCCGATGGGCTTCATGAACTGACTATCGCTGATCATCTGTCGGAGGTTTATATCGAAATTCGACGCCCTGTTCAGGAACTTGTCGTCGTCGGTGCGGGACATATCGCTCAGCCCCTCGCCCACCTAGGTGCCCTGCTGGGCTTCCAAGTTATCGTTATCGACGATCGCCCAGAGTTCGCTACTCGGGAACGCTTTCCAAGTGCCGAAAAGGTGATCCGAGCAGATTTCTCAGACCCATTCCGCGAGACACCGCTCCACACGCGCTCTCATGTCTTACTGGTAACCCGTGGCCACAAGTACGACTACGCGTGCCTTATCAGAGCACTGCGAATGGATCCACCACCTGCTTATATCGGTATGATCGGGAGCAGGCGAAGAGTGCGTGCGACATACGTCCAGCTCCTCGAAGAGGGCATGGCACATGCACTGTTAGACCGCATACACGCTCCCGTAGGCCTTGATATCGGTGCTGAGACCCCTGAGGAGATCGCGGTAGCGGTAGCAGCAGAACTCATTATGGTAAGACGCGGAGGGACTGGGGCTTCACTAAAGGGTGTCGAGCGCATCGTGGAAAGATTTTTCAAGGAAGATAAATGACTCATGACGATGATCGTTCACTGACCCAAGCCCTAGAGGCTGCCCGAGAGGCTGGACGCCGTTGTGCAATGGCAACGATTGTCGCTACAAAAGGCTCAACTCCTCGTAAGGTAGGAGCTAGGATGATTGTGGACCCTGATACGGGCCTCGTAGGCACGGTCGGGGGCGGTTGTGGGGAAGCAGAAGTTATCGAAGCAGCCTACAGGGTGATCGAGACCGGAAAAGCTCAACGAGTAAATGTAGATCTGACAGACGACCTGGTATCATGGAGCCCAGCCGTGTGTGGTGGCGTCATGGATATCTTTGTCGAACCTGTTTCCCCGGGACCTTCTTGACTGGTAGTTCCCACGTCCGCATCCACTACCGCAGACCTCCAGATAGGGAAGAAGTATTTCATCAGAGGCTCGTGCTAGAGCGTCAGGAGGTTATCGTCACGCTCGCTGAGGCGATCAACCTCGATATTCCAATGATTATAGAGGGGCAAGTCGTCCTAGAGCCTGGTTCCGCAGTAGTTTGGTTTACATTCCCGGGGGCTTGGCACGACATCGGAAGTTTTCACCGTGAGGACGGAACATTCACGGGCTTCTACGCCAACGTGATTACGCCGCCGAGGATTGAGGAACATGTCTGGTACACGACCGACCTGTACCTGGATGTGTGGATGACTCCGAACGGCACTGTGAAGCTTCTCGATGAAGATGAATTCGAGGAAGCAATCAGTCACAAGCTAATCGACCACCCGACTGCGAACCGTGCTCGTGAGGAGGCAGGCCGCCTAATGGATGAAGCTAGGCGAGGTGTTTGGCCGCCTCCAATTGTCAGAGAGTGGACACTAGAGCAGGCCCGAGCAATTGCCATCGTCTGAAAAGCATCAGCTATTCGGTTTGGTAGGCAGCACAGAGTCGAGTGATATCCAAGTACAGCTGTTGCAGAACTGTAGGTTCTTCACGCAAGCAGTCGATCAACCGAGGGTACTGCTCTATTAGCTCAGTCGAAATCTCTATGTCTTCGTGATGGTATAAACCATTGTCGACAAAGAGCAGACGGACCTTGGTCTTATTCTTACTCATGAGACCCTCCGAAGGAACCGCGGCACTTCCGGCAATGCAGCTAAGAAGATCAACAGCATGACAATGGCTGAGATAACACAGTATTGACACCACGCCTCAATCACGAATGCCTCTAAATACGTCAGGTAAGCTGAAAACGTGACGCCCCCCAGGGATCCACTGAACAAGAAAGCACCAATGAAAGGAGAACCCCGGTTACCAGGTTGCACCCCTAGATAGGCTAGACAAAGTAAAGTCAGATAGCCTGCGACACCGATCGCAGATACGGGTATTGGTCCAACTTTGGCATATACACTCGACTGGACAGTCCCGCAGTCCCCTACACCGCAAACGATCGGGCCAGTCAATCCCACATTATGCGCCATGAGATAAAGGGCAACGAACAATCCGACCATAGCCAAGACCGCAATCACCATGCGATTCAAGGGTGGGGGAGAAGCATCCAGGACGGTAGCATCTTCGCTCACCCCGTGCCTCCTTAGTCTCCTCTAGTCCCTAGATCAGTTACCAGCTGTCTCTAGGTCTTCCAGGGCCGACTCAATTGCCGCTTCTATCGACTGGAAGTCATTACGCATTATGGGCCTCAACCCCTGTCCCTTAACATTAAGGAAGATTGTCGGAGTTCCGCTTACACCCGCTTCTTGGCCCAAGCTCATGTTTGCAGTCACCACGTCCGCGTACTTGTCACTCTTCACGCACCCCTCAAACGTATCCTGGTCCAACCCTAATCCTTGAGCATAACCGAGAAAAGCGCCAACTGCGCTCTGCCTGCCTGACCAACTCGACTGGTTCCTAAAGAGCTCTTGATGATACTCCCAATAAAGGCCTTGATCACCTGCACAGCGTGCAGCACGGGCTGCGAGGAAGGCGTGGGGATGCATATTTGTTAGCGGAAAGTCAAAAAACTGGAAATAAGCCCGCCCTGTCTGCACCAACGCAAGGTCAATCTGAGGTTTAACTGCGAGGGCGAAGCCACCACAGCCAGGACACTGATAGTCCCCAAACTCAATGATCCCTATGGTGCCTGTTGGATCTCCTGAAGTGATCCCCTGAGCCAGCTGTCTGTATAGGGCTTGATCCTCCAGATCTAGCTCGAGCAATGGTCCGGTCGCTGGGGTTCCAAGAACACTCCCTCGCACGCTCCAGAACAACCACCCGGCTCCAATCAGGGCAACGACCCCAAGGATCACACCAAATTTAGTCATGTCGGAGCCACCCTTACCTCGGCTCCCTCTCTTTTTTTCGCCTCTAGACACCTTTGACTCCCGCGTTGATCACCTGCCTTTAAGCAGGTACAGGGTATGAAACAAGATTCAGTCCGTGCCAGCACTGAATCTTAGATAAACTATGGCCTTGAAGATGCTCCCGGGTGGAGGACTGATCAAGCTAAGTTGAACTTGCCCTAGTCAGTTAGGCTGCAAGATATGAAATAATCTTATCCGTCTCAGTCAGGTCTATCATGACCTGATCAGCACCACTTTCAGCTAATTGTGATCTGGTAAAGCTCCCGGTTGCCACAGCCAGTGTCCGTGCGCCGACCGCCAATCCACAAATAACATCTCGGGGTGTATCTCCGATTACCACTGTGTGATCTGGACGAAGCGAAGGGTTCCACATGTCACGAGCACGCTGCAGTGCAATCCTGGAAAGGTGCTCCCTTTCTTCATGGTCTGAACCGTAGCTTCCTAGCGCGAAATGCTCTGTCAGGCCAGCAGAGTCGAGCTTCAGTTTTGCTCCGCGAGCGATATTGCCTGTCAGCAGACCCACACCGATATCGTCCACTCTCTTGAGGGCGTTCAGGAGGTCATGCACTCCAGGCAGCACCTGCATAGGGCATTGGGTCAATTCATCTGCTAATCGCTCTGTGTAGGAATGCCAGAGTGAAGGAAATCGTTCCTCGATCAGGTCGATCTTATACCCGATTCCCGACAGGAGTTCTCGAGCGATTTGGGGGTCCGTCTTACCGCCGAAACTTACTTCTTCAACATTACCAACAGTCCCAAACGTATCGATCATCGCCCCGCAAAAAGCATTTTTCGCAGGGCCCCCAGTCATTAGAGTCCCATCAATATCAAAGAAAGCGACTCTACGCATCTAACGATTAAGCCATTCCTGCTACCAATGTGGGATCAAGGTTCCCGCCACTGATCACGACCGCAACGCGTGCGTCTTCTGCTTCAACTGCTTTCGACAGTAGAGCCGCAGTTGCTGCTGCACCTGAGAACTCCACTATAAGCTTTTGTTTACTGACTAAAAGTGAAGTGGCCTCCTGGATTGCATCATCTGAGACAGTGACAACATCATCCATAAGGCTGACAGCATGCTCATATGTAAGTTCTCCAGCTATAACCGGTGCTAACCCATCGGCGATCGTATCGATCTCCTTAATAACCACAGGCCTTTCCTCATCAAGTGCCTTTCTCATCGAAGCGGCTCCTTCAGGTTCAACACCGATTACCCTTGCAGATGGCAAGAGCCTCTTGATCGATGCAGCTACGCCGCTCGCAAGTCCTCCGCCACCAATTGGAGCCAACACTAGATCAACGTCTGGCCATTCTCGGGCAATCTCCAAACCGACTGTGCCCTGTCCAGCAATGATGTGACGGTGATCAAAGGGTGGGACAATAACAAGGCCTTGTTCCTCGGCGATCTCTTCCGCTTTAGCACGTCTTTCGAGTGAAGTTGTGCCTTCGTAGATCACCTCAGCACCGAGGCGTTCTGCACCATCTCGCTTTACCTTAGGAGCTGTAGTCGGCATTACCACAACTGCCCTTACACCTCTCAACCTTCCTGACAAGGCAACAGCCTGAGCGTGGTTCCCAGACGAATAGGTGATAATCCCAGAAGCAACCTGCTCGTCAGAAAGTTGAGAAACGAAGTTGTATGCCCCGCGGATCTTAAAAGAGCCTGCACGCTGCAAGCTCTCGCACTTGAGTCGAACGTTAGCCCTAGCTATCTCAGAAACCACATCAGCCGGTAGAAGCGGAGTCCGTACGGCTACACCAGCCAACCGACGTGCCGCAGCTTCTACCTCTGTGAGGCCTACTAATCCTTCACCTTGTAGGATGTCACTCAAGCCTCGACTCCGTCAGTCTCCGAAGTTACTGAGGCCGCATCACTAAGATCATCCGAACCCTCACCGGTTACATCCTCTGTAATAACACGGGCAACATCCACAACAGCATCACCCTCATCAAGATTGACCAACTTTACGCCCTGGGTGACGCGCCCGATTACTGAGATCTCCGATACGCGTTGGCGATTCACGACTCCTTGGCGAGTGATCATCATTAATTGCTCTTCTTCCGAAACTGCCTTGACCGCTACAACCAAACCATTCTTGTCGGTTGTCTTGAGGTTGATAACCCCCTTCCCGCCTCGTTTCTGTAACCGGTATGAGTCCACATTGGACCTTTTGCCCATCCCTTTCTCCGATACCACGAGCAGGGTTGAATCTGGTCGGACCACAACCATACCTATAACCACATCCCCCTCGCGGAGCCTCAAGCCCCTCACACCCGCAGTAGCACGTCCCATCTGGCGCGCATCCCCTTCATTGAACCGGATCGCCTTCCCATTCCTGCTCGCGAGGATAATCTCATCCTCTCCAGACGTGATCTGAACGTCGATAAGTTCATCGCCCTCTCTGATATTGATCGCATTTAAGCCTACGGATCGGACATTGCCGTACGCTGAGAGTGCGCTCTTCTTGATCATACCGAGCCTGGTACAAAATAAGA
Source organism: Gemmatimonadales bacterium UBA7889 (assembly GCA_002501085.1). GTDB lineage: Bacteria > Gemmatimonadota > Gemmatimonadetes > Longimicrobiales > Gaopeijiaceae > UBA1142. The sequence continues at coordinate 28,335 of DLRL01000023.1, forward strand.
GGTTCCTGTCCTCAGAGAACTCACGCACAGGTACCACTGATGCGATCTCTTCTTCATCTGAGAGGTTCAGCAAGTTAATGATCGGCTTACCGCGTGCCGTCCGTCCTCCGACAGGGATTTCCCACACCTTGATCCAATAGCACTGCCCGCGGCGAGTGAAGATCATGAGATAGTCGTGCGTTGAGGCAACAAAAAGATGTTCGACCCAATCCTCATCCTTAGTTCCCATACCACGCAGTCCTCGTCCACCTCTACGCTGTGCACGGTATGTATCAATGGGAAGCCTCTTCACATATCCCTGACGTGACACGGTGATCACCATGTCCTCTTCAACAATCAGATCTTCCACATTAAACGACCCCACCGCCGCTGTTATCTCAGTCCGCCGGTCGTTGCCGTGCTTCTCTGAGACTGCCAACAGTTCGTCCTTAAGGATCCCCATCCGGCGATCTTCTGATCCCAGAATCCCCCGGAGATCGTCAATCAACTCTCGTACTTCTGCGAGTTCGGCTTCAAGCTTTTCAATCTCAAGACCCGTAAGACGGGACAGGCGCATTTCAAGTATGGCCTTGGCCTGTAACTCAGAGAGTTCAAATCGCTCGCGGAGCTCAGCAGCAGCGATCTTCGAGTCTTTTGAGCCACGGATGACTTTGATGACTTCATCAATGTTATCAACCGCAATCTTAAGCCCCTCAAGATGGTGCTCTCGTGAAAGGGCTCGTTGGAGATCAAATTCGTTCCGACGGACTATGACCTCATGCCGGTGTTCCACGAAGTGAAGAAGCATCTCACGGAGCTGCATCACCTTCGGCTGTCCATTAACGAGCGCCAGTAAGATTGTACCAAATGTCGATTGCATCTGTGTGTGCTTATATAGCCTGTTCAGCACAATGTGCGGGACAGCATCTCTCTTGAGTTCGATCACGATCCTCATTCCGTCACGATCTGACTCATCACGCAAATCCCTGATGTCCGGGAGCTTCTTATCACGAACGAGTTGAGCGATCTGCTCTATCATCCTGGACTTGTTGACCATAAAAGGAATCTCAGTCACCACGATCCGTTCCTGATCGTCTCCTATGGTCTCGACCTCCGCCCGAGCCCTCATGACGATACGTCCCCTTCCCGTCCTGTACGCATCATGAATTCCTTCTTGGCCACAAACAAAACCGCCAGTTGGAAAATCTGGGCCGGGAATGATGGCCTCTAGCTGCTCCTGGGGTATATCTGGATCATCAATGAGCGCGATTGTGGCATCGACAACTTCTCTCAGGTTATGAGGCGGAATATTCGTGGCCATTCCAACCGCAATCCCGGAAGAGCCATTTATGAGAAGGTTCGGTGCGCGAGATGGTAGCACTGATGGTTCATCCACACTTCCGTCGAAGTTCGGGATGAACGCGACCGTCTCCTTATCGATATCGGCAAGAAGCTCAATCGCCATGTGTGTCAGGCGAGCCTCTGTATACCGGTAAGCCGCCGCTGAGTCACCGTCTACGGAGCCAAAATTTCCCTGACCATCCACCAGTGGGTAGCGGAGTGAAAAATCTTGCACCATCCGCACCATTGAATCGTAGACCGAAGAGTCACCGTGGGGATGGTACTTCCCAAGCACATCTCCCACGACGGTCGCACTCTTCTTGAACGGTCGACCCGGGCTTAATCCCAACTCACCCATCGCATATAGGATCCGCCGATGCACCGGTTTCAAGCCATCCCTCACATCCGGCAAAGCACGCTGCACAATCACACTCATCGAGTAATCGATGAAGGATTCGCGCATTTCGTCCTCTATGAGACGCGAAATAACCCTTTCTTGCTGACCATCCTCTCCTACGAGCCCAATCTCTTCAGTCATGCGTTTTGTCCTTCTAGGACTTCGTGAGTTGACACGTTGTTAGTCCCAGTGGAATGAGGGAAAGCTTTCTGCCCTTCATATCAGACAAACCGCTGCCGAGTGCCATGTACGTGTCTCGGCCAGCGATATGGCCTTGTTCTAGAGTTCACTTCCGGCCGGTATTAGCAGCAACCTAAACTGCCAATCTATCCCTGTATTAGCGTGGTACTCAGGGGGTAGATGAAGGTCTGGCAAGCGCGACTTTCCTGGTGGCTTTAGAGAACTCGATTCATTCGCCTGGTTAGTGCTTACCAAGGCCTATTAAAATAACGCTTTTTCGCTATCAAATCATGCCATGGCAACGAAGTTTTCTAGTTCACGATAACCTGCCCCGGAAAGTAGGTTTCTCAGCGTCTGGCGAGCTCCTTCTTGGCCCACCGAAGCGAGATGTAAAACATCATTCAACGCAAGGGCTTCATCAGTGTCTAGGACCGGAGCACCGTGTATATTCTGGCCAATCTTGCGAGGGCTCACCTCCGCATAGGCTATGACCGGTACCCCGACTCGGGCTAACTCCCGACCAAAACCTTTGCCGACTCTTCCGGCACCCCAAATCAGTACCCCATTCACTGCCGACGGAAAAGCGGAAACTAGGTGGTGGACCTTACAGCGACGGAACGCATCAAGGGAATACCGTTTGTCAGTCCGTGACAGGCGTTGTGGAGTTTCCCTCCAGTGCATAAGCACAGGAGACACTTTTCCCAGGCGTCCACCTGAACGCCAAACCCTGAGTAGAAGATCGTAGTCTTCAGGCCAACCTAGATCCCGATACCCCCCTACTTCTTCAATGGCATCCCCGCGCATGAAAAATGCAGGGTGTGGTAATGGGCATTCAACAAAAATTTCCTTTTCGATTTCCTCGGGTGTGGCCGGTGCATTCAGCCAAGTCTGGTAGCGCAATGCACCATCCCGAACCTTCTCTAGAGGAAAGTACTCTATCGCACATCCACAAACCGCCAGAGAGCTATCTGACTCCATTAGTTGAAGCTGTAATTCAAAACGAGTGGGCCCAGCAATGTCATCTGCATCCATCCTTGCCAGATAACATCCAGTAGCTTCACTGCGTGCAAACTCGAGTGCTGGTACAATCCCGTCCGGCCCCTGTCGGAATACCTTTACACGCTCGTCTCGGCCCGCCCACTCTTGAAGCACAAACCAGGAATCATCTGAGGACCCGTCATCAACAGCGATAACCTCGTATTTGCTATAGGTTTGAGCCTCAATAGAGGCAATCGCCTCGGGTAGGTATTCTGCTCCATTTCGCACAGGAAGTAACACGGAAATCGGAGGTGGTGCTGGCATATGTAAGGATTCTAGGAAGCCACTAGTACGCAGTGCGTGAAAGTTTGACTCTTTTGAGGAATACAGGTCGCCTAACTGAGCAAATCCACCAGATAGTGTCCAGTGACGCTCTCAGGGACTTTCGCTACCCTCTCTGGTGTCCCCATCGCCACAACCTCACCACCCCGAGCACCAGCACCCGGACCTAAATCGATGACCCAATCTGCGGCGCTGACCACATCTAGGTTGTGCTCGATAACCACAACAGTGTTACCACCACTTACTAGTCTGTCCAACACTTCTAGCAGCTTCGCTACATCTTCTCCTGAAAGCCCAGTGGTTGGTTCATCGAGTATATATAACTTCCTGCCCCTTTTGCCCGCGGCACTCGTAAACTCTCGAGCAATTTTCAGGCGCTGAGCCTCACCGCCTGAGAGTGTTGTCGCAGCTTGCCCCAAGCGCAGATACCCGAGTCCCACTTGTTCTAGCTGCCAAAGCTTCTGTCCTAATTTCCGCTCACGAATGAAAAAACGAATTGCCTCGGTCACAGTTAGCTCGAGTATCTCCGATACATTCTTGCCACGGATCCGTACTTCAAGCAATTCACGGTTATAGCGAGCTCCACCACAGGTATCACACCCAACATATACGTCGGCCATGAAGACCATTTCGATCTTTACCTGGCCAGCGCCTTTGCACGCTTCACATCTCCCACCGCTTACGTTAAAGCTGAAATGTCCCGGTCCATAACCGCGCTCTCTAGCTAGGTGGTTGGAGGCGAACAATTTACGGATATGCTCCCACGCTTTGATATACGTTGCAGGATTAGAGCGAGGTGTCCGGCCGATCGGAGATTGGTCTACAAGGACCACGTCCTCCAACCCTGTAAGCCCTTTCAGTTCTGAATATTCACCCGTGACTTCACCCAGGTGTTCTTTCACGGAACTCACGCCACCCAGCTCCCGCTCTGCTGCCCTGTACAGTACGTCATGCACCAGAGTCGACTTTCCCGAACCTGACACACCCGTGACAGCTGTCAGGGTACCCAAAGGAATTTCGACATCAATCCCTTTCAAGTTGTGAAGTCGTGCTCCTTTCAGAAAAAGAGAGGCACCGTTAACCCGACGTCTGGTCTGCGGCGACGGGCCACTAGAGCGCCCTGATATGTATCGGCCGGTTGAGGTGTCCTTTGTCTCGAGTTCATCAGGTGGGCCCTCAAAGACGACCTCGCCTCCCTGCTCACCTGATGCTGGTCCAAGCTCCACAATATGATCTGCAGACCGGATAGCTTGAGTATCGTGCTCAACCACAACAACCGTGTTGCCAGCATTACGAAGACGTTTGATTAGATCAAGAAGAGCACTTGTGTCCTTTGGGTGCAGCCCAATAGTAGGCTCATCAAGGATATAGAGAGTTTCAACCAGAGCGGCACCCAGAGAGTTCGCGAGATTGATCCGCTGAGCCTCTCCACCCGAAAGCGTTCGGGTCTGCCTTGCTAAGGCAAGGTATCCCAAGCCGACATCACAGAGGAATGCAACACGTGACTTCAGTTCCCGCAGGATTGTCTCAGCAACCTGCTCTTCCATCTTCGACAGCTGAAGACCGTCAAGCCATGGGGCAAGCTCCTCTAATGGGAGAGCAGAAACTTGAGAGATTGGACAACCTCCAACTCGCACCCATAGAGCTTCTGTTCGAATTCTCGAGCCACTACAGGATCGACAGACGTTCGGGCTCTGATATTGGCGCAGGAAAACACGGATGTACTGCTTGTAACGTTTCTTCTCTTTCGAGACCAAGAATGGGATCACCCCTCGGAAGCCTTTTGTCCCAAACATGACCTTGTTACGAAATTCTTCTGAAAGCTCTTCCCAGGGTGAGTAGATCGAAACACCCTCATCGATCGCGAATGTTTTCAATTTCTCTCGTTCGCGACGGTATCGTGGCTTGGCCCATGGATCGACTGCACCATCCGCTAGGGAGACTTCCTCGCTCGGTACGACCAAGTCCACATCATAGTCGAGCGTGGCCCCGAAACCCGTGCAAAGCTGACAAGTGCCGTAAGGGTTATTGAAAGAGAATAGTTGTGGTGATGGGTCAGTAAACGTGACCTGCGGATGGTCTGGACAGCGGAACCGTTCAGTAAAAAGCAAACGCCTCTCTTGTGTCTTGATCACAGCCACCACAATTGCCTCTCCATCTCCCTCCACAAAACAGGTTCCGAGAGAGTCGGCTAGGCGATCCCTTAGGCTTAATTGAACTTTGAGACGGTCAACCACAACCAGGAGTTCGGATGCCGTGCTAAGATCCACATCCAACCCTTTAGTCTCTGCAACTTCAGGGCTAGACAGGTCAAGTGCCACACCATCCGCGACAAGCCGAAGAAATCCCATCGCCCGCAGGTTTGACACGATAGCCTCATGTGTCACTTCACTGCTTCTTGGAAGCGGAAAACAGACTTGGATACGCGTTCCTTCAGGAAGAGAGAGCACCTGATCCACCGCCTCACTTACGGTGTCCGGACGTACCCGTCGATCACACTCAGGACAGTGCGTGTGCCCGACCCGGGACCAGAGCAACCGGAGATAGTCATAAACCTCCGTAGCGGTTCCCACTGTTGAACGGCTCGACTTTGTGGGGTTTTTTTGCTCAATCGCTACCGCAGGGGAAATACCTTCCACAGCATCTACGTGCGGCTTCTCCATGCGCTCAAGGAATTGCTTTGCATAAGTCGACAATGACTCCACATATCGCCGCTGACCCTCGGCAAACAATGTATCGAGTGCCAGTGAACTCTTACCGGAACCCGATGGGCCAGTGATGACAGTCAGACACCGCCTCGGTAAATCGAGGTCAATGTTCTTGAGATTGTGCTGTCGTGCTCCGCGAATTCGGATCGGATCTCTCATACTCAACGATATCACCTCCAGAGACCTCTGGGAGGACCTAGGCGCTAAGGCTCCAGGGATCTACTGGCCTAAAGTTCGGGTACCCACGGCACCGTCCCCCAACTCCGGGTATCGATGGCCGAATTGAATACACTCGACGAAGAGGTCTTCGGCAAAGCTTACGACGCGCGTCTAATGAAGCGCCTACTCCGGTATCTGAAGCCTTACCAGTGGCGGGTCGCAATAGCAGTCGTAGTGCTGATTCTTGCGTCCGCAACTCAGGTCGTCGGACCTTGGTTAACACAGGTCATCATTGATGAGGCGATCCCGAGCCGAGACAGAAATTTCGTTGCCCTCCTGGCAGGAGGATACATCACTGCGGTTTTACTAGGGTCCATACTTACCTACGTGCAGGGTGTAATTACAACATGGCTTGGCCAGTCAGTAATGTATGATCTGCGCACCGAGATTTTTCGAAAATTCCAACGGATGGACCTCCGATTCTACGATAGACATCCGGTTGGCAGACTGATGACTCGGATCACGAATGACGTGGAAACGCTGAATGAGTTATTTAGTTCGGGCCTCGTCACCGTTTTTGGCGATGTGTTCACATTAGGCTTCATAGTCGCCGCGATGCTGAATATGAATTGGAGGCTCGCGCTAGTCTCCTTCAGTGTCCTTCCCTTCGTTTTTCTCGTGGCGTTTTTATTTCGTGCAAGAATCCGAACCGCATACCGAGACATAAGAGGCCGGGTAGCGAGACTCAACGCCTTCATTCATGAGAGATTCACAGGAATTCGCGTTGTCCAACTGTTTAACCATGAAGAGCAACAGGCCAATCTTCATGCTGAGCTCAACCAATCTTATCTGGATGCTCACCTCCGTTCGATCACCTACTACGCCCTCTTTTTCCCGATTATTCAATTTTTCACTGCATTCGCTCTTGCACTGATCATCTGGTACGGAGGGCTAAGAACTCTAGACGGTGCAATCACAGTTGGCGTTCTTGCAGCATTTCTCCAGTACGCGCGGCGCTTCTTCAGACCGATACAGGATCTCTCCGAAAAGTACAACTTGCTGCAAGGCGCGATGGCATCCTCCGAGCGAATTTTCAAGCTTCTTGATGAAGAAAACATCATTGAGGATCCAGAAAACGCAGTTGCACTGCTGGCTACAACCCACGGCCGGATTGAATTCCAGGATGTTTGGTTTGCATATGGCAAAAACCGGGACGGAAAACCTGACTGGATCCTGGAGGGCCTAAACTTTACCGTCAATCCTGGTGAGAAAGTCGCGATTGTGGGACATACCGGAGTCGGAAAAACTACAGTCGTTAACCTTCTGATGCGCTTTTATGACGCTGGCCGCGGACAGATCTTACTTGATGGTATCCCGATACAGCGCATGAAACTTCAAGATATACGCACGCGCATTGGCCTCGTGCTCCAAGACGTTTTCCTCTTTAGCCAAGATGTGAGCTATAACATTCGACTGGGTTCACCAGAGATCTCCAACGATGCTATCCGTGGTGCAGCTAAAAGAATTGGGGCATCACGGTTTATAGAGCGTCTCGCTGACGGATATAACCAGTCAGTTGGAGAGCGTGGATCCGGCCTTTCTGTTGGCGAACGACAGCTTGTAAGTTTTGCACGCGCACTCGCCTTTGATCCGGATATCCTCGTGCTTGACGAAGCAACAAGCTCTGTGGACTCAGAGATTGAAGAAAAAATTGAGTCAGCTACCGAAGAATTACTCAAGAATCGCACGTCATTAGTAATCGCACACCGTCTTTCAACAGTGCAAAATGCCGATCGTATCCTGGTGCTCCACAAGGGGAAGCTCCACGAAGAGGGCACCCACGAAGACCTTCTCGCTTTTGATGGTATCTACGCGCGGCTTCACGAGCTCCAGTTCGCCTCTACTGTTGGTTAGCTCCCCCGAAAGGCTCGGCGTCTTATTCTTGGCCTACTCCGCAGAAATATCTCACCTGAGGTCAGCGTCTGCCGAGGGTGTCAGGCAAGACCATGGTAGTGTCTAACAACTCCCATCTGAGCGAAACGGGGATGAGAGTATTACCCACACGCACCACAGGCTCGTCTCGAAACCCTCCGATTGGTTCCAGTGCACTTTCTGTGTAGCGGCTTCCTGGATTCCATAGAACCCACTCATTGATGCCAGCATCATGTGCCGCTTGAATTTGAGCGCGTACCTCAGGGGAGCCGTATGGGGGATCTCCAAGCGTAAAGTCCTGCAACCACGGTATCGTGCGCCCTGCTCCTTGAACTTGGGATGAGCGGCGAAGCGCATCTGCTAAAGCACTATTGACGATTTCGTACGGATACGCGTTTGGTGTATCGATGCCGAAACTCCCTGACCAATAGTGGCTCGGATATACCATCGGCAACGCTGCGTCCACAACGTCTATGAAAGATTCCCACAACTGCCCGATGCCCACATCGAGTGAAGCCGACGTTGTGAGTCCAAAAACATCAGCGGTTACCCTGACACCCAAACTTGCCAACTCCTCCCGTGAGTAACTCAGAAAGCTACGAATAGCTTCCGTCTTACTAAGCTCATCTGAGCCAGGATATACCGCTCGCTGGCGTTCCTCCGCTGGAGCATCTGGGAAACGCACGTAATCCCACTGGATTTCCGGGAAACCCATTTGAGCTACTTCCCGCGCCAAGCCCACATGATAGTCCCATACTTCGCGGTTATATGGGTTCAGCCAGACTATGCCCTTACTGTCAATCCAGACCCCACCCGCAGAATCTTGAACAGCGAGATCCGGACGGGAGACTCCGACAATAGGGTCTTTGACAATCACGATGCGGGCTATGGGATAAATCTGTTCCTGTTCCAGTCTCGTTAGTAGTCCGGACAGGTCGCGAATCCTGATTTCCTCAGTCGCTCCGACCTCATGCGCGAATTCAACTTTGGTACTGTGGCTAACGTACCCGGAAGCGTCCTTTATATCGATTACGAAGGCATTGATCTCTGTACGTTGAGCAACATCTATGAGTGCATCCATCCGAGTTCTAGAACCAGCAGCCCATGCATTCACATACAGACCCCTAACGGCGGGAGGACGGGTGAACCGCACACCACTTTTTTCATCGGTTAAGTGAATCTCTGGCTCGCCGAGCACTGGTGTCTGCACCCCTGGATTAGCCGATAGTTCTTCACCTATGTTGGCCAATCCATCATCAATCTCTTCTTCGGTTGATGATATCAGCAGCGTAACAAGATCGGAGGAGTCTGATCCGCTCCGGATTGGGCCCTCAGATCGCTCGGAACCGGATGGTCCGGCTTTGCATGCGAAGAGGGTGAGAGTCGCGAATATAAGCCCTGGATACCGAAGCATATGAACTGCTAGTAGGTAGGCAGGGATGGATCAACCTCTTGGCGCCATCCGAGAATCCCACCCCGCAGGTTCAAAACCTGTTCAAACCCATTCTGCATTAAATATCTCACCACCTGCTCACTACGCCCTCCGCTCCGGCAGTACACCACAACCTCCTTGGCAGGATCTAGCTCCCCCATTCGCTCTATAAACTCACCAGTCGGTATAGAGAGTTGGCCATGCTGAGGCAAATCTACGATTTCGCGCTCAAACAGCTCTCTAACATCCACTAGCACTGGTGCATGTCCTAGTTCAAATCGCGCGTTTAACTCATCCGGCGTAATCTCAGGCACAACTACATTGTCATTCATAGCACTAAGGCCCTAAGAGATGGGCGAGGGCGTCAACGGTGCGCTCAGCCCCACCGCGGTGTGTTTGAATATAGCCGAATGCCCGGTTCGCCGCGTCGCCATGCTCATTAGTATCCTCCAGCCAGCCCAAAAGGCTATCGGCTAACCCCTCTGCATCAGTAACTACTTTCGCAGCTCCCTCTTTGAGAAGGTCTATCGCTGCTGAGCTATTCCTGTAGTGAGGCCCGAAAATTACTGGAAGTTGGGCAGCGGCAGGCTCAATGACGGAATGGACACCAGCCCTATGGAATCCTCCTCCAACGTACCCTACATGACCGACGGTATATAGGTCCGGCAGGACTCCCACACGATCAACGATGACCGCATCCACACCGTTAACTGAAGCACTCGACTCAACCTCTTCCAGAGTTCGAGTCGACCAACTTTTTTTCTCTAGCCATTCACGGAGATTGGTAACCCTGAGTTCACTCGGTTCATGGGGAGCAATTACTACTCGGATTTCACCCACTACCCCTCTTATAATCTCCAGTGCTACCAGCAATCTTTTCAAGTCTGCACTCCATGTAGAACCAGCGATGACAGTAGGCCGGTGATCAGAGTGGAAAGGCGCTAAGTAGGCAGCGGTTGCATCAACATCCGAAACCCTTTGCGCTACTGCGTCAACGGCAGGGTCTCCTGTTACAGATATCACTCCAGGGAACACACCTAGGTTCTGTAGCCGATGTGCATCAGCATCCGCTATTGCACATGCCACAGCAAGCCTCTGCCACGTTGTCCTCAGAAAGGTGCGCATTGGTTGGCGGAGCCGCCCCGCATTAGAAGGAACGCTCCCTCCGACCAATGCCACAGGTATAGATCTCTTCTGGGCTTCATCAACCAAAACTGGCCAAACCTCTGTCTTGCTAAATATCAGCAGGTCGGGCTGAACCGCTTCTAGGACTCTCCCAGTTATCTCTCTTAGGTCCCAGGGAAGATAAGCAGATACTTCTACGGGCATCCGACCTGCGAATACAGCAGCTGATGGGGAAAAGTGTGTGAAAACGACCTGAACCCCAGGAAACCTCGTTCGGAGTGCCTCAATCACCGCGCATGCTTGAAGGCTTTCTCCAACTGAAGGGGCGTGAACCCATACTGTGGGCCGGTGCGGATCACGTTTCTCTTCGCCCCATTTCGCCAATACTTTGTGCGCAACAAGTTTTCCCTCAAGTCCACGAGAGATCTTTCCAGTTCCAGTCGCAAGAATTGGTGCTGTAAAGCGAGCCACACCAACCAAGAAACGGTAAAGAATTCTCCCTTGAAGCATCTGTTAGGATAGATGGGTCCGCGAATCACCGGTAGATTCGAATGATGAAATTCCAGGTTACTGTCCGCTACGGTGGGCGCCAGCAACGGTACCATACATTCACCGTTCAGGCAGACAACGCAAAAACAGCACTCGAGTCCGTAGCCACACAGCTTCCGTTAGATATTGCAGTAGATGTAGATCTAGTGGAACTGCGTATTGCGGTGAATCCAGATGCTCGATCGTATGTTGACGACAAACTGCTTTAACATGCCAGCCAAAGCAGACTACTCGACTCGAAGAAGTAGTTGGATTAGAGCTGCCCTCATAATGGCGCTGATCTGCATCGGGGGATGCTCCCCCATCTATGTGGTGAAAGCGGGGCTCGCTGAGCTTAGAATTCTGCGTGCTCGTCAGGACATCGTTGAAATTCTAGGTGACCCCAGTATCGATTCTGAAACGCGAGGCAAACTCTCGTTCGTGCTCGAAGCACGCCGCTTTGCAACAAATGAGTTGGGGATCGAGGTGGGTGATGCCTACAGGACATTCACTCAACTCGATCAGGACACACTCGCGCTAGTTGTGTCTGCAGCCCACAAGGACCGGCTAGAGTCGAAAACGTGGTGGTTCCCAATTATTGGGCGGGTGCCCTACAAAGGATTCTTCTCTCTAGACGACGCACAGGATGAAGAAGGAAAACTCAAGCAGCAGGGTTTCGATACTTATCTTCGACCTACAGCTGCGTTTAGCACTTTGGGTTGGTTCAGTGACCCAATTCTCTCAACGGTGCTCCGGGCGGATGATGTGGAAGTGGTTGAAACGGTCCTTCATGAGCTATCTCATCAATACCTCTTCATTCCAGGACAGGTAACATTTAATGAGAGCTTCGCCACTTTTGTGGGCCGAGTTGGTGCCGCACAGTTCTTCTGCACACGTGATGGAGGTGGTCCAGACACCTCTAAGTGCCTCCGTGCACAGGCTCGTTGGCGCGATTATCAGCGCTTTTCGGTCTTTGTCGATTCTATGATGGTTGAGCTTGAGGGGATATACGGAGATCTGGGACTCTCTCATGATGACAAAGTGTCTGGTAGAGAAATAATCTTCACCCAGGCACTCACGCGCTTTGATAATGAAATAGCTCCGACATTTGAGTCAGTGACGTTCCGAGGCTTCCGGGAAACCCCATTGAACAATGCTACACTGCTCTCACGGATCCGGTATTACCATCGGCTGCCAGACTTCGCCCGGTTGCTAGAGGAGCGAGGTGGTGACCTGGCTGGATTACTTGTGGAGTTGCAAACCACGAAGGACACGGTTCTAGATCCGTTCGACCTGTTACCAGAAGGTACGCCCTAAATCCTGGCCTGTAGTGTGTAGAGTTGGTGGTAGCGGCCATGACTGTCTATCAATTGATCATGGCGTCCGTGCTCAACGATCTCTCCATCTTCAATGACCAGGATGAGATCAGCACGCTGAATCGTCGAGAGCCTGTGTGCAATTACCACGGTCGTACGACCCTGAAGCAGGTGATTAAGACTCTTCTGGATCAGCGATTCGCTTTCCGTGTCGAGGCTTGAAGTCGCCTCATCAAGTAGCAAGATCCTTGGGTTTGCGAGGATCGCACGAGCGATAGTCACTCTCTGCCGCTGACCACCCGACAACTTCACTCCCCTCTCACCGATCACCGTATTGAGTCCATCTGGGAAGCGAGTGGTGAATTCGGTCACATACGCCTGCTCTGCTGCCTCTTGGATCTCATGTTCTGCTGCTTCAGGTCGTGCGAAAAGTAGGTTCTCTCGGATTGTCCCATCGAACAGGAAGTCGTCTTGTAGTACAAGACCGAGCTGGTCCCGATAGCTTGCGAGTTTGACCTCGCGAAGATCGATACCGTCCACTAAAACTCTTCCGCGGTCTGGCTCAAGAAATGTCGCAGCTAATCCAGCCAGCGTCGTTTTCCCCGAGCCAGAGCTTCCGACAAGCGCGATAACCGTCCCTGGGGTCGCAGAGAATGTGATTCCCTTGAGAACTGGCTTGTCCGCTTCGTACTGGAAATAGACATCTTCGAACGACATATGTCCGTCGATTTCCGGCATGACGACTGTGCGATCTGGATCGTCGTCTTCTCTCGGCCAGCTCAAGAGCTCTGAGGTACGGTCAAGCCCAGCAAATGCTTCAGTCATCTGAGTGCCTATGTTCGCGAACTGTACAATCGGAGCAAGCAGGAATCCCAGAAAAAGCGTGAACGAGAAAAGTTCTCCGATTGTTAAAGAACCTTGAACAATCAGGAAGCCGCCATACCCCATAACTAGCACACTTGCTAGACCGAGAATAAAAGTGCCCATACTCGTGAGCATGCTCTGGGTGGTAAGTGTCGTCTTTACGTTCTCAAAGATCCGCAACACACCCGCGTGGAAGATTTGGCCTTCCTTCTCAATGGCATGGAATCCCTTGATCACACGTATGCCACCTAGCGTTTCGGTAAGCCTTCCCGTCACCTCAGCTCTGATTTGACCACGTTCCCGAAATGCCGGCCTTAGCGTCTTAAGCGCTCTGAATGAGACAAACGCAAAGGCCCCAAGGGGACAAAGCGCTAGTAGCGTCATAACCGGGTCAATAAGCACCAAAAACACGAAAGCAACGATGGCGGTAATGGCTCCTCCGACAAGCTGAACCAAACCAGTCCCGACCAAGTTTCGCACACCCTCAACATCATCCATGATTCGTGAGACCAGTTCTCCAGACTTCGTATTGTCAAAGATTCGTACCGGAAGTCGGAGAACATGCTTCTGGACCTGGGAGCGCAGGCTGGCAATCAGATGCTGAGCCTCGACCGAGAGCAGCATCGTTAAAGCGTATGAGGTTATAGCCTGGATTACCACTGCCAAGCTGACTGCACCGAGTATCAGCCAAAGCGTATCTATATCGCCCTCTACTATGGCGTTATCGACCAGGTATTTGGTTGACGCGGGCAAGACGAGGCCACTCACGCGGTTTAGAACTATCAGGAAAAGGCCCGCGAAGATGAGTTTTCTCCTCGGCCAGATGATCTCTTCAAACGCATGCCGCAAGCTCGCACCCGAGATTTTTTTTCTTTGGTTATCCATCAACTATCCAATCATCGAATCTTCTAAATGCTGGTTTTAGAAACATGAGCCAAAAAAGATAGCCATAATTCGATATTCCGCCCTTCTGTGACTTAGCCGGCTCATGTAGGTTGACGTGCCTTTCCAATACTCAGAGGGCTCATACACATGATATGAGCCACGTCATCGAATCTTCGGCACGCTATGTCAAACCAAGAGAGGGACAGCTATAACCCCTCCGCCGTTGAGGGGAAGTGGCAGCGCAACTGGGAGGAGCGCGGCACGAACTCCTTGACGTTGGAGCAACTCAAGTCCGCCACGGACCCGTATTACCAACTCATGATGTTCCCGTACCCCTCAGCTGAGGGGCTCCACGTGGGCAACATCTACGCATTTACGGGCGCAGATGTACATGGACGATTCCTGCGTATGCAAGGTCGGACCGTCTTCGAGCCAATGGGCTTCGATGCCTTTGGAATTCACTCCGAGAACTTCGCTTTGAAGATCGGTACACACCCGATGGACTTGATACCAGCAAATGTCGAGAACTTCACCCGGCAACTCAGGCGTATAGGTGGAATGTTTGACTGGACACATTCTCTAGATACGACTGATCCATCTTACTACAGGTGGACCCAGTGGGTCTTCCTTAAACTCTTTGATGCCGGGCTTGCGGAACAAAAGAAGGCCCCTGTTAACTGGTGTCCCTCATGTATGACTGTGCTTGCGAATGAACAGGTTATCACAGGAGCCTGCGAGCGCTGTACCACCCCGGTAGAACAACGAGAGATCAAGCAGTGGTTCTTTAAAATCACGGACTACGCGCAACGCCTGCTCGACAACCTTGCCTTCATCAATTGGTCGGAAACCACTTTGAAAGCCCAAAGTAACTGGATCGGGCGAAGCGAAGGTGCACGACTCAATTTTTCTGTTGTCCACCCGGATGGCCATAGCACGGGACATAACATTGAAGTCTACACGACTCGCCCAGATACAATTTTTGGCGCTACTTATATGGTTCTCTCTCCCGAGCACCCTCTGGTAGATAAAGTGACAGATGACGAGTACCTCCAATCCGTTTCCGAGTACAGGGAAGAAGCAAGGAAAAGTGATCTAGTCACACGGCAAAAAACCGACAAATCCAAGACTGGCGCTTTCACGGGCGGTTTCTGCGCAAACCCTGCAACTGGAGAGCAAATCCCGATCTGGATTGCTGACTACGTTCTGATGGATTACGGAACCGGTGCAATTATGGCGGTGCCCGGTCATGATCAGCGGGATTTTGAGTTTGCCACTGCCTTTGATCTTCCCATAAAGCGGGTCGTGGCAGGACCAACAGAAAGCGCAGACACACCATTATCAGAAGCGTATATCGGCCCAGGTTGCCTTGTGAACTCTGGTGAGTTTGATGAAACGGACATTTCTGACTCCGTTAGAGTGCTCACCGAATGGGTAGAAGGGAACGGATGGGGTGAGGGCACAGTCAACTTCCGTCTGCACGATTGGTGTATCTCTCGACAGCGCTACTGGGGACCACCCATCCCTATCATCCACTGTGATAACTGTGGTTCCGTTCCAGTTCCTGAAGAGGATCTACCCGTAATTCTACCTCGGGTGGAGGACTTTAAACCGGATGACTCGGGCGTGAGCCCACTAGCCCGCGTCGAGGAATGGTATCAAACCACATGTCCTGAGTGCGGAGGAGAAGCACGACGAGAAACTGATGTATCTGATACTTTCCTGGATTCGGGATGGTACTTTCTGCGGTATCCGTCGACTGACTTTGAGGACACACCATTCGACCCCGAGATCACCAAACGCTGGCTGCCAGTTGATGCGTATATCGGCGGAAATGAGCATGCAGTGCTCCACTTACTGTACTCACGCTTTCTTACAATGGTACTGAAAGATCTAGGCTATCTAGATTTTGAGGAGCCATATGAAGTCTTCCGTGCGCATGGGCTAATCATTGCTGAAGGCGCGAAAATGTCGAAGAGCCGGGGAAATGTGATTATCCCCGACCCGATTATTGAGGAATTTGGAGCTGACGCATTCCGGATTTACCTCATGTTTCTAGGACCATTTGAGGAAGGTGGCGACTACAGAACGGAGGGGATCCAGGGTCCCTATGGCTTCCTGCATCGACTTTGGGACACTGCGTTGAACGCAAATGAAGGCGCCCCTGATCCTAATGTGGAGCGGAAGGTACACCAGACAGTCAAGCAAGTGACCGAACAGCTCCCAGAGCTCGGCTACAACACATCGATAGCAGCGATGATGGAATGTTTGAACACAATCCGATCTGGGGGACGGCAAGCCACTCGTACCGAAGTGGAACCGCTTATCGCGATGATCGCTCCCTTCGCGCCACACCTTGCAGAGGAAGTCTGGGAACACTTCGGGCATGAAAAGAGCATCTTCGAAGGCTCTAATTGGCCTTCTTTCGATGAATCCAAGATTATCGAGAGTCAAGTTAGTGTTGCAGTTCAAGTGAACGGCAAACTCAGAGGTACCATCAGTGTCCCCCAGGATGCTGCTGAAGACGATGTGATTATCGCAGCCCGTGAGGAGGAGAATGTGGCCCGTTATCTAGATGGTGTTGAAGAACGGAGAATCGTTCACGTTCCTGGACGTCTCGTGAACTTCGTGGTCTGATGACCGACATCAAACAGCAGGCGGTAGATGCAATCCGCATCCTGTCTATGGATGCGGTTCAGCAAGCCAACTCGGGACACCCTGGGACTCCGATGGCGCTTGCACCTGTTGGTTACGTGCTATTCCACAAGCATCTACGTCACAACCCATCTGATCCACTTTGGCTTGATCGAGACCGTTTCGTGCTATCCGTCGGCCATGCTTC